>CAZNXK010000017.1:28657-41518 GCA_964576835.1 uncultured Treponemataceae bacterium | reverse complement strand
CTCGCGTACACGCCGGGCTGGTCTGAGAACATCACCGGCGGCCGCGGCTGGATAGTCATCGCCCTGGTCATTTTCTCCATGTGGAACCCCGCGCGCGCAATCACCGGGGCGCTTATATTCGGCGGAATCAACGCGGTGCAGTTCAGGCTCCAGGCCTCGGGGACCAACATCCCCGCCGCCTTTCTCAACATGCTGCCGTACCTGACGACCATCGTCGTGCTCGTCGCCATAACCTGGTGGGAAACGCTCAGTAAGCGCGTCGGCTCGCCGGCATCGCTGGGCACGGCGTACGTCAGGGAGGACAAGTAAGGGCTATGGCTCGCGGGCGGCAGGCGGCTATCGGGCGGCGGATACTCGTCGCCGCGCTCGCGGTGTCGGCGTTCGCTCCGGCTGCCGCCCAGGAGGCGCGGGACTCGTCCTACGGGCAGGCTGACTCTCCCGCGCGCTACGAGATTCTAAGGGTCGCTTTCGACGCTTCCCTGCCGCCGCTCCAGTTCGTCGACGGATATGGCCATCCGGCCGGATTCTTCGTCGACATTGTCAACGCGATCGGGGAGGCGGGCGGCATCGCCGTCGCGCTGTACGCGATGGAAGCGGGCGAAGCCGGCGAGGCGCTCGCTTCGGGGTCCGTGGACGTCATCCTTGGCGTACCGTACTCGTCGGGAACCGCGGGCTCGCCGCCGTTCGCCGAGATGACCGAGCCGCTGTTCGCCTCGGCGATCGCGGTCGTATCGAAGGCCGACGACGAGCGTTACGCCGACGGGGTGGCCAGGCTGGCGGACGGCGTGCTCGCCCTGACCCACGGCTCGCCCGCCTACGATTTCCTCAAGGCCATCAGGGCCGTGCGCTTCAACGAGACCTCGGCGCCGGCGGACGCGCTGGAGCTCCTGGCGCTTGGCCGGGCGGACGCTTTTCTCGAGGACAGGGCCGTGGCGTCGTACCTGCTGCGCGGCCGGCCCGATTCGTCGGCATTCGGGATGGCGTCGTCGTACTGGCTGCCCGTGGAGTACGGGATGGCGGTGCGCCGCGGGGACGATTTCCTCCTCTATACCCTGAACCGTGGCCTCGGTGCCATCAAAGAATCCGGCGCGTACAGCGCATCATACGAGCGATGGTTCAGCGACTCGGCAGAGGAGGCGAGGCGGCGGCTGCGCAATGCCATGACGGCCTTCGCGGTGGCGCTCGCGGCGCTGGTGCTCGGCGGCGGCGGCACGGTCTGGGTAAACCGTCAGCTTGCCTCGAGAGTACGCTCCAGTACGACGGAACTAAGATCCGCCAACGAGGAGCTCGGCCGCCTCGTCGGCGAGGCCGAGGACAAGAAGGAATTCATAGCGCAGATACTCGAGAGCAGCCCGCGCGGCCTCGTGACCTGCGGCGCTGACGGCCGCGTGGCTATATGCAACGCCAGGGCCCGAGCGATCGGGCTCCTCGACCCCGACCCCGTGGGCCTGCCGTACACCGGGTACCCGTTCCTTGAACGCTTCCTGTCTCCAGAAAGGATGGCGCGGGTGCTGGCGGGAGAGGCTTTTCCCTTCGAGAGCGTGGAGTGGACGCGGCCAGACGGCGCGAGGATCCATATCCGCAACGGCTTGTATCCCCAGGTCGACCACGAGGGTATCATCGTCGGCGCAATATTTTCCTTCGAGGACCATACGGCTGAAAAAGCGATGCTCGAGCGCCTGGCCGAGCGGGAGAAGGACGAAGCGCTCGGGCGCATCGTCGCCGGCATAGCCCATGAAATACGCAATCCGCTGACCTCGATCAAGGCCTTCGTCGAGCTCCTGCCACGCAAGATGGATGATCCGCGCTTCATGCGCGAGATGGGCGCTTACGTGCCCCGCGAAGTCGAGCGGGTGGACAAGCTGATACGCGATCTCATAGACTTCGCCCGCCCGAGAAAACCGGTACGCGCAACCGTAGATCTGGGTGTGCTGGTCGAGTCATGCCTCGCGCTCGCCGCCCCGGCCCTGGCCAGGCGCGGCATATCGGCGGATGCCTCGTCCGAGCCAGGAGTCCAGGCGTCGGTCGACGCGGACCAGGTCCGCCAGTGCGCGATGAACCTCATCCTGAACGCGGCGGACGCGGTGGAAGAGGGTCGGGCGGAATCGGGTACGGGGCGGATCGGTCCGGATATCCTCGTGACCGTGTGTGCGGTCGGCGGCAAGGCGCGCGTCGAGGTGCGCGACGGGGCTTCCGGCCTGGACGAGGCGGCCGCGGCAAGGATATTCGAACCGTTTTTCACGACCAAGCGCGGCGGGGTAGGTCTCGGCCTTCCACTGTCCAGACAGTATGTTGAGGAAAACGGCGGCCGTCTGGAGCTGTGCAGTACCGTAGGTCAAGGCACCACGGCGATCATGGAATTCCCGCTGGAAGGACGACGCGATGGATAGGATCCTTATCATCGACGACGAGGCGGCAATATGCTCGTCGCTCGCGTTCGCCCTCGAGGACAGATACTACGTCAGGACCGAAGTCGAGGCGGAGGCAGGCCTCGCGCTTGCGGCCGACGAGGGCTTTGATCTCGTGCTTCTGGACCTCCGGATAGGCGATGCCGATGGCATCGAGACGCTTTCCTCGCTGCGCCGCCTGCCCGATGCGCCAGTCGTCGTCATGATGAGCGCATACGGCTCCATAGAGTCGTCGGTCGAGGCGATGCGCCGCGGCGCCTTCGGATACCTGCAGAAGCCGCTACGCCTGGATGAGCTGTCGGCCCAGGTGGACCAGGCCCTTGAGTACGGACGGCTCAACCGCCGCGTGGCGGACCTCAGCCACGAACTCGAGGCGCGATACAGTTACGGCGGCATATTGGGCAAGAGCGCGGCGATGCGGCGCGTTTTCGAGATGATAGAGCGACTCAAGGACGTGGATACCACCGTGGTCGTCCGCGGCGAGAGCGGGACGGGCAAGGAGCTGATATCCCGCGCCTTGCATTACTCCGGAAAGCGCAAGGCCGAGCCGTTCATCGAGATAAACTGCGGAGCGATTCCCGAGTCGCTGCTCGAGGGCGAACTCTTCGGGTACCGCCGTGGCGCGTTCACCGGCGCCATCGACGCAAGGCAGGGCAAATTCGCGTATGCCGGCTCGGGTACCCTGCTGCTCGACGAGATAGGGGACATGCCGCTCGCGTTGCAGGTAAAGCTCCTGCAGGTGCTTCAACAGAAGGAAGTGACGCCGCTCGGCGCCAATTCCCCGGTCAAGGTCAACGCCCGCGTCGTCGCCGCGACCAACGCCGATCTGGCCGCCCTCGTAGAGGCCGGTACCTTCCGTCGGGACCTGTTCTTCAGGCTCAAGGTGGTCGAAATATTCGTACCGCCCCTGCGGGACCGGCGGGAAGACATTCCTCCCCTCGTCAGCCACTTCGTCGAGATCTTTTCCAGGGACACGGGCAAGGCCGTCAAAGGCGTTTCCGCCGAGGCCGCCAGGCGACTCCTGGACTACGATTATCCTGGAAATGTCCGCGAGCTGGCCAACGCAATGGAGCATGGCGTGCTGATGGCGGACGGGCCGACGATAAGCCTCGCGGACCTGCCTCCCGACATCGGGGAACCTTCGTCGCGATGCCCCGAGCCGGCCTGGGCCGATATCGCGGCATACCTCGGAGGCAAGCGGCTCGCCGATGTCGAGGCGCTCGCCATCAAGGCGGCTTTGGCCAGGAACGCTGGCAACCGCCGCCTGACCGCGGAGAGTCTCGGCATCAGCGAACGGGGCCTCCGCAACAAGCTCCATGACTATGGGCTGGTCCGGTGATCATCGACATGATACCTCTATCCGGCGGCAATAAATGCCGGAGCCGGCATAAATTGCCGCCGGATAGAGGCCATGATTTTTAACTGTGTCGCCGTTCTGGCCTCCCCCGACGCGTTCAAACGCTCCAAGTACATACCTTGATTGTGTTTACGGCGGCAGCATGACTTGAAGGAAACCAAGATTTACCGGAGACGATGGCACGGTTGTTGCATGATGGAAAAGCAGTATCACCAACAAGGAGCTTTCATGAAACACTCAAAGGCATTCGCGATCGCAGCCATCGTCGCCATCGCGGCTTTGGCCTTCGCGTCATGCGCGAAGAAGGAAGAGGCACCCAAGCCCGCGGCCATAGACAAGAGTTCCGTGTTCATCACGGTGGCGTCGGGGCCGACCAGCGGCCTGTACTATCCTATAGGCGGCGGCTTCGGCACCGTCATCGCCAGCGATATCGGCTTCCGCTCGTCGGTGCAGTCCACTGGCGCATCCGTCGAGAACATCAACCTTATCCTCAACAAGAAGGCGGAGATCGCCATCGTCATGTCAGACGCGGTGCTCCAGGCCTATGACGCGTTCGGCGCCTTCCAGGGCCAGGAGCCCAGGAAAGACCTGCGCGGACTGATGAGCCTGTATCCCAACTATGTGCAGCTCGTGACCACCGAGGCGAGCGGCATCAAAACCTTCGCGGACCTCAAGGGCAAGAGGGTCGGCGTAGGCGCTCCGAATTCCGGCGTCGAGGTCAACGCGCGCCTGATGTTCGAGGCCCATGGCATGAGCTACGACGACATCCGTCCCGATTACCTGAACTACGGCGAGGCCATAGATCAGATGCGCAATGGCCTCGTGGACGCGGCCTTCGTGACGAGCGGCATCCCCAACTCCACGGTTATGGACCTCGGCACGACCAACAAGATCCGCATCATCCCGATCGAGGGCGACGGCATGAAGAAGCTCCAGGAGAAATATCCCTTCTTCACCGCGTCCGTCATCCCTGCCGGCACCTACAACAACGCCGCCGACATCAATACCGCGACCATCATGAACATCCTGATCGTGCAGAAGGATCTGTCCGACGAAGTCGTGTACATGCTGACTAAGGGCTTCTTCGACAACATCTCCAGGATCCAGGACACGCACAGCGCGGCCAAGAAGCACATCAACCTCGAAACCGCTCTGGAGGGCATGGTCGTGCCGCTGCATCCGGGCGCCGAGCGCTTCTATAAAGAAGCCGGCGCGCTGAAGTGAGCCGCGGATACGGCTGCCCGCCCTTAGGAAAGGCGTTCCGTTCGCCGATTGCCCTTGCGGCTCTCCTGGCGGCCGTATCCATTTTCACCGGAGCGTGCTCCCGCCCGGGCGGAAAAGGCTTCGAGCTCGTCATATCCGTCCAGGATGGCGGGCGGAGGCTCCTGTCCGTTCCCGCGGCTCCGGGTGACGCGCTCGAGTTCGAGTGGATACACTCGGTGGAGCATTTCCCCTGGTTCGAGAATTTCGACGTGGCGGCCGACGGCTCGCTATTCCTGCGCGAGACGAGGATCGGCGGCTTCGGCGCCGGCGTGCCGTACGAACGCGGCACGAGCGTCCGCGTGGCGGACGGCTTCATAATCTACGGCGGCATCGACGAGACCTATCCGTCGTACCGCTGGATCAATTCCACGACGGCCGTCGCGGCGATATCCCTCAACGGGAAACTGGTCGCGCGCGGATCCGACCTGCCGCATCACGAGGCTCTCGAGCTGCGGATACGACTACGGAGGTAACGCCTTGAGCGATTCGATTCAAACGGCCGCTTCGCCGGAACTGCAGAAGAAACTCCTCGAGGAGTTCGATACCGAATCGAGGTATCGTGTTTTCTCAGGGAAGATATCAGCCATCGTCGTCAAGACCTTTGCCGTCCTCGTCGCGCTGTACCATCTCTATGGGTCTGTCTTCGGAACGCCCGTGACCCTCAAGCACCGCTCGCTGCACGTGGCGATGATACTCGCGCTGGGTTTCGTCTTCTATCCGCTCAGGAAGAAGAGCTCGAACAACAAAGCTGCCTGGTACGATCTTGTTTTTGCTGCGCTCGCCGCGATGACGAGCCTCTACGTCTTCATCGACTATATCGGCATCATAGGCCGGGCGGGCATGCCTAATGCCTCGGATCTGGTCGCAGGCGCCGTGCTCATTCTCCTCGTGCTCGAGAGCGCGCGCCGCGTGACCGGCTGGGCCCTGCCGGCGCTCGGGTTGACGTTCATGGCTTACGCGCTGTTCGGTCGCAGCCTGCCCGGCTTCTTCGGCCACCGGGGCTATTCATTGGCTGACCTGACAAGCTTCCTCTTTGTCTCGACGGATGGAATATACGGCACCGCAGTGGGCGTCTCCGCGTCGTACATTTACCTGTTCATCCTGTTTGGAGCGTTCATGGAGAAGTCGGGTATGGGCCAGTTCATAAACGACATCGCCCTGGCGGCGGCCGGACACCAGAAGGGCGGACCCGCCAAGGTCTCGGTGATTGCCAGCGCGCTCCTGGGGACAATCAACGGCTCGGCAGTGGCCAACGTCGTTACGACGGGCACGTTCACTATCCCGCTGATGAAGAAGACAGGGTATGACAAGGACTTCGCCGGAGCGGTCGAGGCGTCGTCGTCCGTGGGCGGACAACTGATGCCGCCGATAATGGGGGCGGCTGCCTTCATCATGGCCGAGGTCCTCGGCATCCAGTACAAGGTGATCGCCGTGGCGGCCATCCTGCCGGCCCTGCTCTACTACATAGGCATCATAGTCCAGGTGCACTTGAGGGCGAGGAAATGCGGACTCGAGGGCATCTCCAGGGAGAACCTCCCCAGAGTCTGGGTCGTGCTCAGGGAACGCGGCCACCTGCTCTTCCCTATAGTCTTCCTCGTCTACATGCTCTTCGGATCGGGCAAGACCGTGATTTTCTCGGCTTTCATGACGATACTCGTGACCATTGCGACGTCGCTTGTCCGCAAATCGACGAGGATGAACCTCAAGGACGTGGCTGACGCCCTGTTCGAGGGTACCAGATCGATGATACCGGTGGCCATCGCGTGCGCGACCGTCGGCGTGGTGATCGGCGTCGCGAGCCTGACCGGATTCGGCCTGTCGATGGCCAGCGCCATCGTCGCCCTGGGCGGCAAGAGTCTCTTCCTGACCCTGGTCTTTACCATGGTCGCGTGCATGATACTGGGCATGGGCCTCCCGAGCATCCCCGCCTACCTCATCACCGCGACGATGGCGGCCCCCGCCCTCATCCGCCTCGGAATCGACCCGCTCGTATCCCACCTGTTCGTGTTTTACTTTGCGATGTTCGCCAACATCACGCCTCCTGTGGCCCTCGCGTCGTTCGCAGCCGCGGGAATATCGGGCGGAAGTCCGATGAGGACCGGCTATGCCTCGCTCAAGCTGTCGCTTGCCGGGTTCATCGTGCCATATATGTTCGTGTACAACCGCGCCTTGCTCCTCCAGGGGACGGGTTTCCTGGAAGGCTCCCTTGTCATGGTCACGTCGATCGCCGGCGTCATCATGCTCGGCACCGCGGTGGAAGGCTACCTGATTTCGAAACTGGGCCTCGTGCTCAGGGTGGTCTCCCTGTCCGCGGCCATGCTCCTGATGACGCCGAATCATGCCCAGGACCTCGTCGGCGCGGGCTTCGCCGCGGTTGTCATAGTCACCCAGATCATCACTCGCAGGAAGGCCGCGGTCGAGGCTTGCGAGGATACCGTCACGATGGTCGTATAGCGGAATATCCTCCAATCCTGAACGCCGTCGGCCTCGCTCCTAGAGGCCGATGCTGCTCCTTCCCGGGCCCGACTTGCGTTCATTTACACGCCCTGCGGCCTCCGTGTATACTCCGCCGGCAATCCGCGGCGGCCTGGCTGGAGACCGCGAATTGCAGGATAGGGGCACCGATGGCCATAGAAATCAGGCACGTAGAGACAAAAAGGGACCTGCATGCGTTCATCGAGTTCCCTTTTGGAATTTTCAGGAACAATCAGTACTGGGTGCCGCCCATCATTGCCGACGAGTACAACACGCTCTCCAGGAAGCGCAACCCGGCGTTCGAGTTCAGTGAAGCCGAGTACTGGCTGGCATACCGGGACGGAAAGCCGGTGGGCCGCATCGCGGCTCTCATCAATCATCGCTACATAGAGAAGTGGGGCAACAAGTACGGCCGCTTCGGGTGGGTGGATTTCATAGAGGATTTCGAGGTTGCCCAGGCCTTGTTCGCGACGGCCGAAGGCTGGCTCCGCGGCAAGGGCATGGTCGGCGTCAACGGCCCGATGGGCTTCACCGACCTGGACAAGGAGGGTCTCCTCATCGAGGGCTTCGACCAGCTCGGCACCATGCCGATGATATACAACCATCCGTATTACCCCGAATTCGTTGAGCGGCTCGGGTACCGCAAGGACGTCGACTGGCTGGAGTACGAGGTCATGGTTCCCAAGGACATACCGGAGAAGGTCATGCGCGTCCAGAACCTCATTTCCCGACGGACCGGCATGCACGTCTACGACTGGAAAACCCCGGCGGAACTGAAGCGCAAATTCGCCAGGCCCATATTCGCCCTCCTTGACGAGGCGTACGAGAAGCTCTACGGCACCACGCCGCTGTCCGACAGGCAGGTTCAGAACTATGTCGACCAGTATCTCGGTTTCGCCGACCCCCGCTTCATCAAGATAGTAGTCGACAGGGACGACGCCCTGGTTTCCTTCGGCCTCGCCTTCCCGAGCCTCTCCAAGGCGCTCCAGAAAGCGCGGGGGCGATTTTTTCCCTTCGGCTGGGTGCACCTGCTTGGGGCCATGAGGCATCCGGTCGGCATAGACCTCCTCCTCATCGCGGTCGACCCGAAACACAAGGGAGCCGGCGCAGTCGCCTTCCTCATGACGTCGCTCATAGACAGCTGCCGGAAGGCAGGCGTCGTCAGCGCCGAGACAGCAGGCGAGCTGGAGACGAACTTCGAGGTCCAGAGTCTCTGGAAGAGCTACGAGCACAGGCAGCACAAACGGCGGCGGGCCTACATCAAGATGCTCTGACCGCGCCATGCGGGCCAAGCACGTGTTCGGCCTCACACCCTGGGGCCGCTATTTCATAGAGGCGATGGAAGCGCTGGCCGACGACGGGCGGCTAGCCCGCGGTCGTGCCTACGCGGGCAACGGCTCGGTGCTGAAGCTGACCGTCGATGGCGGAAATGTTCGCGCCAGGGTCTCGGGCAACTATGCCCCCTACTACGATGTCGCGATACGGTTCAAGCCCTTGCCCGGACCGGCGCTGGCCACCGTCAGGGCAGCCTTCGCCTCGGACCTCCTGCTCCGTTCGCGGGTCGCGGCCGGCGACCTGCCCGATGGCCTCGTAGCCCGGCTGGAAAAGAAGGGCGCCTCCCTGGTTCCCAGGCGCTGGTCCGAGATCGAGCGGTCGTGCAGCTGCCCCGACTACGGCGACCCCTGCAAGCATCAGGCCGCCGTCTACTACCTGCTGGCCCAGGAAATAGACCGTGATCCTCTCGTGCTGTTCAGGCTGCGCGGTGTCGACATCGATGGTGCCGAAGCGAAGGGCACAGTCGCCGAACCCATACGCACGCTCCCCGTGCCGGACCCTGTCAATCCCCGGCTGGTGGCTCCCTGGCCTGACCCGCAACCGGAGGATGGCGACCCGCTGTCCGGCCTGGGCGGTCTTTCTAACTATACGGCTGCCATCCCGTCACTGCTGCCGCCGTCGAGGGGGCTCGCCCCCTTCGACCTGAGGGTCGTATGCGCGGCATTCTACATGAAAGCGGCAGGCAGGATCCCGGAAATCATCGAGCCTGCCGGCCTGGCCTCGCTGGATGGCGGCCAGGCCAGGTGCTTCGCGGCCTCGAGGTTCGAGGTCCGCCTCGGCGCGGATGGCACCGCGTCCATCGAAACAGCCATCGGAGGCAAGCTTGGCCTTCTTGCGGCCTCGAAGGCCTTCCTGACCTGCGCCGAGCGGCAGGGCAGTCCCTCGTACCGGTTTTTGAGGGCGTTCTTCCAGGCCGCGCGGTCCATTGCCTCGGCCTCTGCCTTCGTGCCCGACGTCAGGCTTTGCGGCGATCGTTTCTCGGTGCTCTGGCGGCCGGCACGGTTCGCCTCTGATGTCGATGCGCTCCTCCGCGCCCTGGAACCGCTGGCGATTTCCCCGACCTGGAAGATAGCCTCTCCCGTACCGGCTTCGCCCGAACCCCTACGGACCCCGAAAGCCGCGACGGCGAGGGTTCCCGATGCCAAATCGACGATAGAGCTTCTGGCCATGGCTTACCTCACCGAACTCGCGGGCTCGGTTGGCTTTTCCCTGCCGTCGAGCCGGGAGAACGAGCATCCGACAGTCCGCGCGCTCTTCGGCAGGCGCCAGGTATCGTGCGCTGCTCCTGGCCAGCGCGCCTTGCCCGGTGCCCTCGACGCATGGCTGTCGGTCTACACGCTAGCCTCGTCCAGACCGCCCCTCGAGCTCGCGATAGCGGCGGCCAGGCGCGGCGACGCAAGTGCCGACACCCCGCGATTCAGGCTGTCGGCGGCCTGCGTCGGCGAGGATGGTTCACGGGTAGCCCTCAAGTCTGCCTCCGGCGTCGCCGGAGAGCGGGCGGCCCAGGCCATGAGTTTCGCCGCCATGCTGTCCAACTTCGTCCCCGCGCTGGGCAGGCTCGGCGTCTCCGCGTCGGTGACGCTCGGGCAGGAGGAACTCGCGGGCTTCGTCATCGACGCCGCTCCCCTACTCGGACGTCTGGGCGTTTCACTCGTATTGCCAAGGGAGCTGCGCGCTCTCGCGACCCCCAGGCCGGCGATCAGGGCCGCCAGGAAGGCCAGCCTGGGCTCCTTCCTCGACCTGGCCACGGCTTTCACCTTCGACTGGTCTGTCGCCATAGGCGACGAGCGCCTTTCGCCCGCCGAGTTCGCGTCGATGCTGTCTTCGGGCCTGAGGCTGGTACGCTGGCGCAACGAATGGGTGCGCCTCGATCCGGCGGAGGCGGCGCGGCTGCTTTCACGCGTGTCCGGCAAGGCGGCTCCAGGCGCTCTCGAGGCCATGAGGGCTGCCCTCTCCGGTGACGTCGAGACGGAGAGCGATTTCTCCGATGCCATACAGCGGCTCGTCGGGACCGCCGGGCGCGGTGACGTTGAAATACGGTCGCCTTCTTCGCTCAAGGCTACGCTCAGGCCGTACCAGGAACGGGGTTTCCGGTGGATGCTCGGCAATTTCGAACGAGGCCTGGGCTGCCTGCTCGCGGACGACATGGGGCTCGGGAAGACGGTCCAGGCAATAGCGGCCATGCTGTCGCTCAAGGACGCCGGCAGCCTGGGCTCCGGAGCCCTGGTTTGCGCGCCCGCGTCGCTGTTGTCCAACTGGGAGCGCGAACTGTCCAGATTCGCGCCGTCCCTGACAGTCTGTCCCTACTACGGAACCGCCCGCCGCCGCCGCGCCGCCGATGTCACCCTGTCGAGCTACGAGACAATGATACGCGACCAGAAGAAGCTCGCGGGGTTTGAATGGAACCTGGTCGTCCTCGACGAGGCCCACTACATCAAGAATCCCGACTCCAGGCGCGCCAGGACGGTCAAGTCCCTCAGGGCCGAGCGCCGGCTGGCGCTGACAGGAACGCCGGTGGAAAACAATCTGGCCGAGCTGTGGAGCCTTTTCGACTGGATCCTGCCTGGCTATCTGGGAACCCAGGCGCGCTTCGCCGACGAGTTCAGAAAGCCCATAGAGCTGGACCGCTCTGAGCTTTCGGCGGGACGGCTCCGGCGCGCCACCGCGCCTTTCGTCATGCGCAGGCTCAAGACAGACAAGGCGATAGCCGCCGACCTGCCGGACAAGGTGGTCGTCGACGAATACGCCAGCCTGACGCCCGGACAGGCTGCGCTGTACGAGGCGGTTGCGAGCGAAGGGTTGGCCCGCGTGTCGTCCGCCGGTTCCGAAAACCGGCTTGGAGTCGTCCTGGCAATGATCACCGCGCTCAAGCAGGTCTCAAACCATCCGCGCAACTACGACAAGGAAAGCCCGGGGACTTCCGATGCTTCCGGCAAGACCAGGCTGCTCGTCGCGCTGCTCGAAGCGGCATTCGAGGCGGGCGAGCGCGTCCTCGTGTTCAGCCAGTACGTCGAGATGCTCGGAATACTCGAGGGCGTCGTGCGCGACGAACTGGGCGTGGAGCCGTACATGCTCCACGGCGGACTTTCCAGGAAGCGGCGTGACGAGGCGGTCGACCGCTTCCAGAACGAGCGCGGCCCGGGAGTATTCCTTGTCAGCCTCAAGGCAGGCGGCGTGGGACTCAACCTGACGGCGGCCACCCGCGTCGTGCATTACGACCTGTGGTTCAACCCGGCCGTCGAAAACCAGGCTACCGACCGGGCGTTCCGCATCGGGCAGACCAGGAACGTTTTCGTGCATCGGCTGATAGCACGGGACACCATCGAGGAGCGAATCGACGCCATGATAGCCTCGAAGCGGGAACTGTCGGAGCTGACCGTCCGCGCTGGCGAATCGTGGATATCTAAACTGGGCGACGACGAACTGCGGGACCTCGTCTCGTTGCGCTGACGGACCCAGACGGGGTATCATGGGCACGCGGGGGTCCATGGTGCTCGAATATGTCGTTGTCGAAAATCCGGATGCGCGCGTCATCCGGCGCGCCGCGTCCGTCCTCGAAGGGGGCGGACTCGTGGTCGTGCCGACCGACACCAGCTGGAGCGTCCTCTGTTCCATCGCCTCGAAGGATGGCATCGCCCGCCTGAAGCGCCTCGTCGAGACGGGCAGGGACCGCCCGCTCACCGTGATGTGCTCGTCCATTACGCAGGCTTCGGAACTGTGCGAGATATCCAGCGCGGCCTTCCGGGTGATGAAGCGGCTGACCCCCGGCCCATACGTCTTCGTCCTTCAGAGCACCAACCGCGCCGCCAAGGGATTTGATCTCCGGCGGGCGGAACTGGGCATACGCATTCCCGCAAACCGGGTCGCCATGGACGTCATCGAGGCACTTGGCCGCGCGGTGTTGTCCCTGACCGCGAAACGGACGATGCTCGACGCTGACGTTCCCGAAGCCGATTACCCCGAAGAGCTGCTGTTCTCCGCCGGTTGGGAGCTCGAGGACCTGCCCGGTATCGACATGATACT
>CAZNXK010000017.1:17555-28647 GCA_964576835.1 uncultured Treponemataceae bacterium | reverse complement strand
CCCCGGCGAGGAGAACGAACGCCGCATCGGCACCGTCCTGGACATACGCACGGGCGTGGTCGAAATCCTCAGGCCCGGCGTCGGCCCGTACCCGTAAGCTCGCCCTCGAACGGGGCCCGACGGTATACTTTCTGAATGTCGAGGGCAACGTCCCGGGCTTCGACGAAGCAGACGCGCCGCCTGTCAACGTCTTTTCTTCCATAGCGAGGATATGCAGACCGAGCAGTGCGCAGGGCTGCAGGGGGCTTCGGGGGGTATCCCCCCCAAGATCAAGCGAGGCGCGGCCCCGGATGGGACCCGACGGCATACTTCTGTATGTCGAGGGTAACATCCGGGGCCGCAACGAAGCAGACGCCTCAATATCGAAGAAAAGCTATTCTTCGTGCTTCGAGGCTTCCTTCTCGCGCTTCTCCTTACGCTTCTCCAGCAAAGTCTTCTGTGGCTTTTTCTTTGGTTCCTTGGGTTGCTTGCTTTTCTCGGCCATTTGATTCCTCCTGGGCACCGATCCCGCTTTTCATTCATGGATCGAGCGTATGGGCGACAGTATAGCTCGTCCCGTGCCAGAGGGCAACGGTTTGCCATTTCCCATGCAGCATCAGCGGCCTTCCTTCGAGGAGCTTGAGTTCTGGGTCAGGCAGCGCACCGCTGCGAAGCACCACACCGTGGTCGGCAGGGAGATACCCGGATCGTCCGACCGTCCGCTCCTGCGCGCGGCTTCTGTAATCGCCTTCAAGCATCACGAGCGCTGGAACGGCAAGGGCTATCCCCTGGGCAAGGCAGGGCTCGATATCAGCCTGTCCGGGCGAATCGTATCTCTGTGTGACGTTTTCGACGCCCTGTACAACAAGCGTGTCTACAAGGAGGCCTGGCCTCTCGAGAAGGTGCTCGACCTGTTCCGCGCCGAGAAGTGAGCGGCCTTCGAGCCGCGCCTCGTCGACAACATGTTCGAATGCCTCGACGACATCCTCGAGATAACCCGGAAATTCGCGGACCAAGGCGGGCTGGCCACGCTGTAGTGCCGCTCCCGGCTTGCGATTGCGATGCCTCCGATTCCGGGTTATGCTCTGCGGGCCATGAATACCACGTCAGCAACCCGTGTAATCAAGATGCTCGCGCTGCCTGCCTTCGTTATGGCCCTGAGCGGCTGCGGCAAGCTCCCCGCCGAAGCGGAGTCGCCCGTATTCACCCCCGGAGCCGTTGACCTTTCGGCCGTGCCGCTGTCGACGCCGGTCGCCCTCGACGGCGACTGGGAGTTCTACTGGGGCCGCTTCGTCGATCCGGCCGCGTTCGGCGACGGCGGCCAGCCGCTGTACGACGCGCTCGTTCCGTTCCCGTCGGAGTGGAGCGACTATGGCATTCCTGGCGTGTCGCCGGTCGGATTCTGTACCTGGCGCATTTCCGTCTCCGGGCTGGCTCCGGGGCGGAGCTACGGACTCCGCTCGTCGTCGTTCCTGAGCGCGGCCACGATTTTCGCCGACGGCGTGGAGATACAGCGGCACGGCAGGCCGGGCAGGACGGCCGCGGAGGAATCGCCAGGCTGGCTTTCCGTCGTGTCGCCCGTCGAGGCCGGGACGGATGGACGGGTCGACCTGGTCATGCACGTCTCCAATTTCGCCGACCGCCAGGGCGGAACCCGCTCGAGCGTCGTATTGGGAGACTGGGAGACGGTAACCTCCATGCGCGAGCGGGCGGTGGCGTACGAACTGTTCGTCGTCGGAGCCATCGTCGCGATGGGCGCCTACTACCTCGGGCTCTTCGCTTTCAGGCGCGGGGAAACGGCGGCGATGTGGTTCGGGTTCCTGTGCGTGGCGCTCGGCGTCCGCGTGCTGTGCTACGATGAATACTACATCCTCTCGATATTCCCGGCTCTGCCGTGGCGGCTTCTCTTCGACGCAGGCTACATCACCTTTACCCTGGCGGTGGCGTTGTTCGCCGCCTTTGTCAACGCCACTTTTCCGCTGGAATTCCCGCGTTGGGCCTCCGTCGCGGCGGCAGGCGCCGCCGCCGCGTACTCGGCCGTCGTCGTGTTCGCGCCTACCCGCATTTCGTCGCTTGGCCTGCTCTGGTTTCAGGGAGCGACCATCGTGGTCGCCCTGGGATCAGGCGCCGCCATAGTCGCCGCGGGCTTGCGCGGGCGGGAAGGCGCCGGGCTCTTCGGCCTTGGCTTCCTGGCCCTGCTTTCGGGGGCGGTCCACGACATCCTGGTGTCGGCCGGGCTCCTGCGGGGAGCCTTCCTCATGCAGGTTGGGCTGGTCGGTTTCCTCTTCGCGTTGTCGCTCATAATGACCAAGCGCTTCGCCGCCGCCTTCTCCATGGCCGAGGTCCTGTCAGGCAACCTGGCCCGCGTCAACCGCTCGCTCGAGCGATTCGTGCCCAAGGAGTTCCTCGGATTCCTCGGCAAGTCGAACATCGAGGAGATAGCCCTCGGCGACTCGAGCGCCGAGGACATGGCGGTCCTCTTCGTCGATGTACGGGCCTTCTCCCGGCTCGCCGAGTCGTCGACGCCGGAGCAGACCTTCGCGTTCATCAACGAGTACCTGGCGCGCGTCGGGCCGGCCGTACGGGTCCACGGCGGCTTCATTGACAAGTACCTGGGCGACGGCTTCATGGCGCTGTTCCCAGAAGGCGCCGAGTCGGGGCTGCTCTGCGCCCTCGACATCCAGGGGCGGGTGGCGGCGTACAACCTCGACAGGGAAGCCTCCGGAAGGCAGTCCATCCGTGTCGGCATAGGACTGCATGCGGGCCGCCTGATGCTCGGCACCATCGGCGAGGAACTGCGCATGGACGGAACGGTGATATCGGACGCCGTCAACCTGGCGAGCCGCCTCGAAGGCGTCTCCAAGGACTACGGCCTGGGTCTGGCGGTCAGCGAGCGCATACTCGCCGACCTGCCGGACCCGACGGCGTTCCGCATGCGCTTCATAGGAAAGGTCCGCGTCAAGGGCAAGGTCGAACCTGTTTCGGTCTTCGAGATATACGACGGCGACCCGCCCGAGCTGCGCTCCAGGAAGGACCTCGTGCGGGCGTCGTTCGAACGCGGGCTCGAGGCGTATTACGAGAAACGCTACGGTGACGCCCGTGCCCTGTTCGTGCAGGTGCTCGCCGTGCTTCCGGATGACGGAGCCAGCCTCAGGTACATGAACTCGATAGAGAGCCACGCGCCCAAGGCCAATGCGCCGGAACTCTGAGCCAAGGCTCCGGAGGCCCGTACCCGGGACTACAGGACGAAGTTGCCGTCCCTGAATACGGCCACTTCGCTGCCGTCGGCCTTGATGCCGCTTATCGACAGGTCGGAGCTGCCCACCATGAAGTCGACATGCACGAGGGAGTCGTTTGCGCCGGCAGCCATCAGGTCTTCCTTGCCCATGTCGGTGCCGCCTTCCACGCAGGTCGGGTAGGCCTTGCCAAGCGCGAAGTGGCACGACGCGTTCTCGTCGAACAGCGTGTTGAAGAAAAGGATGCCGGTATTGGAGATGGGCGAGTCGAAAGGCACGAGTGCGACCTCGCCGAGGCGCCTGGCTCCCTCGTCGGTGTCCAGTATCTCCTTGAGGGTCTCGAGTCCCGTCCTGGCTCCGTAGTCGACTACGAGTCCGTCCTTGAACACGAACCAGAAGCCGTCGATCAGGTTGCCGTTGTAGTTGAGCGGCATCGAGCTGACAAGCTTGCCGTTCGCTCCGTTACGGTGCGGCATCGAAAAGACCTCTTCGGTCGGCATGTTGGCGACGAACGTATAGCCCGGGGGGCAAACGCTGCCGCCGCCGAACCATACGTGGCCTTCTGGCAGGGCCACTCTGAAGTCGGTACCCAGGCCATTCCTGTATCGGAGGCTCGAAAAATCGTTGCGTTTCAGGAAGGCGAGACGCGCATCGAGCGCATCCTGGTGTTCCCGCCATGCCGCCACGGGATCGGCCCGGTCGACGCGGACGGCCTTGTAGATGGCGTCCCACAACGCCTCGACTGCCTGCGGCTCGGTCTTGCCTGGGAAAACCTTCCTGGCCCAGGCGGCGGTGGGAACCGAGGCGACGCACCATGCGTTTTTGTCGCTCATGAGGAGGGTCCGGTACGGTTCGAGCGCGATGTTCCTGGCCTTGCTCTGCCGACTCATGCGCTTGGGGTCGACGTCCTTCATGAGTTCCGGGTCGGAGGCGTCTATTTTGAGGAAGGCGGCTCCCGCTTCGGCGTAGCCGTTCAGGAAGACTCTTGACCATTCGGGGTAACGGTCGAGTACAGCCCCCGGGGCGAGGTCAAGGGTGATGCGGTCGGATTCCTCGTCTATCCAGCGCAGCACCACTTCACCGGCGCCGGAGTTGTAGGCTTCCACCTGGGCGAGGCGCGCGAATGCGGCGCATTCTATCGGGGAGCTTATGACGAGGGTCTGGCCCTCCTGCAGGTTGATGCCCACCCGCACGAGGAGCCGGGCGTACTTTTCCATTGGGTTCACGGGTGCCTCCTTTGCCTGTCCGGACGGCCGTTACCATAGCACGATCCGGCCCTTTGCATATACTTCGGCTTTTTGGTAGAGTGATCGTTGCGCATCGCGCGCCGGAGGGCACCATTACATGAAAGCCGTAGAACTGGCAAAGGCTTACGACCCCAAGGAATTCGAAGACCGCCTCTACGCGGCCTGGATGGCGGAAGGTCTCTTCTTGCCGTCGGCTCCCAACGGAAAGAAGCCTTTCGTGATGGTAATGCCCCCCCCGAACGTCACCGGCATACTCCACATGGGACACGCCCTCAACAACGCCTTGCCCGATATCCTCGTGCGTTTCCATCGCATGCTCGGGGAGTCGACCCTGTGGCTTCCAGGTACCGACCACGCGGGCATCGCCACCCAGCACGTCGTGGAAAAGAAGCTCCGCGCAAAAGGCATCGATCGCCACGAGATGGGCCGCGAGAAATTCGTCGAGGAGACCTGGAAGGTTGTCAACGAGCATCACGACTTCATCAAGAACCAGCTCGAAAAAATCGGTTCGAGCTGCGACTGGAGCCGCGAGCGTTTCACCCTCGACGAAGGCCTCTCCAAGGCGGTCCGCGACGTCTTCGTCACGCTGTACGAGCGGGGCCTCGTGTACAAGGGCGAGTATCTGGTCAACTGGTGCCCCTCCTGCGGCACCGCCCTGTCAGACGACGAGGTCGAGCACGCCGACGAGGCCGGCGCGATGTACCACATCCGCTACGAGCTGGTCGATCCGCCGGCCGGAGCCCCGAACTACATCGAGATAGCGACGACGCGACCGGAGACCCTCCTGGGCGATACCGCGGTCGCCTGCCATCCTGAGGACGAGCGTTACCTCGGCCTTGCCGGCGCCAAGGTCAGGCTGCCGCTGGCGGACAGGGTCATCCCGATGATAGCTGACGCCTACGTCGACCGCAGCTTCGGCACTGGCCTCGTCAAGATCACCCCCGCCCACGACCCCAACGACTTCGAGATAGGCAAGCGTCACAATCTCCCGAGCATCAACGTCCTGTCCCCGGACGGTACGCTCAACGACAACGTCCCGGCCAGGTACCGAGGACTCAAGGTCAAGGAAGCGCGGACCCTGGTCGTCGAGGACCTGATCGCGCTTGGCCTCTTCATCAAGCAGGATCCGATAACCCACGCCGTCGGGCACTGCTACCGCTGTCATACGGTAGTCGAACCGTTCCTGTCGAAACAGTGGTTCGTCAAGATGCGGCCGCTCGCCGACAAGGCCTTGGCTGCCTGGCGGAACGGCGATGTCAGGTTCTATCCCCAGCGCTGGGAGAATACCTACGAAAACTGGCTCACGAACATACGCGACTGGTGCATAAGCCGCCAGCTTTGGTGGGGGCACCGCATCCCGGCCTGGCACTGCGCGCACTGCGGCAAGACCGTCGTCGCCCGCGACGAGCCGCTCGAGTGCCCGTTCTGCAAGTCCACCGAGCTGACGCAGGACGAAGACGTGCTCGACACCTGGTTCTCGAGCTGGCTCTGGCCGTTCAGCACGCTCGGCTGGCCCGGGGACTCCGCTGATTTCCGCAAATTCTACCCGACCACCACGCTGCTCACCGGTTTCGACATCATTTTCTTCTGGGTTGCCAGGATGATCATGGCGGGTCTGGAGTTCACGGGGCAGGTGCCGTTCCGCGACATCTGCATGACGACGCTTGTCCGCGACAAGCAGGGCCGCAAGATGTCCAAGTCCCTGGGCAACGGCATAGACCCGCTCGAGGTGGTGGAGGAATACGGTTCGGACGCGCTCAAGTTCACGCTCGCCTTCCTCTACACCTCGACGCAGGACATCCTGGTCAACAAGGACGACTTCAAGCTCGGTTCAAAATTCGCCAACAAGATATGGAACGCCAGCCGCTACATCCTCATGAACCTCGAGGACCGCGAACTCGTCGACGCCCCTGCGCTCAACGACGCCGACCGCTGGATTCTGGCCCGCCTCAACGCGGCGGCCGTCCAGGTCCGCGAAGCCCTGCTCGCGTACCGCTTCAACGACGCGGCAGGGGCCGTGTACGAGTATTTCTGGAACGACTTCTGCGACTGGTACCTCGAGGCCACGAAAGTCTCGACCCGCTCCGACTCCGACGCCGAGAAGGACCGGGCGGTAACCGTGCTGCTGTCAATCCTCGAGGAATCGCTCGCCTTGCTCCATCCCTTCCTGCCATTCGTCACGGAGGAAATCTACGGCAAGTTGCCCGGGAACAGCGGCCGGCTTATGGTCAAGCCGTACCCCGCCGACCAGGCCGAGAGGCGCGATCCCGACCTGGTCGAGCGCTTCGGCTCTGTCAAGGAACTGGTCACGATAGTCCGGAGCCTGCGCAGCGAGTTCGGAATCGCGCCTGAGAAGAAGCTGCGCGTCGCCGTGCGCTTCGACGACGGGTTCGCGGGCGGCGCCTTCATGATCCGCAACGCCGAGCTGGTGTCTCTGCTCGCCGGCGCTTCGGCCATAGAGTTCGTCAAGGCAAAGCCTGCCGGGGCCTTGTCTCTGGCGGGCCGCGGTTTCGAGGCCTGCGTGTTTGCCAGGGAGGCGGTGGACGTATCCCAGCTCGCCGCCCGCTTCGCCAGGGAAGCCGATAAGGAGCGCCAGTACGCCTCGCGCACCAAAGCCAAGCTGGGGAATGCCGCCTTCGTCGACAGCGCACCGGCAGACGTGGTAGACAAGGAACGCCAGAAGCTCAGGGAAGCGGAAATCCGCGCCGAGAAGCTCGAGAAATACCTCGGGGACCTGGCGTAGGCGGCTGCATGGACAGGAAGGGGCGACCGCTCCGACAAGCGGAAGAGCCTCCACGGCCGGAAACCATGGCCGAGGAGGAGATGATCCGCCTCAAGAGCATGCACCTGGCCCCCTACATCCAGCTTGCCACCGTGCTGATAGGCAAGCGCCGCCGTTCCGGCGGCAACATGTTCCGCCACCAGATAGACACCTTCGGCATCCTGATGGATTACGGGTACATCGACTCGGTGCTCCTCAAGGCCGCGGTCATCCACGATCTCGTGGAGGACGTACCCGACATGGACAGGGAGCAGATCCTGGAGATAGACGACGAGAGCCAGGAGGTCTACCAGCTGGTCCTCGAGGTGACGAGGCGACCGGTGGAATCGAAGGCCGTCTTCCTGTCGCGTATCCTCGAGTACGGCAGCCAGCGTGCACTGGTCCTCAAAAGCGCGGACAGGATAAGCAACATGATTTCCCTCGGCTATACGACTGATATATCATTCATCCAGCGCTATGCGAACGAAACGGAACGTTTCGTGTTTCCGATAGCCGAGAAGGCCAACAAGGCCATGCTCGCCGAGCTCGTCGAGCTCGTCGCCACGCGCCGTGAATTCCTCGCGCGCCGTTTCGAGATATGAAAAGGCTTCGATAGTAAAGCAAAAGGAGACCAGCATGACAAATGAATGGACAAAGGCGAGCATCGCCAGGACGATCGACCATACCCTGCTCAAAGCCATCGCGACCGAACAGCAGGTCCACGAGCTGTGCGTCGAGGCCAAGGCCAATGGCTTCGCGAGCGTCTGCGTCAACCCGTACTGGGTGCCGCTCTGCGCCAAGGATCTGTCGAATTCCAGGGTGCTCGTCTGCACCGTCATAGGATTCCCGCTTGGAGCCAACGCTACCGAGACAAAGGCGGCCGAGGCCGCTCTCGCCATAAAGCAGGGCGCCGACGAGGTGGACATGGTGATCAACCTCGGAGCCGCCAAGGCCGGAAACTGGAAGACCGTCGAGGAGGACATCCGCGCGGTCGTCGCCGCCGCCGGCAATACCACCGTCAAGGTCATCATTGAAACCTGCTACCTGACAGACGCTGAAAAGGTCAAAGCCTGCGAAGCCGCGGCCAAGGCAGGAGCGAAGTTCGTCAAGACAAGCACCGGCTTCGGTACCGGAGGCGCAACCGCAGACGATGTGCGGCTGATGAAGAAGACGGTGGGCGACAAGCTCAAGGTCAAGGCTTCCGGCGGAATACGCAGCTACCACGACGCCATCAAGATGCTCGATTCCGGCGCGGATCGCCTCGGAGCGTCCAGCGGCGTAGCCATAGTCAGCGAACTGCCCGAATAAAGACCGGCCGACACCCGGTAATCCTGTCTGCGGAGGGTCGTCATGAAGCATTGCCGCCCACTACTCGTCTTGATTGCGTGCGCCATCGCACTGTCGCTTCTCTCCTGCAAGGCACGCGCCGCGGAGGCCAGCGGCTCCAGCGCTGGCGGCCCCCTGTGGATTCCGTCGATAGGACTCGTCTTCGATGTCGGCGGTCGAGCCGACGCCTCGTTCAACCATTCGGCGTACGAAGGCCTCGTCATGCTCGCGCGCGACCTCGGCGGCCATATCCGGGACGATCCGGACGCCGATTTCGGCCAGCGGCTCGACATCAGGGTGCTGGAGTCAAAGCACGGCGGCGCCGACCGCGAACAGTTGCTCCGCAGCCTTGCGGAGGACGGCTGCGACCTGGTCTTTGCCGTGGGCTTCCTGTTCGCAGATTCCATGAGTTCAGTCTCGAGGGATTACCCCGCTACGCATTTTACTCTCATAGACGGAACGGTCCCCGACCTCAACGCCGGCTCTTCCATCACCTGCGTCGGTTTCGCCGAACACGAAGGATCGTTCCTCGTCGGCGCATACGCGGGCCTGATCGCCGCTGCCGCGGGGCCAGACTCGAGGATCGGCTTTGTAGGCGGCATGGATACGCCGCTGATCAGGCGCTTCCTGTCGGGGTATTCGGCCGGAGCCGCGCTTGCCAATCCGTCGCTCAGGTCGTCAGGCCGCATCGTTTCGGCGTTCGTCGCCCGCGATGCCAGCGGCTTCGATGACGCCAAGCGCGCAGGCGAGCTGGCTTCGGTCCTTTTCCAGGCCAAATCGGCGGTGATATACCACGCCGCGGGAGCCTCGGGCCGCGGCGTCATGGATGCGGCCGTAAGGCTCGGGCGCAAAGTCATCGGCGTCGATTCGGACCAGGCCGCGATATTCGCGGCCTCCGGCGACCAGGCAGAGGTCCTCATGTCGAAAGTGATAGTCACTTCGATGCTCAAGCGCGTCGACAGGGCCGTCTACGCGATAGGCCAGGAACTTGTCTCGGGAGTTCCCGTCGCGGGAGGCTACCGCACTTTCGGCCTCGCCGAGGGCGGCGTCGGCTACGTCGCCGCGGGGCTGCCACCCGATGCCGTCACCGTGCTTTCCGACCTGGCGCGTAAGGTTACTTCGGGCGAGATAGCCGTTCCAGCTGACGAACAGGCTCTCGCCGACTATATTTCCACCCTTCGATAGTTGAATCTGGCCTTGCCATGCCGGTGCTTAGGGTTTACTATATCTGTCCACGATCCTGCAGACACTGCGGGAAAGTAAAGGAGACATCTATGAAGTATCGAAATCTCTTCGCCGCTTTTCTCGTCGTCGCGCTCGCCTTCACCGGCTGCGCCAAGAAAGAAGCGCCCGCGCCCGTCGTTCCCGCCTTCAAAGTCGGCCTCGTGACCGACCTCGGCGGCATCGACGACAAGTCATTCAACCAGGGAACCTGGGAAGGCATCGTCCGCTTCGGCACCGAAAACAACTATGTCAAGGGAACCGACTTCAAGTATCTGCAGTCAGCCGCCGAGGCCGACTACGTACCGAACCTCTCGACCTTCGCGGACGAGAAGCTCGACCTGATCGTCGCGCCTGGCTTCCTCTTCGAGAAGGCCATGGGCGAGGTAGCAGACAAGTACCCGACACAGAAACTCCTCGTCATCGACACCGTGGTCCAGAAGCCCAATGTGGTCAGCGCGGTATTCGCCGAGCACGAAGGTTCGTACCTCGTCGGCGTCGCGGCCGGCCTCAAGGCCAAGGCCGACGGCAAGAAGGTCCTCGGCTTCATCGGCGGCATGCAGTTCCCGCTTATCGAGCGTTTCCAGGCCGGTTTCGAGCAGGGCGTAAAGGCTGTCTATCCCGAAGCCAAGATCCTCGTCGACTATGCCGGCGATTTCGGCGCTCCGGACAAGGGACAGGCCATCGCCCAGAAGCAGTACAACGCCGGTGCCTACGTCATATTCCACGCTGCCGGCGGCACTGGCAACGGCATGATCAAGGAAGCCAAGGAGCGGTCCGAGAAGGGTGATGTCCGCTGGGCCATAGGCGTCGACAAGGACCAGTACTCGGACGGCGTGTACGGCGACAAGTCCGCCGTGCTCACCTCGATGATGAAGCGCGTCGACGTGGCTGCCTACGAAGTAGCCAAGCTCGCCAAGGCTGGCCAGTTCCCCGGCGGCACGGTTATGGTTTTCTCCCTCAAGAACGCCGGCGTCGGCGTTCCTGAAACCAACCCGAACCTCTCCGCCGACATCATGACCCAGGTCAAGGATTACGCCACCAAGATCGCGGCCGGTACCCTGACCGTGTCTGAAGTCCCCGCCAAGTAACGAGCTGCCTTTCGATGTTTACAGAGCCGCCCTTTCGGGGGCGGCTTTTTCTTCCATAAATCGCGATTCCATAGTATTGTGGACTACACCAGTTGAATTGGGGGCGCACGATGGCTTTCATCATCGAGATGCTCGGCATCGTCAAGGACTTTCCGGGCATCCGTGCCAACGACAACGTGACGCTTCAGGTCGAAAAAGGCGCGATACACGCCTTGCTTGGCGAGAACGGCG
>CAZNXK010000017.1:224-17545 GCA_964576835.1 uncultured Treponemataceae bacterium | reverse complement strand
GCAATAGGCGAGGCCGTGGCTATTATTGGGCCAAACGGCGCAGGGAAATCGACGTTGATGAGCATTCTCTTCGGGTTGTATACGCCGGATGGCGGAAGCATCAGGATCCGCGGCGAGGATGTCCGCATCGGCAATCCTAATGTCGCCAACGAACTCGGCATCGGGATGGTCCACCAGCATTTCAAGCTGGTGCACAATTTCTCGGTCACCGAGAACATCATTCTCGGTCTCGAACCGCGCCGTGGCCCGGTGATAGATATCCAGAGCGCGGCGGCCAAGGTTGCCGAACTGTCAAAGCTTTACGGGCTCGACGTCGATCCCCACGCCAGGATAGAGGATATCAGCGTAGGCATGCAGCAACGCGTCGAGATACTCAAGATGCTGTACCGTGACGCCGAGATCCTGATATTCGACGAACCGACGGCTGTGCTTACGCCGCAGGAGATACACGAGCTGATGGGCATCATGCGGCGCTTGGTGGAGGAGGGCAAGACCATCCTCCTCATCACGCACAAGCTCAAGGAAATCAAGGAAGTGGCGGATACCTGCACCGTCCTTCGCCGCGGCAAGCTCATCGGAACCGTCGCCGTCAAGGATGCCAGCGAGGCACGCATGGCTGAGATGATGGTCGGCCGGGAGGTCAGTTTCACGGTGGAGAAGGGGCCTTACTCTCCCGGCGACGTCGTGCTCGAGATAAAGGACCTCTGCGTCAAGAACAACAAGGACCTCATGGCGGTAAAGAGCCTTGCCCTCCAGATCCGGCGCGGCGAGATACTCGGCCTGTGCGGCATAGACGGCAACGGCCAGACGGAACTCATTCATGCCCTTACCGGCCTCGCGAAGGTGGAATCCGGCGCCGTGCTCATCAACGGCCATGACGTGACGCACCTTCCCGTGCGCCAGCGGCTTGACCGGGGCCTTGGCCATATCCCCGAGGACCGGCACCGCTATGGCCTCATACTTGACTTCAGGCTTGACGAGAACCTGGTCATCCATAGCTATGGCGAGCCTCCTTTTTCAAGGTACGGCGTGCTAGACTTTTCAGAGATCCGGAAAAACGCCGACCGCCTCATCGAGGAGTTCGACGTGCGCGCCGGCAAAGGACCCGCCACCCTGGCCCGGTCGATGTCCGGAGGCAATCAGCAGAAGGCAATCCTGGCCAGGGAGATCGATCACTCTCCCGAAGCCTTCATTGTCGCCCAGCCCACCCGAGGCCTGGACGTCGGAGCCATCGAGTACATACACAAGCGCATCGTCGCGGAACGGGACAAGGGCAAGGCGATACTCCTCGTTTCGCTCGAGCTCGACGAGATTCTGGACGTATCGGATCGCATCGCCGTCATGTACGGCGGAGAAATCGTCGGTCTTGTCGACGCCGACAAGACCGATGAGAACGAACTGGGCCTGATGATGTCCGGCTCGGTCAGGAAGGCCGTATAGCATGGCATCGACCATCGAAAAAGCAGCCAAGGCGCGAAAAGTACTCGTTCCGCTCGTCGCGGTAGCCATGGGCTTCGTTCTCGGCTCCATCGTGGTTCTGCTGACCGGGAAAAACCCCCTCCTGATGTTCAATGCCATCATCCGGGGCCTCACGGGCATTGACATATCCGGGGGGGGCTTCAATCCCCGGCATATAGGCGAACTGGTAATCCAGGCCATGCCGATCATCCTCACCGGCTTGTCCGTCGGCTTCGCTTTCCGCACGGGGCTTTTCAACATCGGGGCCGAAGGCCAGCTGATGATGGGCTCGCTCGCGGCGACCGCCGTCGCCTTGACAGTCAAGGCGCCGGCGTTCATCCACGTTCCGCTCATCATGGCCGCCGGCATGGGCGCTGGCGCCGCATGGGGAGCCATCCCCGGTTTCCTCAAGGCACGGTTCAACGTCCACGAAGTGGTCGTTACCATCATGCTCAACTATACTGCCCTGCATATCAACAATTGGACCATCCTGAACGTCTTCAAGTCCGTCGACAGGGTCAAGACGGCGGAATTCCCGGCTACCGCGCTCCTCAAGGACCAGTGGCTCGCGGATCTGACCAACGGGTCGCGGCTCAACTGGGGCTTCATCCCGGTCGTACTGGCAATAATCGCCTTCTGGTTCATCCTGGAGAAGACCACGTTCGGCTTCAGCCTCAGGGCGGTCGGGTTCAACAAGGACGGCGCAAAGTATGCGGGCATGAAAGTCAACAGAAACATCGTGCTGTCGATGGTGATCGCCGGCGCCTTCGCTGGTCTGGCAGGCGCCATCATTACGACGGGTACCTTCAGCTTCGGCAGGACACTATCGGCCGCGGAAGGATACGGCTTCGACGGCATCGCCGTCGCTCTCGTCGGCATGACCCAGGCGGCAGGAATACTGCTCGCGGGGCTACTCTTCGGTGTGCTCAAGTCGGCCGGGCCGCTCATGCAGTCAGCCGGGATCCCCCGCGAGATTGGCGGCATCATCCAGGCCAGCATCGTGATGTTCGTAGCCATGAAACTAGGAATAGAGCGGATCCTCGACCTCGCCAGGGGAAAACGCGCCGCAAAGGCAGCCCTCGCGGCGGCCGGCGACGGCACGGGGGAGGTAGGAGTATGAGCCTCAGGCTGATTATCGAAATGTTCCCGATAGCGCTCATGTTCGCGGCGCCCCTGGTCATGGCCGCCCTGGGCGGCCTGTTCAGCGAGCGTTCAGGCATCGTCAACATCGCCCTCGAGGGCATCATGATGGTCGGCGCCTTTGCCGGCGCCTCCGTGACAGTCGTACTGGAACCGTTGACTCCCATGGCGCCCTGGATTGGTCTGCTCTCCGGCGTCGCGGCGGGCATGCTGTTTTCGCTGCTCCACGCCTTTGCCAGCATCAACCTCAAGGCGGACCAGGTTATTTCGGGCACTGCCCTCAACATCCTCGCGGGCGGCATGACGGTCTACCTGTGCCAGATATTCTTCAACCAGCAGCGCACCCGCGCCTTCAGCTCCGGCCTCCGCAAGATCACCGTACCGTTGTTCGAGAAGATTCCGGTCATAGGGCGGATACTCTTCAGGGAAATCTATCCGACCTTCTATGTCGCCATGGCGCTGGTCGTGCTGACCTGGTTCGTGGTGTTCAAGACGCCATTCGGCCTTCGGCTCCGTTCCTGCGGCGAGCATCCGCAGGCGGCCGCCTCCATGGGCATCAACGTGTATGCCATACGGTACGCGGGCGTCGTCATCTCAGGCGCCCTCGCGGGTCTCGCCGGAGCGACCATGGTGCTTACCCAGGACATCCAGTACACGGTAACGTCGGTGCACGGCGCGGGTTTCATCGCGCTGGCATCGCTCGTCTTCGGCAAGTGGAATCCCTGGGGCGTGCTCGGCGCCGGCCTGTTCTTCGGCTTCGCCCAGATCCTGGCCTACTACGCCAAGGACATCACCTTCCTCGCCGCATTGCCGCAGGAGATGTTCTACATGCTTCCGTATGTGCTGACGATAGTCGCGCTCGTCATCTTCGCGGGCAAGTCAGTCGGCCCCAAGGCCGCCGGCGAGATCTATGACCAGGGCAAACGCTAGGCGATTGCTGACCCTGCGGGCAGCAATCGCGGCCCCCGGTTCAACCTGACTCGCGGTAGCTCGCAGGTTATCCGGGGGCAATCCGAACAGTGCCTTTGCTTGCGGCCGTTCATTGTTTTCCTTTCGCTATGGTCCTGGCAAAGAGCGCGATGCCGGCCTGGTCCTGGAACTCGCAGGCCAGGCCTTCCGGTACCAGTTCGACCACGAGCCGGCCGAATAGTCCCTGGCTGATCCATACGGAACGGGGCGACACGTAGTCAGGGACAGGATCGGGCTTCCCGCCCATGGCTCCGACCACGGCCCATGCCGTACCGTCGGCCTCCAGCCATTCCATGTAGTGGTTGTGGCCGGAAACGACCAGGTCCGCCTTGCCGGCGAGGACAGGCGCCACCTCGCGCAGCATGGCCTCGTGGTCGTACCAGGGCTTGCCCGTTTCAGCGTCGATGTATCCCGAAGAGTAGAAGAAACTGTGGGACAGGACGACTATCCATTCGTCCGCCGGTATCGACGAGAGCTGCGCCCCGAGCCAGGCCAGGTCTTTCCGGCCGAAACCCTCCGGCCCCCACAGGAGGTCCAGCGCGATGAAGTGGACCGGACCCGAGTCAATGCGCCAGGCGGAGGAGCCGAAGGCCGCCTTCCAGCGCGCCTGTCCCCCTACGAGCGCGTCGTGGTTCCCCATCAAGGCCGCGAACGGCAGGGTAGGCGCGTAACGGTGGATGTCCTCGAGCGCATCCTTCCAGCCGCTCGCCATCATCCCCGTCTCCACCGTGTCTCCAAGGTCAAAGAACGCGTCGAGCCTGCCCGCCTCGAATTCCGCCTGGGACAGGCGCAGTATGGAACTCCTCGCCTCCGCGTTTGAAGCCTCGCGGCCCCAGTGAGGATCTGACGACATCGCCACTCTGAGCGTGGCCGTGCCGTCGCCTGCCCTTCGCGGCGCCGGTCCCTTTGGAGGATCGATCATGGCCGGACGGACTGCGGCGGCCTCGGTTCCATACGCGTTCGAGAATATGAAGGCCGAAGCGGCCAGCGCCCCCGACACCGAGATGACCGACAGGACAATGCTGACGGTACCGGCAACCGTTGCGACCTTCGGGGCTCGTACCCTTGTAAACCGGGCGGCCATCGCCACCGCGAGCGGGACTATTCCCAGAGCTGCGAGCGCCAGGACAGGAGCCCCGTAGCCCCATCGATACATTCCCAGGGTCCCGGGCTGCAGGAATGCCCACCCGACGAGCGAAGCCATGGCCGTGAAGGCCCCTCCCGCGACGATGGCCGGGGTATTGTGCCGTTGTGAAGCCATGCTGATCCTCCGTAGCCAGCGTACGACGGCAGCGGGACAGGGTCAAGGCCAGCCGGGGCTCGACAAGAAGCGGCCGCCCCTCGCGGAACGGCCGCTGACTCTTTCAGAGGGCCGAAGCCCTCCTGGTAAAGTCGATCATCGATCACCTCCTTTCCCGTGCGCCTTCGCGCCCGGATTGGATTAACGCCGGCATGGCCAGTATGCATGGATAGTCCGAAGCCTGAAAGCGAGAATTTATGTAAACGGTTTCTTTCCGGGAATTTGTGTACTGTTTGATTATATCGATTCAAGGAGTTTACAAGCATTTTGACTTGTGGCATACTCGTTTTCAATCTTCGCGTACCATGGAGGTGCATAATGATGTTCTCTAGCGATTCCACTGTACTCCGGGTCAACAGCGCCGCCACGGCGTAGCGAAGAGAACAAGCCCCCCATAGCTCGTTCCTCCTCGCAACCCATGGCGGATGTATCGTACATCCATCAATCGAGGAACGAACATGCCTTATCTCAATGCGGATGGCGTACTGCCTCCCGAATTGCTCAGTGAAATACAGAAGTACGTGCAGGGCGCTCTCGTCTATGTGCCAAGACAGGGTACGGAGCGGCTTGGCTGGGGACACAAGAACGGAACCCGTGCGGAGCTTGACAAGAGGAACACGGCCATCCGCGCCGCCAAGGCGGGAGGGCGCACCATAGACGACCTGGCGGACGAGTATTGCCTCTCCGTGGACGGCATACGGAAGATACTCTATTGTGCCCGCCGCTGATCAAGGTCTGGCACTTGAAGCCGCAACATGGTATACTATACCACGTATGGTAGATGTCGCTGCCCTCCAGGCCTATTCATTGTTCGGCGGCCTTAGCGCCGAACAGATTGGCCTCATCAAACCGCTCATGGGATCGGCTTCGTTCGAGGCGGGCGATATCATCATCCGCGAGGGAGAGCCAAACGACTCCATTTACTTCATCGTCGAGGGCAAGGTGGAAGTCTCCCGTCGGGGTGTCTTCATCATCGAGTTGCCGGAAGGCCAGACATTCGGCGAGATGGAGCTTCTGGACGTCCAGCCTTCGGTTGCCACTGTAAGCGCCGCCGTTCCCGTACGCATAGTCACGATTTCCAACAGATGCATACGCACCGTCTACTCGCATGATCCCAAGGTCTTTGGCATCGTGATGATGAACCTGGCCAGGGATCTTTCCCGCAGGCTCAGGCGGATGGACGAGATAGCCTGCGACTCCCCTGATCACCAGACCTTTCTCAGCGAGCATCAGGATCTGTCGGACTCCCCCTGTTTTGGCTAGGCCGCTTGCCGTGCCCGCCCACGACGACGCCGCGTTGCCCGAGACGCCATACGACGAGCGCAGCTTTTCCAACCCTGCCTGGGCCGAGGCAGGCGCACGGTTCCTGATCGTCAGGCTGTCGCCCTTCAGGGATGTCGAGCGATCCGCGCCCCACGCCTTCCTGTACCGCGAGATTCGCGCGGCCATGCCCGACGCCTATGTCGATTTCAGCTTTTTCCCCGGCGACAGGTCCCGGACCGCAGCGGACGGCAATTCGACGCTGCGTGGCGCGGCATCCGCCAGGGATGCGGTCGATTTCGATTTCATCCTCATTTCCAATGCTTATACCCTGGAACTGGTCAACCTGGTGCCGTGCCTCGCCGGCTCCGGCATCCCGACCACCAGGAAGGCGCGGGAGCTTGCCGAGGCCGCACCCGGCGGCCCGGTCCGCTATCCCCTCGTCATCCTCGGCGGATCCAACGCCATGGCGAGCGCCGCTGTCTACGACGAGGCTTCGGGCGACTCGGTGGTCGACGCCGTGTACTTCGGAGAAGGCGAGGGCTCGGTAGGCCCGCTTGCCGCCGCGCTTGCCCGCCTGCCGGCCGCAAGCCGGCGGAACTCCCTGCCGGACATCGCCGCGGCGGTCGCCGGATTCTGGCCTACCGCCAGCCGGGAACCGGTATCGCAGGCGAAGGCCATCCGGGAGGGGTACCCGCTGACGGCGCCGCCGGTTTTCGCCAGCGAAGAGGCCGGAACCGTCAGGCTGGAGATCACCAGGGGATGCCCGAGTTTCTGCACCTTCTGCTTCGAAGGCTGGGAGCGCAAGCCGTACCGTGAAACCCCCATCGAAGCCGTACTCGCCGAGGCACGGTCTCTCAAGGCCGGTACCGGAGCCTCGACGGTGGAACTGGCCAGCTACAACTTCAACGCGCACTCGCGCATAGTCGACATCATCAAGGGCCTCAACGGGCTCTTCGACGTCGTCAACTTCCAGAGCCAGCGCGTGGATATCCTCGCCAGGTCGCCAGGACTCGTGCGCTTTGAAATAGCGGCCGGCAAGCGCTCGTTCACCGTCGGCGTGGAAGGCATATCGGCCAGAGCCAGGTCGTATTTCAACAAGGAACTGTCGGAGGCCGACCTGCGGGCCGTACTCGGTCGCATTGTCGGAGAAGGCGCCAGGGAGATAAAGCTTTTCTACATACTGTCAGGCTTCGAGGACGGGAAGGATATCGCGGAATTCTCGGGGTTCACCGGCTGGCTTCGCGCTGCAGTCTCCGAGCGCCCGGCTGGCTCGAGGCCCCGCGTGATGGTATCGGCGGGCGAACTCATACGCATGCCGTTCACGCCGCTGGCGTACGAAAGCCTCATCCTCGAGCCGGCACCGTACAGAGGCATCGCCGCCCGGCTCAGGGACATAACCGAGCGTGACGGTTTCGAGTACCGGTCCCCCGAAGGCTTCGACGAGTATTGCCTTTCCCAGGTCCTTGCGCTGTCGCCGCCAGGCTCGATGGCATTGCTCCTGGCAATGGCGGGGCACGGCTATGTCTACGACAGGAACCTGACCAAGGGGGCCTGGACATTCGTGAAAGGCTGGCTCGACGAGCGCTGCGCGGTCGGCCCCGCATTCACCGGCGAGAAAATGCGCGACTACCCATTCGCCTACTCGTTCGTCAAGCCGATAGTGTCGAGGGACGTTTCCTGGGGGCGTTTCCTGGACGCCCGGGCGGCGCGGGAGCGACGGTCCTGCCTGGGCGCTTCGTGCGCGGGCTGCGGTTCATGCAGCGACAGCGAGCGTGACTTCCTCGAGGGGCATACCCTCGACACGGTCTCCGATCGGGACATGCGCGACATCGAAGCCATCATCGCCGCCAAGCGCAGGCCGCAGGAGCTTTTTATACGTTCTACCTTGTCCCGCGCATCCGCCCTGGCTCATCCAGCGTATGCCGCGGCGCGGTTCCTCGGCGGCCTGTACGCCGCCGTCCCGTCGCTCCTCGATGTGGTCTGGAGAGCCGAGGACGCCTTCCTGGCCTCAAAGGAAGGCACCGATCGCCTGCCGGGCGCCTGGGGGGATACCTGCTACCGCCTGCTTTCGTCGCGGCCCCTGGATGCCGCCGCCCTGAAAGCCGCCGGATATGACGTATCCGGGCAGGCCCCCGTTCCCGGCAGCGTCGCCGTCAGGATTTTCCTGCCCGGCACCGGGCTGACCGATGCGCTACGCCTCGTATCGGACTTCATGACGGCAGCCGCGATGCCGTTCACCCTCCTCAAGTCAGCGGGTGAAACCCGTCTCGCCGTGTCGGGCAAAGGGCTCAGGAAGCGCAACGTGCTCGCCGCCGTCGTCGCCAAGTCTCCTGCCGTACACTCTGGCGGCTCGTCCCTTCTCATGACCTGCGGCCCCAAATATGACCTTGGAGCATTGGCCGCTTTGGCCGCGAAGAGACGTATTGCGCTAGACATGCAGGTGACACTATAATCATCCCATCGCTCGATGGCAGGCTCGTCGGGCGTCAATCCTTAAAGTTGGACCGGGCGTCTATCGCCATCTCTACTCCCGTGCGCGCGCCCCAGGCGGGGTTCGCCATCACGGTCAAGGACTGAGCTGTGATCTATGCCGACATCATAACCAACCTGGACCCCGGGCACCGAGCGACGATCGATCATCTCCTCTCGCACGACGACGTCCTGAGCATGGACGGATTCAGGCACCACGACAGGACGGCGCTGACCCATTCGCTGGCCGTATCCACGAACGCGTACCGATGGGCCAGGCGGCTCGGACTCGACGCCGGATCGACTGCCAGGGGCGCATTGCTCCACGACTTCTTCCTGTACGACCGCCGGGACGGCCTCAAGCACCGGCACCCGACAAGGCATGCCCGCGTTGCGCTCAGGAATGCCAAGGCGCGATTCACCCTCAATTCCGTCGAGGCGGACATCATCCTCACGCACATGTGGCCGGTGGGCGGCCCGTTCTATACGTACCGCGAGTCAATCCTTGTCAGCCTGGTCGACAAGATCGTCTCGACCAGGGAAGTCCTCATGCTCCTTGGCATGAACATCGCGCGTTGGGCGTCGATCCTCTTTGCCCGCCTGGCCGACTCGCAGGCTTAGCCAGCCGCGGCGGCTGAAACTTTCGCGCGCCGCTCCATCCTGCCAAGAGCCCACAAGCCCGCCGCCGCCACCGCAGCTGACGCGGCTACGACGAGCCACACGACCGGAATACCGGCCTTGTCGGCGATGCGGCCAGCTATGGGTGTCGATATCGAGAAACCCAAGCCGGATATCAGAGGCAAGACCGCGTTGAAACGCCCGCGATGGGACATCGGCGTGTGGTTGGAGACATAGACGCTTTCGTTGGTCGCATGCACTATCTCGCCCATCGTCCAGAGGAACGTCGACGCGTAGAATATCCACGGCATGCGCGCGAAGGCAAGCATCCCGAAACCCAGCGCGTACATGACTCCCGCAAAGGCGACGTTGACTATGGGCTTGTACCGTTTGGTCAATGCGACGACAGGCGTCGTGAAGACTATTACCAAGAGCGCGTTCATCGTCATCATGAAGCCGTAAAGCCTCGCGCCTGAGTCGCCGAAAAGCTCGGTGGCCTGGAGCGGCATCGCGAAGCGGTGCTGGGCGTAGGAGAAACCGTAGAATGTCGTCAGCACGGCGAAAACCATGAGCGACGGCCTGGCGCGTAGCGCCGACAGGAGGCTGCCCTCGTGGGCCTTCTCCGCGGAATCAGTCTCCAGGCTCGCCTTTTCATCTTCCGCGCTAGGCTTCGACTCAGGCAGGAACAGCCCGACGAGGATGAGCGACGCCGCTATCGCGAGGGCGTTGCCCCAGAACATCCACGATGGCGCCGAGGCGAAGAGGAAGCCCGCGATGACCTGGCCAACCGCGAAGCCCAGGTTGTGCCCCAGGTAGATCAGGCTGAACGCGGCTTGCCTGTTCTCCGGAGTCGTCACGTCCGCGCTCATCGCGGAGCGCGCCGGGTCGGTGACGCCGTCGAAGAAGACCGATGCCACGATGAAGCCGGCGATGATATACGGATCATTCAGAAAGCCGCAGGGGATGAAGAGGGCGCCGCACATGAATTGCGACACCATCTGCACCCGCTTCCGGCCAAAGCGGTCGGACAGCCTGCCGCCGATCAGGGTGCCCGGGATGTAGGCAACCGTCGTCCAGAAGACGATATCACCCGTCACCTTGTCCGAAAGCCCGAATCGCCTGGTCAGGATGAGTGCCATGAACGGGAATACGAAGACACCCATGCCGTTGACCACTGTCGCCAGGAACAGCGTATAGACGCTGCGTGGAAGGCCGCGGTAGGGAGCGATCGATCGGGCGACGAGGCGCCATGGCGCGAGTTCTGGTGCATTGTTCATCGGCCGCCACTATAACGCTCGCCGGCGTCACGGAAAAGGGACAGACCGATTATAGTTGAAATCCGGTTGCCCCTCAGGATGCCCGAATGGCGGTTTCGACCCTCCCGTACCATGCCGCGTCGCCTGCTCCCTCGACCCTGCCGAGGTTTTTCTTCCAGCGGCTGAATATCAGGCTTGCCAGAACATCCCTTGGCACGAGCGTCCCGAGATTCCGCAGGATACGGTTGAACGCCCCGGGTATGACTATCGCGTCGCCGCGTTTCGCCCCGTCGAGGGCGAGCTTTGCCACGTCAGAAGGCTCCATGCTCGAGAGCCTGCCGCCGAGGCCTTGCGCCCTGACCTTCTCGCGGGTTTCTTCGTTCGTGTAGATACCACCCGGCGCCAGCGCCGTCACGCCGATTCCGAGCGGCCGGAGTTCGTGCCTCAGGGCCAGGCTCCAGTTGAGCAGAAAGGCCTTGCTTGCCGCGTAGACGGCGAAGAGCGGCATGGGGTAGAAGGCTGAAAGGCTCGCGACTGTAAGTATGGCGGGAAGCCTGGCTGCCGCGAGGCTGGGAATGAGCCCGTAGGTCAAAGCTACGGTGGACTGGATGTTCACATCGATGGCTCGCCGCTGGAGCTCCTCGGGAATGAGGTCGAACAAACCGTTCGATCCTATACCCACGTTGTTGACGAGCAGTCCGACCTGCCGTTTCCCGGCCGCGGCGAACCGCACGAACTCCCGCTGGTCGTCCGGGCGGGACAGATCCAGCCCGGCGGTCAAGACATCGACGCCGAACCGCTTCCGTAGATCTTCCCCGAATGCCTTGAACCCGTCATCGGGAAGGGCGGCGAGCACCAGGTTCCAGCCTCTCAAGGCGCATGCCTCGGCGAAGGCCGCACCGAGTCCCTGACTGGCACCCGTGACTACAGCGTAGCATCCGTCATGTGCTGTTTTCATTTGCTTCTCCGGATAAACAAGTGTATAAAACAGATGTTTAATCTACTGATGAGAGATTATGGTGTCAAGCGTTGATTAATGCAATGTTTAATACAAATGACTTAAACAACTGGACAAACGATCGCAAAGCCTCGTACACTCACGTCAGGAAGCCATCAGACTCAATCCGGGAACCAGGAGTGCAGATATGACCGTACGACCGGGACCATTGGCCGGAAAGACCTGCGTCGTGACAGGCGCGACGTCGGGCATAGGACTGGCGACGGCCATAGCCCTGGCACGCCTCGGCGGAGCGGTCATTGGCGTAGGTCGCGATCCAGCGCGCATCGCAGCCGCGCTCAGTCTCGTAGCGAACGCGGCGTCGTCCGTGGGAGCTCCCGCTCCCCGTTACGAGCGCGCGGACTTCTCGCTCATGCGGGAAGTCGCCAAGTTGGCGGAGCGTCTCGGCGCGACGACCGCGAACATCGGAGTCCTCGTGAACTGCGCGGGAATTTACACCGCCCGTCGTTCCTTGAGCCCTGAAGGCCTCGAGACACAGTTCGCGGTCAACCACCTCGCTCCGTTTTTCCTGACTGTCTCGCTGCTCGGCTCGCTCGAATCCGCGGACAGCGCGCGGGTCATCGTCGTAAGCTCCGGGTCGCATGTCCCCGGACGAATCCACTGGGGCGATCCCTCCATGGGACGTTTCTATCTTGGCCTCAAGGCGTACGAGCAATCCAAGCTCGCGAACATGCTGTTCTCGTTCGAGCTCGCGAGACGATTGGGCCAGGCCTCGAGTGTGTCGGTCTACACGGTGGACCCCGGACTCGTGGATACCGGCATGGGGCAGAAACACGGGCTTACGCCGAGCAGCCTGTTCTGGCGGCTTCGACGTCGAGGCGGCGTAGCTCCCGAGGTTCCGGCGGACGACATCGCCTTCCTCTCATCCTCACCCGATGTCGCTGGCCGTACGGGGCTGTATTGGAAAGGACGAGAGCCTATTGCCTCTTCGCGGCGGGCCGGCGACGAGGAGGCAGGGCATCGGCTCTGGGATCTGAGCGAGGGCATTATCGCGGAGGCACTCGCCTCGAACGGCGCGGCACGGTAGAATGGAACGGGAGGAACGATCGCATGGGGGAAAGGAACGAACGCGACGTGCGGGAGAGCATCAGGCTGGCCACGATCGACCTCATCGAGCGGGAGGGAGGGGGAACGGTCACGACCCGCGCTATAGCTTTGGCGGCCGGTGTGAACGTGGCCGCCATCAACTACTATTTCCGCTCCAAGGACGCGCTCCTGTCCGAGGCGCTCGAGACGTCATGGAACCACGCGCTCGATGACCTCCGGGACTTCCTCCATGGAACCCCCTGGGATTGCAGGAAGGGACTCGGCGGGATCGCGGGCTATCTCATCGAGGGCGGCGCGAAGTTTCCCAACATAACCAGGGCCCAACTCCTTGGCCTCGGTACGGGAACCGGGACCGGCGGCCCCTCGTACGTTGCCGCGTCCATGCGCGGCATCATCGAGGAAACCGCCGCATGCGTCGGGCGGACACTCGGGATCGACCCTGACGAAACGCTCCTGCTCCGGACAGGCTCGTTCTTCGCCTCGATCCTGTATCCGGCTATCCTGCCCGCTGCCTTCCCACCGCTGAGGGATGTCGACTCGCTGGCCCGGTACGAGCGCCTGCTCGTGGAGGACTACCTTTCAACGGTGGTCCGTGGCCAGGCGGGCGTCACCGAGAGACTCGCGTGAACAGGCGCAGGCATGTCGCCATCGTGCTTGTCACGTTCGCGGTCAACTTCGGCGCGATCGGATTGATCCTGTACGAGAATGTACGCCGGCGGTTGGCGTCATGAGAAGGACGCGGAGGGCGATGTGACCATGGACGTGATCATTCGGAGCGCGAGGCATGGGGATGAAGGCAGATTGGCCGAGCTGTCGGCGCAACTAGGATACCCGTGCGAAACGGCTGTCGTTTCGACCCGGCTCGAGCGGTATCTGGGCTCCGACGAACGGATCGTTCTCGTAGCCGAGGCCGATGACAGCGTCTTGGGCTGGCTCAGCCTCGAAGTGGTCGACCATTTCTATCTCGACCGTTTCGTCGAGATATCCGGTTTCATCGTCGACTCGTCGCGCAGGAGCACCGGCATCGGGACGCTGATGATCGCCTCCGCCGAGGCCTGGGTACGGGAGCACGGACTATCGTTTCTCCGCCTCAGGACCAATGCCATACGCGAAGGCGCGCATCGATTCTACGAGCGTGAAGGTTTTGAGCGTATCAAGGAACAATTCGTCTACTGCAAGCGCATTGAATGATGGAATGCGGTCGCTTGCACCGTGACGCCGCTTCCAGTAAAAAGCGGGGAACGGCTCCCGGTCGTTCCCCGCATATGCCTGATATCGAAACCGGGCGCCCAAAGGAGCGCCAGGCGCACTCGTCCGCGGTTGTTTCTTTGAACCGGCATACATGGTATTCTGGTCGTCGGCATATAACCGGGCGTTCCCAATGCTGTCCATACTATGGGGGATTCGATGAACCAGGTACCGCGCATGCGTTTTGCCCACCTCCCGACCTCGATAGAGCCCTTGCCACGTCTCTCGACCCTGCTTGGAGGCCCGCGCCTGTTCATGAAGCGCGACGACCAGACCGGCCTTGCGCTTGGCGGCAACAAGACCCGCAAGCTCGAGTTCCTCGTCGCCGAGGCCATTGCCCAGGGCAGGAAGACTCTTGTATCCGCCGGCGCACTGCAGTCGAACCACTGCCGGCAGACCGCCGCGGCGGCCGCCAGGTTCGGCCTCGATTGCATCCTGGTGCTGGATACGGCGCGACCGGAGGAGCCAACCGGGAACTACCTCCTCGATCTCCTGTTCGGGGCAGAGGTCGTTTCGATCGCCGACCGCGCCGATCGCGGGCGCGTATTGGAAGAAACCATGGATCGGGCCCAGTCCAGCGGCCGGATGCCATATCTGGTTCCGTACGGCGGATCAAGCCCGACTGGCGCTCTCGGCTACGCATTTGCCATGGAAGAAGCGCTCGGGCAGGGTGTCGATGCAGACTGGATGGTCTTCGCTACCTCAAGCGGCGGTACCCACGCCGGCATGGTACTTGGCCAGCGGCTCTTCGGCTACCGCGGCAAGGCGCTCGGGATCAGCATCGACGAGCCTGCGGCAGCACTCAAGACCCATGTCTCGGCGCTAGCCAGCGAGGCCAGTGAGCGCCTTGGTCCTCGGATCGATTTCGTGCCGGACGACGTGCTCGCCGATGACTCGTACTGCCAGGCAGGTTACGGCGTCCTCACGGATACAGAGCGTGAAGCGGTGCGACTCTTCGCGCGATACGAAGGAGCTCTCCTGGACCCGGTGTACACCGGGCGCGCGGCCGGCGGCATGATCGACCTCATCCGCAAGGGCTTTTTCAAGCCATCGGATACCGTGCTCTTCTGGAACACCGGCGGACAGCCCGCGCTGTTCGCGGACAAGTACCAGACTCATTTGCTGGGCCGGAAGGCTATTGAATAACCCGGTGATCTTCAATAGCCTTCCAGTCGACGCGGAAACGCATCGCGGACATGCCGCAAGGAGCGACCATGTATATAAAGAAGCTGAACGGGGAGAAGTGCTACCTTTCGCCAATGGAGCTCGCCGACGCGCCTAGATACGCCGCATGGCTCAACGACCTGGACGTGGCGACATTTACCCAGATAGCCAACAAGTCGCTCTCCGTCGACAAGGAGCGCGAGATCCTGGCCTCCATAGCCAAGGAGCACAACTACGGCATCGTGGACGCCGCCACGGACGCGCTCATCGGCAGCTGCGGCCTCATGGACGTCGACCAATGCAACAGGAGCGCGGAAATAGGCATCGTCATCGGCGACAAGACGTACTGGGGCAAGGGCTACGGAACCGAGGCTATGCGCCTGCTCCTCGACTACGCGTTCAGGTACCTCAACCTGCACAACGTCATGCTGCGCGTATACTCGTACAACCCGCGAGGCGTCGCGTGTTACGAGAAGGTTGGTTTCAAGGCCATAGGCCGCAGGCGCGGAGCCATCACGAGAAACCTCGCCGTGCACGATATCATATATATGGATATCACCGATAACGATTTCTACGGCACATCGGCTCTGGCCGAAGCCGACTGATCACCGAACCTTTCCGAGAGGCCAGACAGGACGATGCCCCGAGACGATGCCGTTCGCGAACGCCGAATGGCTATTGTTTCTATGAAGTGAAGGAGAGGAACAGGATGAAACCTGCGCTTATGGTAATCGATATGCAGAAGGCTTGGTACAAGGGAGCCTCCCGCGCGAGCATGGACGCGGCCTGCAGCTACGTGAACGCGGCCGTCGCAGCCTTCCGGGCCAGAGGTCTGCCCGTTGTATGGGTGCAGCATATCGACGAGGATGACGAGGCTGTTCCCGGAGCGCCGGGCTTCGATCTCATCGATGCGCTCAAGCCCCTCGAGGGCGAGCCGCGGATCGAGAAGCGCTACGGCAACGCCTTCACCAAGACGGGCTGCCGCGATCTCCTCGCGGGGCTCGGGGTTGATGCCGTCGTGCTGACCGGTTACTGCGCCGAGTACTGCGTGCTCAGCACATGCCGCGGAGCCGCCGACCTCGACCTGACAGCCATCCTATTGCGCGGCGCTCTTGCCAGCGGCGTGGAGAAGCATATCCGCTTCGTCGAGCGCGTCAACGACGTCGTCTCGCTCGGCGCGCTTATGGCCATCATCAAGCCGCTCGACGGGCAGGCCCGGTAGACCGGTCCGGCGGGGTACGGTCCCGGCGTCGTACCCGATCGACCCAGGAGCCTGCCGCGGAGGCGTTTCACTTTTTGGCCCGCCAAGCGCCATTTTGATGAACTTGGCTCCTGTAAAGGCGGCGGCCGGGGAGTGGGAGGCTATCATGGAACACAACTGGAAAGGGACGTCGCCGTATTCATGGGAAGCCAGACCCTGTCGCTGTTCGGCTCCATGTTGGTGCAGTACGCGATCATCTGGCACATCACTATGACCACCCAGTCGGGCACGATGATGACCGTCTCGATCGTCTGCGGCATCCTGCCCCAGTTCTTTGTGTCGCCTTTCGGCGGGGTCCTTGCCGATCGATTCGACCGCAAGAAACTGATAGCGATGGCCGACTCGGCCATCGCGCTGACCACGTTCGCTCTCGCCGTGTCATTCATGGCCGGGAAAGGCAACCTCCCGCTGCTGTTCGCCGCCCAGGCCGTACGGGCCGTCGGCGGCGGAATCCAGACCCCTGCCGTCGGCGCCCTGCTGCCGCAGATCGTACCCAAGGCCAGCCTGACCAAGGCCAATGCGGCGTTCGGCAGCGTCCAGTCGATAATCATGCTGATAGCACCGATGACCGCGGGCGCGCTCATGTCCTTCGCGTCGATCGAAGCGCTATTCTTCGTCGACGTTGAAACGGCCGCCGTCGCGGTAGGCCTCCTGCTCGGCGTCCTTCGTGTCCCGCCCCACGCGCGCGCCTTGGAGAGGCTGAAGACCGGCTACTGGAAAGACATGCTCGACGGGTTCGCCTATGTCGCCCGGCATGCGTACGTGAAGCGCTTTTTCCTGTTTTGTGCCTTGTTCTACCTGCTCGCCTCCCCGGTGGCCATGCTGACGCCACTGCAGGTCACCAGGAGCTTCGGCAACGACGTATGGCGGCTTACCGCGATAGAGATAGTGTTCTCCATCGGGATGACACTGGGCGGGCTGGCGATGGGAGTCTGGGGCGGGTTCAGGAACCGCGTCCATACCATGGCCCTGGGATACTTCGTCGTCGGCGCGACCACACTGGCCCTCGGCCTAGTGCCCTGGTTCTGGGTCTACCTCGGGATCATGGCGATATGCGGCATCTCGATACCGATCTTCAATACGCCGGCTACCGTGCTCCTGCAGGAGAGC
>CAZNXK010000017.1:0-214 GCA_964576835.1 uncultured Treponemataceae bacterium | reverse complement strand
GTCCTGGGCATGATATCCAGCGTGACATGGCCGCTTGGCATGCTCGTCTTCGGCCCCATGGCCGATGCCATGCGTATAGAGACGCTACTCGTCGGAACCGGAGCCGGCATCTTTGCCCTGGGCTTTATGCTCCTGAGCACCAAGATCCTTGTCGACGCTGGCCATTCCGTCGCCATACCAGCGGAGGCCGGGAATGCCTCGCCAGAGAGCCTGG
>CAZNXK010000016.1:29300-41570 GCA_964576835.1 uncultured Treponemataceae bacterium | reverse complement strand
GCCTGCGTCAAGCTCTGGACCTCCTGGGGCGTGCCGGCGGAGCGTTGCGTCACCGTGAAGCCCGGCGACACGGTCAAGGTCAAGGACATCGAGATAGTCGTGCTCGAGTCGTTCGACAGGACGGCGCAGATCACAGCTCCGGTCGGCACCGAGCTCAAGGGCAGGATGCCGGCGGACATGGACAAGATGGCCGTCAACTACCTGTTCAAGACCTCCGGCGGCAACCTCTATCATTCCGGCGATTCGCACTTTTCCAACTACTACGCCAAGCACGGCAACGACCACAGGATCGACGTGGCGCTCGGTTCGTTCGGCGAGAACCCCCGCGGCGTCACCGACAAGATGACCAGCATAGACATCCTCCGCATGGCGGAGTGCCTGAACGCCAAGGTCGTCATACCCTTCCACCACGACATCTGGACCAACTTCCAGGCCGACCCGTCCGAGGTCATAGCCCTGTGGAAGCTGCGCAAGGACCGGCTGCAGTACACGTTCAAGCCCTTCAGCTGGCAGGTCGGCGGAAAGTTCGTCTACCCTGCCGACAAGGACAAACTCGAGTACCACCACCCGCGCGGCTTCGAGGATGTCTTCTCCGGAGAGAACGATCTGCCGTATCCCTCGTTCCTGTAAGCGTGCCGAAGATGGAGAGCCGATCATGACAGTAAAGAAAACAATACTCGCACAACTCGACAAGTGTTACGCGACAGCGATCATGGAGATAGGCGGGACTCTCCGGCATCTCGTCGCCACGGAAGGCGCGGGGCCATGCATCGCGTGGTCCGACGCCGACCATTCCGCGGAAACCGTATGGGAAGGTCCCGGCGGCACGATGAACATCGTCCCCATTCCCGGCGTGAAGGATGAGTTCCTGGCGACCCAGGATTTCGTCCCCACGTTCCAGGCCAAGGAATCGAAGATCGCCCATGTGCGGTACGCCGACGGCGTCTGGACGACCAGGCAGATCATGACTGTCCCGTACCTGCACCGCTTCGATGTCTGCCAGGTCGGCGGCAAGCGTTTCTTCGTCGGTTCAACCCTCTGTCTGTTCAAGGAGAACAAGGAAGACTGGACCAAGCCGGGAGCCGTCTACGTCGGGGAATTGCCGGATTCGCCTGACGGCCCCTTTCCGATACGGGCGGTGCTGTCGGGCATCACCAGGAACCACGGCTTCTGCAAGGGCAGCTGGAAAGGCCGGGCCGCGTACCTGGTATCCGGCGATGAAGGCGCGTTCGCCGTCTATGTTCCGAAAAACGCCTACGGCGCCTGGGAGACAGAGCGCATCCTCGAGCGCCCCGTGAGCGACATGGCGGTCTGCGACATCGACGGGGACGGCACGCTGGAACTCGCCACGATAGAACCATTTCATGGTTCGAAAGGCGTCATCTACAAGGAAACCGGCGGCAAGCTCGTCCCGATGCTCGAGCATGAGTACGAGTTCGGCCACGTCGTCTGGGGCGGGACCATCCTGGGCAAGCCTGCCTTCATCATCGGGGGGCGCAAGGGCAACCGCGAACTCAACCTCTTCGAGTGGGACGCGGTAAATCAATCGATCAAGCGCACCCTGATAGACAACTCGGGCGGACCGAGCAATATCGCCGTCTACCACAAGCCGGGCCGCGAACTGATACTGGCCGCCAACCGCGAGATTGGCGAAGTGGCGCTGTACGAGATAACAGCCTGAGGCCCTGGAGCCGCTCCTCCCGCCGGGAGAGGCGCGCTTCATCCCAGGTGGGCCTGTTCAGTACGGCAACGGCTTGCCTTCCTCGGTTATCGCCTCGACGCGGACCCCTGACGAGCGCAGTTCGTCGAGGAAGGCCGGCGGGCATAGCCAGTCGGTCACGATCATGTCGATGCGGTCGAGCGGGCATGTGAGGAAGCTGGAGACGCAGTTCATCTTGGACCGGTCGGCCGCGACGATTACCTTGCCGCTGGAGTTCTCGATCATGGCCCTGTTCACCGACGTTTCCTGGTAGACCGCCGTCGTCAGCCCCTTGCGCGCGCTTATGCCGTTGGTGCCGAGGATCGTCAGGCTCGAGTATATCGACTTGAGACCGAGCAGCGTCAGGTCTCCGAAGTACGACTGCGACTCCCTGCGGTACTCGCCTCCGAGCACCAGCAACTCTATTCCAGGGTCCAGGTCGACGGTGATGCTGGCCGCGTTGTTCGTCACCACCTTCACTTTCCTGCTCTCGAGATGCCTGAGCACCTCGAGGGTCGTCGAGCCGGCGTTGAAGAAGATCGTGTCGTTCGCCTCCACGAGCGATCCGATGTAGCTGCCGATGGCGCGCTTTTCGCGCTTGAAGAGCATGTCCTTCTCGTCGAAAATCGATTCGAGCCGCGGACTCGTGCCGATTACCGCTCCACCATGGGTACGCTCGAGCAGTTTCGCGGCCGACAGTGCATCGAGGTCACGGCGGATGGTTATGCGTGATACGCCGAAGGTGGCGGCCAGGATTTCGGAACTGACCGAACCGCGTTCATACAGCGCCTCGAGTATCTTGCGGTGGCGGTAGTTGGAAATTTCGTGTCGCTGGCTGTCTTCGCCCATCAGACTCTCCCCCGGTCGAGCATAACCGAAACGGCTCCTTTGGTGAAGGATACCTGCGCTTTCCGCGCCATGGTCGTTCTACCGGCTGGCCGGCGCCCCCAGCTTCCTGCGGATTTCGTAGAGAAAGACGCCGGCAGCGACGGATACGTTGAGCGAGTCGACGTGGCCGTACTGCGGGATGGACAGGGCGCCGTCGCAGCGTTCCTTGAGGAGGCGCGAGACGCCGGATCCCTCCGCGCCGAGCACTATGGCGACGCGGCCGGAGAGTTCGGCGTCGGCGAGGTTCTGGCCGCCCATGTCGGCGGCGTATGTCCAGAAACCCGCTTCCTTGAGCCGCTCCACGGCGCGGGCGAGGTTGGCCACCGTGGCCAGCGGCACCCAGGATACCGCGCCTGCCGACGAGCGGGCGACGGTGTCGGTCTCCCTGGCCGCGCGGCGTTCCGGTACCACGACCAGGTCGAGGCCGAACGCGTCGGCCGATCTGAGTATGGCGCCGAGGTTGTGGGGGTCTTCTATGTGGTCGAGTATGGCGACGATGGCTTTTTCCGGAATGCCGCTCCCGAGCCATGTCTCGAGGTCGAGTTCGGTTCCGCCCGGCGCTTCGGCAAGCGCTATGGCCGCGCCGCGGTGCTCCGGCGCAAGCGTGTCGAGTTCCCTTGCAGCGACGGTCCTGGAGACGACGCCGGCCTTCGCGGCAAGCTCGGCTATTTTCTTGATGCGCGGCCCGGGCGCCGCGACCAGCAGGGTGGCTCCCTTGGCCTTGCCCGATCGGACAAGCTCTTCCATCGCGTGAAAACCGGTGATGTAGGTCATGAGGGGATAGTATAGAAGAACCCGGCTTTTTGAAAGCCGGGTTCTTTGCGAAAAGGGAAGGTTGCCGTGCGCTACGGCATCACGGCGAATTCCTGGACTATCTGGATGGCGTTCTCGACTATCTCTATGCCTTGCACCTTGCTGGCCGCGGCGGTGGCCGCGTCGATGGCGCTCTGCGTGTTGGCTACGCCGTGCAGAGTCACCTTGGCGCCCCTGACATCCGCCTCGACGAAATGCACAGGGATACTGTGCGCGTACACTATCGCTGTTACTATGGCCTGCCCGAGCCTGAGCTCGTTCATCCGGGCCAGGCATGCCTTTTCCTTTTCCTCGGTGACGATAAGGGTACGGAGCTTGTCGATTATCCTCGCGACGGTTGCCGGGTGCTCCTTGCCCGTGTTGATGGTCATGTCGTAGTAGACAGGATCGTTCCAGTCGATGCCGAAGAAATAGTCGTGGAAGCCGCGCCTGTCGTGGTCGTTCTGCCTGAGCATCTGCTCCGCGCGCTTGTCGTCGCACTGGAACCTCGCCTTCAGGCGCTGGAGGCGGACATCACGGGGCGCCACGAGCTTTATGCTGATGACGCCGGGAACGCCGGCGAATATCGCGAATCCGCCGCGGCCACTGATTATGCAGTCACCGGCGGCCGCCTCTTCGAACAGGACCGTCTTGAGGAAGTGCAGATAGTCGTCCCTGTCCTGCGACAGCGAGGCCCAGAAGCCTGGCTTCTTCTCGTCATACTTGGCTCGGACTTCGGGGGCTATGCCGTGCTCCGTCATCCTGGCCTCGATGTACTCCTTGTCGATGGCCTTGTACCCCGTCAATCCAGCAAGTTCATGGACCGTCTCGTCGCCGAGAGCCGCGAACTCGCGGGCTACGCATATGACTGCCATGTGCCCTCCCTTTCGGAACAGTGCCGGTGGCCGCCGAGGCTCGCAAGGCCGTCGAGCAGCCAGTCTGGTTCCGACCATTTAAACATAGGACTGTTCGCCTGCGTTGTCAAATGCGGGCGCCCTTCCCACTGGCGTGTCCCCCCGATATAGTCAGGCCTATGCACCAAATAGGCGAAATGGCGGCTTTCGGCACGGCAATATGCTGGACAGTGTCGGCGATTTTCTTCGAGAAGGCCACCAGGCGCATCGGCGTCCTGGCTGTCAATTTTTACAAGGTCGTGTTCGCCTTCGGCTTCCTGGCCCTCGTGGCCTGGCTGACGCGAGGCATGCCCCTGCCGTTGGACGCTCCGCCTGACGCGTGGCTGTACCTGTCGCTGTCCGGCTTGGTCGGCTTCGTCATCGCCGACATTTTTCTCTTCACCGCGTACAAGACGATAGGATCACGCATCACGATGCTGTTCCTGGCGCTGTCGCCCCCGATGACAGCGGCCCTGGGCTACCTTTTCCTCGGCGAGGCTATGGGCTCCCGGAGCCTCGCGGGCATGGCGCTGATAGTGGCTGGCGTCGCGTCGGCGGTGCTGGCCAAACGGGACGCCAAGAGCGCGGGCAGGATAAGCCGGGAGGACAAGCGCGGTTACCTCTTCGCCTTCCTTTCCTCGGTTGGCCAGTCAATCGGCATGGTGCTCACCAGGCGGGGCATAGGCGACTACGACCCCGTCTCTGGCACGCAGATACGCGTGATGGTCGCCATAGTCGGCTTTTTCCTGGCCTCGCTGCTGTTCGAGGGCGGGCGGAACCTGAGCGCCGCGCTCAAGAGACCGGATGGCCTCAGGCCGACGCTGTACGGCGCGGTATTCGGGCCTTTCATAGGCGTGACGCTTTCGCTGTTCGCCGCCCAGCGTACGTTCGCCGGTACGGTAAGCACGCTCATCGGCCTTACGCCCATCCTCATCATCCCTCCATCGATTTTAATCTTCAAACAGAAGGTGAAGCCGCTTGAAATAATCGGCGCCTTGGTCGCCGTCGCGGGTCTCGCGGTGTTTTTCATGTAGGTCCTTGCGCGGAGGCCGTTCCAGGCCTATCCTCTACGAATGGCTATAACATTCCATTCGGAGGGAGCCGCGCGCGAAGTGACCGGCTCGAAGCATGTACTCGATGTCGACGGCACCCGCTACCTCGTCGACTGCGGCGCCTTCCAGGGAAAGCGGGACGAATGCGACCGCAAGAACCGGGCGCTCGTGCGTGACCCGGAGTCCATCGAGGCGGTGATCCTGACGCACGCCCATTTCGACCACTGCGGGCTCCTGCCGCTGTTGACCAAGCGCGGCTTCAAGGGCAACATCTACTCGACGCCGGCCACCAGGGACCTCGCCAACATCATCATGATGGACTCGGCCCGTATCCAGGGCCGGGACGCCGAGTACCTGGGCAAGCAGGCGGCCAGGCGCGGAGCGGCTTTCGACTGGAAGCCCATGTATGACGAGGTCGACGCCGTCGAGGCCACAGGCCAGTTCGTTACGGTGTCATACGACCGCCCCATCCAGATCGGCCGCGACCTCAGGCTCAAATTCCGCGATGCAGGGCACATCCTTGGCTCGGCCACAGCCCACGTGACAGTGACGACAGGCGACGGCCGGGTGGTCAGGATAGGCTTCTGCGGCGACCTCGGCCGCCCCGACAAGCCTATAATCCGCGATCCGGAGACGATGGAAAGCGTCGACTACATAGTCGTCGAGAGCACCTACGGCGACCGGCGCCATGAGTCGACAGTCGACGCGATGGAACGCCTGGCCCAGGTCGTCAACGATACCGTCAAGCGCGGCGGCAAGATAATCATCCCCGCCTTCGCCATCGAGCGGACCCAGGAACTGATATACTACTTCCACATGCTTGTCGACCAGGGCCGAATACCAAAGGTTCCGATATGGGTCGATTCGCCCATGGCCGTCAACGCGACGAGCATATTCCAGGTGCATCCCGAGTGCTTCGACAAGGAGACGAACGAAGCCTTCATACGCCATCACGACAACCCCTTCGGTTTCAACGAGCTTCACTTTTCAGCGAGCGTCGACGACTCCAAGATGCTCAACAGGCTCGACACGCCGGCCATCATCATGTCGGCGGACGGCATGTGCGAGGCGGGCCGGATCCAGCACCACCTGATGCACAACATCTCGGATCCGCGCAACACCATCCTGGTCGTCGGCTACATGGCCGCCAACACCCTGGGCAGGCGGATCCGCGACGGCCAGAAAGAAGTCCGCATCCACGGCGACCTGTACAAAGTCAGGGCCAAGGTAGAGGAGATCAAGGCCTTCAGCGCCCACGCCGACTACGTTGAAACCTGGGAATGGCTGTCCCGCATGGATCTCTCAAGCCTCAAGACCGTCTTCCTGGTCCATGGCGAGGACGAGGCCGTGACGGCGCAGAAGAAGTATCTCGAGGGCAAGGGATTCAAGGATGTGCGCATCGTCGAGTACGGGGAGAGCTACGAATTATAGGAGAGGCCACGCGTCGGTAGACCCTACCTCATCGCGTCTATCTTGCCGACCCGTCTGGCGTGCCGTCCGCCTTCATACGACGTGGCCATGTATTTTTCGATCATGTCCATCACCGGTACGGCGTAGGAAATGCGGCCTCCGAATGCGATGAAGTTGGCGTCGTTGTGGGCCTTGCTCATCTCCGCGCTAAAGAGGTCGAAGACCTGCGCGCAGCGTATGCCATGGATCTTGTTCGCCGCCATCGATATGCCGATGCCCGTGCCGCAGCACAGGATGCCGAAGTCGAAGCCGCCCGCCAGGAACCGGTCGGCGGCCAGCCTGGCCATGTCGGGATAGTCGACTGAATCGGCGGTATCGACGCCGAGGTTCTCCACGGTATGCCCTTTGGCTCGAAGTGACTCGACTATGCTGGCCTTGAGTTCGACCGCGCCGTGGTCGTTGGCGATAAGGATGTTCATCGGGCAGCTCCTTGAACCGTATACGGATATCGTAGCACGCGCACGGACGGTCATTCCACTACCCTGGCGTCGCGCCGGCCGAAGTTCCTCAACCATGCTTCGTGGACTTCCGATATTGAAGCATGGGCGATCCATGACGATGGGTCGAATCCCGGGAGGAGTCAACGTATGCGCTTTCGCTTGCATGTTCTACTGTGCGTCTTTGCCCTTGGTTCGAGTTGGGCTCAGGATGCCGCAGCCGGCGATTCGGCCCCGCCTGCCGGCCAGAGCGCGTACGATATCTTCGGAATCAGCCCGACCTCCGAGACTGATCCCGCCGCAGGTAGTTCGACTCCGGTGCTCGTGCAGGACACGGGCACACCGAGCGCCAACCAGTCCGCAACATTGGACGCCCCGGCCGGCGAGGCCATGCCGGGCGACGAGGAAATCCTCATGGCCGAGATCCTGCGGCTGCTTGCCGAGCGCGACACGCTCTACCAGAGGATCAATGAACTCGAGGCCGAGAACAGACAACTTGCCGAGGCGGCTACCGACACGGTTTATTACCAGGCAAGGAGCGGGGAACTCGAAGCCCAGATTTCCGCGCTTGAAGAAGCCCTTGCCCAGAAGGATCTGCAGCTGGCCGAGGCCGATACGAAACTCGCGGACGCCGAGGCGAGGATCGCGGCCGCTGGTGGCGACACAGGGGCGGTCGATTCCATGCTTGCCGCGAAGGACCAGACGATCGCCGAGAAGGACGCCGCCCTTTCCGCCAGGGACGAGACGATACGTTCCATGGACGAGCGCATTGCCGGCATCGAGGAGGAACTCGCGTCCGCCAGGGCCGACCTGGAAGCGGCTAAGGCCGTCTCGGATGCAAGCGCCCCGCCTGTTTCACCTGATGCCCCGATCGCCGCGCCGGCCACCGCTCCCGCCGATGTGTCGGCTACCGAGTCGGAGGCGGTGGCCTCGGCCGAGCGCAGGGTCGAGGAGATAGCGGCCGAGCGTGACGCGGCGCTTGCGGTCAGGGACGCGGCGATAGCGACGCGTGACGCTTCCGACGCGATGAGGAAAGCCACCGAACAGATGCTGGCCGAGGCCCAGGCCGCCCTCTCGGCGGCCAAGGCATCAGGCGCGGTAGTTCCGTCATCCGCGGTCGTGCCGTCGGCAGGATACCTTGCCGGCTGGAGGCTGGATGCGTCGCGGTTCACGAAAAGCCTGCGCGCGGGCTTCGAGGGTTCGGCCGCGCGGATGGGCGCATGGAAGATTTCCGGCGGCACCGCCGCGCAGACCGATGCCTCGCAGTATTTTTCCCGCCTGGAGATGCCGCTCGCCCAGGGTGCCGCGACGATGCTGTACCGTTTCAATGCGCGTTCGAGCGGCTCGGGCTGGATAGGCCTGGGGCTCCATATCTACGTGGAGGACAACAAGAAGAAACGCGGCTACGGCGAAGGCAAGAGCCTCCTCGTATGGTTCACCCGCGACAGGGCCGCGCGCGGCGACAACGCGACCTACCTCCAGCTGTACCGTTCCGACGACGACGTGGTGATGGAGCGGATGTTCGACGCCGAGCTTGAAGACGGCATCGAATCGTGGCGCCTCGTCGAGGTGGTCTACGACCCGGGCGCCGAGTACATCGCCATTTCGGTGGACGGCATCCTGCGCATCGTCTACAGGACATTCTTCGGACGCGACTGGGGCGCTACCGTCTCGCTGCGGACCCTTGGCGGCGGAGGCTCCTTCTCGGACTTCTCCGCCTGGACAGAATAGGGTTCTCGGTGACCAGAAACATCCTCATTCTTGCGATAGCGTTCTCGTCGTCTGTCCCTGCCATGGCCGCGCCTGTCCAGGTTTCCGTCCGTCCGGTAAAATTCTCCGAAGTCTGGGCATACCTGCTCGCAGGCGAGGAAGTGTTCCTGTCGTCGTCGTACCCCATAAGCGACCTGTGCTATTTCGGCGCCGGCATCAACAGCTATGGCGAACTGGTCGACGTGCCCGACGTCCGCAAGCTGTCGTCGTTCAGGCGGCGCAAGCACCTGGTCGTCGCCGAGACAGCCAGTTTTCCGCTTTCCCACTTCTGCCTCGACCCGGCTTACCCGGTCCGTGACAGGCTCGTCGCCGAAATAGCAGCCGCGGCGACGCCGTACGATGGCGTCCAGATCGATTTCGAGGCCGTACCGTCACGCGACCGGGACAACTTTGCCGAATTCCTTTCGCTGCTCAAGCAGGCTCTGGGTACGAAGCTGCTGAGCGTCGCCTTGCCCGCGCGGCTGTCGGAGGTGGGCGATACTCTCGGGTACGCGAGGCTGGCGGGTATTGTCGACAAGGTGCTCATCATGGCCTACGACCAGCACTGGAGCACGAGCGAGCCCGGTCCCGTAGCCTCGCTCGACTGGTGCGGGCAAGTCGCCTCGTACGCGGCCTCGAAAGTGCCGGAATCAAAGCTGGTCATGGGAATGCCGTTCTACGGCCGTTCGTGGACTGACAAGAAACTTGCCAAGGCGTTCAAACACTCCGCGGTCTCGTCCCTTTCAGCCGAGAAACAGATAGACGCGCCGTTCCGCGACGGGGAAATCCCCCACTTCAATTACGAGGAGCTGGTCAGCGTGATCGTGTACTATGACGACGCGACCTCCATCACCGCCAGGATGCGCCTGTACCATGAAGCCGGCATACGCTCCGTAGCGTTCTGGCGCCTTGGCCAGGAAGACCCCGAAGTCTGGGAACGGCTGCGGCGGGAATAAGCGGTCATGCCTTGAATATTTCAATATTTGTCATATAATTGGAATACACATTCACGGATCTTGTCCTGGGCTGGAGGCTCGCATGCGCAAAGGGATCGTCTTGGCATTGTCGATGGTAGTGGTCGGTTTCCTTGCCTTGGCATGCTCGCTCCCTCTGGACAAGCAGACAGTCGGCCGTGTTTCAGTGGATTTCAGCAGCTACGGCGGCTCCAGCCGCGCGATGGGCATACCGGCGGGCATCACGTCCATCGATATCTCCGTCAAGGCCGCAGGCATGGCTGACATCGGCGTGACCCTCACCACGCCGGTCCTCAGCGCTACCATCGAGGTGCCGGCCGGCTCGGCGCGGACCTTCGTCGTCCTGGCCAAGGATTCCGGCGGAGTGGTCAAGTACAAGGGGAAGACTTCACTGGACATCCAGGCCGGAGCCGTGCACGAGCTTTCCGTTTCGATGGCTGTCGTCTTTGCCCTTTCATACGACGCCAACGGCGCCGTTTCCGGCACCGCTCCGGCCACCCTGTACCTCGAAACCGGTGAAGCCATAACCGTCGCTGCCAATTCCGGCGGCCTGAGCCAGGCCGGCTACTCGTTCGACGGCTGGAATACCGCCTCGGATGGGTCCGGGACCGATTACGCGCCGGGGGCCGCCTTCACCATGGGCGGGGCCGATCAGGCCCTGTTCGCGCAGTGGACCGCGAGCATCTATCAGGTCATCTTCGATGCCAATGGCGGTGTCGGTGCCATGGGTCCGCAGAGTATCGCCTACGACAGCATGCTGCCCCTGATGCCGAATTCCTTCACGCGGGTAGGTCATACCTTTGAGGGCTGGGCCACCGCTCCGCTCGGGGCGGTGATTTACTCCGATACCGCATCGTTCATCATGAACGTTCCTGGCCAGACGCTGTACGCCCAGTGGCAGCTCAACATGTATTCGATCACCTACATGCCCAACGGAGCGACTTCCGGAGTGGTTCCGGCCATAGCAAACGAATATTTCGGCAGCACGGTGCCGGTAGAGGATAGCAGCGGGGTGAACGCGCTTGTCGGGCCGTTCATCCAGGACGGAATCAGGCAACGATTCACCGGCTGGAACACCGATCCCGGCGGAGCCGGTACTCCCTACCTTCCCTTTTCTCCCTTGGTGCTCGGCGCGGCAAACGTCATTCTCTACGCGCAGTACCAAAGTCCAGGTGTGATCGTAGGACAGATAGGCCCTGCTGACGGTCTGGTATTCTATGACCAGGGAAGCGTCATCAACGGCTGGAGATACCTCGAGTCATCCATTGCCGATCAGGCGTTCGCCGGTGTGCAGGTGTGGAGCAATATTACTCCGAACCTCGGTACTACCTTGCCTGGCCTTGGCGAGGGTCTGGCCAATACAGCGGCCATCATCGCCCAGCCCGGCCATGCCACGAGCGCGGCCCTGCTTTGCGACAACTATGTTTCCGTGCTTGCCGATTGGTACCTGCCGTCGAAGGATGAACTCAATATGATGTATGCCAATCTGTATCAGGCGGTTCCGACGCCATTGGGCGGGTTTGCGCCCGAATACTATTGGGCGTCCACTGAAAGCTTGACCGACACATACGCATGGCGGCAGCACTTCAACACGGCGGCGCAAACGGAAACAATCAAGACTGACAACATCGCCCGGGTTCGCGCCATTCGCAGGTTCTGACGAGGCAATGATCTTTCGAATGAGGATGGAGTATCGAATGACTGGTTTGAAAAAGCTGTTCGTCATCTCATGGTGCATGTTTTTCGCCATTCCAGCCTTCGCCGACGTCACGGTGCAGGCTGTCAAGGGTACGGCGGGCGTACTGGAAGCTAAGAAGCTGCAGCCGATCAAGGCGGGCATGAAGCTCAGTGACGACGCGACCGTGGTTACCGGGGCCAACTCGGAAGTGATACTCGTCGTGAACAACGGCATCATTACGCTCAAGTCGCTGACCACCGCCAGGCTCAGGGGCGTTGCCGTCACGGAGACGACGTCCAAGGCCGACGTGGCCCTCCGGAGCGGTACCGTAGTATCGGACGTAAAGCAGATTGCCGGGCTCAAGACAAGCTTTACGATAACCACTCCAGTGGGCACCTCCAGCGTCCGCGGCACGACGCACACGGTCAGCTTCAGCCAGGAACGCGGCATGTCCGTGGCAGTGGCGTCGGGCATCGTGGCGGTGGCGTCGATCCGCGGGGCGAGCCGGCCCGTGGCCGCTGGCCTGGGCTATGTCCAGGGCTCCGGCGCGACTCCTCCCCAGGTGGCAACCCAGGCCTCGCTTGCCGCTCCCGGCCCCGGCGCGGCGGCTGTCTTCGCCCCGCCCGAAGAAGCGGCGG
>CAZNXK010000016.1:0-29204 GCA_964576835.1 uncultured Treponemataceae bacterium | reverse complement strand
CCGCCATGAAGACCAGCGGAACGGTAAACGTCAATATCATTTTCCCATGATAATGCGTACAATTTGAAAGCTCCGGGGTTGTCGATGAAAAAGTTGATCATTGTCGTGGGCATCGCCTGTGCCTCGGGCCTCGCGGCGTACGGGCAGAGCCTCGAGGATATTGTCGCGCTGGGAGACAAGCAAGCCTGCAGCATGGCGGATCTAGCCGCCATGGCGCCGGCGCTGGTCGACAGCTTTCCTGAAAACCAGGAGCTTGCCGCCAGGCTCGAACAGGCGCTTGGTCGTTACCCCGCCGAATCGAAACTGACGAAGGCCAGGGCCAGCTGGGTGGCGGCAAACGCCATAGGCGTCGACACATCCCTCATGTTCCTGTTCCTCAAGACCGAACGCCACGCGTTCCGCGCAATGGTGGTCGATGGCGTTTTCAGCGCCTCGAGCAGCGGCGGCGATACCATGAGCGGCGTAGACCTGCTGGATTTCGTCGCCACGCTCGGCGACAGGTATGGAGTCGCCCCATGAAGAGGAACGCGATAGTCTTTTCGCTGCTCCTGGCGGGCCATATCGCGACCGGCGCCCAGAACCTGTTCCAGGACGACGATTTCTTCGTGCCGGCCCAGTACAAGGCGCCGTGGCTCGGAGACTGGGGCGCCTCGGTGTCGCCCGCCGGGCTCTACGAGCGGCAGGGAGCCTCCGATTCGGCCATAGTCGGCCTGAGTGGCAACCTGTGGCTGCGCCTGAGCCTGCCTGGCCAGTGGCTTTTCTACGCCAGGATCAGGGACAACGCCCTGGTCACACTATTGCCGGTGGCCGCTTCCGGTATGGAGTTCACGAACATCTGGGAAGTCAACGCAAGCTACCTGCAGCTCGTCGTTCCGGAGGTCGGCTTTACCCTTTCCGTCGGACGCAAGCCCTTCCTGCTTGGCTCCGGACTTGCCTTGAGCGGCAACGGCGATGGACTGGAATTCCAGCTGGCCAATCCGTGGTTCACGGTCAAGGCCTTCGGTTTTTACACCGGTCTTCTTGCGCCAGGCTTTTCGACCTACTCGATGGACTCCTGGGATGACGAAAATGGAGCCAGGCGCTATGTCGGCGGCTACCAGGCGGGCGTTTCCGTATTCGGCCACGAACTGTCGGTGCTCGGCCTGTACCAGGGTGATTTTGGCTTGAGCCCCGCGCAACAATACAGCAGTTGGTATGCCGGCCTGCAGGCCAGGGGGATGGCGCCAGGCGGCGATTACCTGGTCGAGTGGTTCCTCGAGGACGGCTATAGTCCTCTCGGAGCCTCCCGCGCCGCGATAGACGCTTTCGGCGGTACCTGCCGTTACCAGATCGCATGGCAGGTCCCCGCCTCGCCGGCCATAACCGTGCAGTATTCCCTGGCCTCGGGCGACCCGGACCGGACCAGCAGCCAGGGATCGGAGGGGAATTCCAGCGGCCAGGACGGCGCCTTCCAGGCATTCGGCCAGCTGGGCACCGGATCGGTGTTCAGGCCGCATTTCAGCAACGTGCACATCGTGCAGCTCGGCTTCAACCTCAACCCATTCGAGGCGGCATCGTCCCGGCTCAGGAACTCCGTGATAGGCTTAAGGTATTTCTACTACGCGAAATACGACAAGGCAGGCGTCGTCGACTCTGGCGACGCGGCCCTGCCGTCCTTCGATCTGGGGCACGGAATCGATCTCGTGCTGCGCTGGCTGCCCTGGAACGACCTGAGCACCTTCATAAACGCCGGCCTTTTCCTGCCTGGCGCCGCTTTCCCGTCGGACGATGCCGTGCGCTTCACCGTTTCCGGAGGCATGAGCCTTTCATTCTGAGCGGGTAGGGGACGAGCATGAAGAAATTCCTGGCCCGCCTGGGCAAGCTGACGACGGGTCTCCAGGGAGCGGTGCTGACCGCGATATTCGTGTCGGGTCTGGTCATGCTTTTTTCCCTGACGCCCGCTCACGAAAGGCTCGAGTACGTATTCTATGACCTGCGTTTCAGGCTCAAACCGAAGGCCGAGCCCCTGCCGGAACTGGTGCTTCTCAACGTCGACGACGCGAGCATTTCGGCCCGTGGCGTGTATCCATGGCCTCGCCATTATTATGCCTACGCAATTCGCCAGCTCAAGGCGGTCGGACTCTCCAGCCTCATTTTCGACTTCCAGTTCATAGACAGTTCGCCGCCGCTTCTCAATCCCGACGGATTCAATACGCTGTACTCGGCGCTGGCGACAGGGAAATCCATCGCGCCTGACGATCTCTTTACCGTGGTGATAGACAACGATCGCGACCTGGCGATGGCGACAGATGAATTCGAAGGCACCATCATGCCCTTCTCCTTCGCCAAGGTGGAGAGCAAGGCCAGCCTGAGCCCCGAGTCGAAGGCCCTCATGGATGCTGCCATCGCGCGTTTCACCACCAGCGCGTCTCTGCCGCTGCCGGCCGGCAAGGAGGAACGGTTCCGCGCGCTGGCAGACGCCGACCGGGTAGCCATCAATTACCCGATACCGGAATTGATGAACGCGTCCGAGCGTTTCGGTTTCGTGGACAACGACGTGGATCTCGACGGAGCGCATCGCAGGGTCCGCCTGGTGCGCGTCTTCGGCGGCCGCATGTACTTTCACCTGAGCCTTATCGGTTTCCTGAAGATGTGCGGCGTCGGCCTGGAAGCCGTAGAGGTCGATCCTGGAAAGGCCATCGTCATACGAAACGCGGTGCATCCGCTCTCGGGCAAGCGGGGCGACATAGAGATACCGGTGGATGGCCGCTGTTCGATGTACTTCGACTGGATGGGCGACTTCGCGGCCACGGCCCGGTCGGTACCGGCCAATGCCGTGCTCGAGTATTCTTTCCAGGCCGACCAGTTCGAGATGCAGCTGATGCTCAAGGACATGGCCTCAGGAAATGGCGCCAGGGCCGAGCTGACCGAGGAAATCGAATCGCTGAAGTCAGCGATGCTTGCCGAGCCCGACTACGAGAAGAAATTCGAGCTGCGGCAGGAGTACCGCAAGAAGCTCGATGCGTACAAGGTCGTCATCAAGGGCTATCTGGACGAGAGCCAGGCCGAGCTGGACGGATTGCTTGCCCGGAAGGCCGCCGGGGGCGAGGTGGATGAAGAGAGTATCGCGTCCGTCAAGGACCTCATCACCGCGATAGGCATCAAGACCAGGGTCGAGTACCTCTTCGACTCGGTGGCGGTCATCGGCCTGACGGCGACCGGAACCCAGGACGAGGGGGTAACGCCCCTGTCCAACTCCTACTGGATGGTAGGATCATACCCGACGGCCATCAACACCCTGGCCCGGGGGAATTTCATACGCAAGCCGCCCGCGTACGTGGAATTTGCCCTGATGCTGGCACTTGCTGTCGGCCTTGCCTCGTTTATTCACGATCGCTCCGCCAAGCTCTCTTACGCCGCGATAGGATTGGTCGCGCTCGTGGTGAACGCCGCGATCATGGCGCTTTTCTTCAAGGCCTATCTTTGGGTGGATCAGCTTGGCTTCAATCTGGCATCGCTGTTGCCGGCAGCCCTCATCATGGTCACCAAGTTCGCGGGCGAGGAAGAACATAGACAGTTCATCCAGGGCGCTTTCTCCAAGTATCTGTCCCAGGATGTCATAGACCAGATCATCGCCAATCCCGAAGCCCTCAAGCTCGGCGGCGAGTCGTGCACCATCACGACCTTCTTCTCCGATATCCGGGGTTTTTCTTCCATATCCGAACAACTGTCTCCCGAAGGCCTCGTGCGCCTCCTCAACGAATACCTGTCGGAGATGACCGACACCATCATGAGGAACCGCGGTACCATCGACAAGTACGAGGGAGACGCCATCATGGCTTTCTGGGGAGCGCCGCTCGCGTTCCCCGATCATCCCTACCTCGCCTGCCTGTCCGCCCTCGAGATGCAGAGGTCGCTTGCGCAGATGCGCGAGGCCTGGAAGGCGGACGGCCGTCCCGAACTTGCCGTCCGCATGGGCATCAACTCTGGCTCCGCCGTGGCGGGCAACATGGGTTCCCGCACGCGAATGAACTATACCGTCATGGGAGACTCGGTCAACCTCGCCTCGCGGCTGGAAGGCGCAAACAAGGCCTATGGGACCTTTACCATGGTCAGCGGGAATACCAGGGACGGGGTAAGGGACCGGTTCCGTTTCCGCGAACTGGATACCATCCGCGTCGTCGGCAAGAGCGAACCCATCACCGTCTACGAGCTTCTTGAAGTTCCCGGCAAGGTGACCGAGCTCAGGGAAGAAGTCCTGCTCAGATACGAACAGGGGCTGGCCCTGTACAAGGAGCGCCGCTGGAAGGAAGCCCTGGTCGGCTTCGTCCGCGCCTTGAAGCTCGACATGGAGGATTCGCCGAGCAAGCTGTATTACCACAGGTGCCAGGCCTTCATCAAAACGCCGCCCCCGGATACCTGGGACGGCGTGTCGAACCTGAGCTCGAAGTAGGAGGCTGGACCGGAACCCGGTCCCGGCAGCGGCGGGAAATGCAGGTCAGAGGAACATGGCAATGATCCAGGCGGCGATGCCTAGCCAGACCAGGGAGAAGCAGACCGCGGCCACCGCGGCGGCCGGCGTCTTGACGCGCTCTCCCGACGACAGGTGCTTCCAGGCCTCGCGCCTGCAACGAACATATACGTCGGCGGGGATGAGCCTGATGGCCAGCAGAATAAGGGCGGGCAGGATCAGGAGGTCGTCAAGCTGGCCGATGACCGGGATGAAGTCGGGGATCAGGTCGATGGGGCTGACGGCATACGCTACAGCAAAAATGATGATCACGCGCGCCAGCGTGGGCGTCCGCGGATCCCTGAAAGCCAGGAACATCGTCCATACCTGCCGTTTCAGGCGCTTCGACCTTCGTTTCAGTTTGACGTACCATGCCGGACCGAGCAATTTCACGCCGCAATCATATCATGAATTGTCCGGTTGTTCCGCAAGCATGGGGGATCGGAGCCGCGTAGGGGAGGTGACAGGAGGCGCGAGATGACAGATCAACGGAAGTGCCGCCCCGTGGCGCTTGCAGTCGCCATGGGATTGCTGGCGGCTATGGTGTTTTCCATGGTTGGCTGCGTCCCGGAGCCGGTTGCCGCGCTGTTCGCCGCCGGCGACCTTCGCCCGCCCGCAGTAGCCTCATGGGGCCCGGGCGGCGCTACTGTAGTCGTCGTCGCTTTCGATGAGGACATCGCCGAAGCGCTGCCCGGATTCGCCGCTTCCCCGGGACCCGCCGTCGCCTCGGTAGGCCTCGGGGATGACGGCAGGAGCGTCGAGGTGACGCTCGATGGCGACCAGACGCCGGGAGTCGCCTACGCTGTTTCCGGCATCGTCGCCGACCAGGCTGGAAACCTGTGCAGTTTCGTCCTGCCGTTCTGGGGTTATAACCCGAATCCGCCGACCCTTCTTTTCAACGAGCTGCTGACCGAAGGAACGTCGACCCATCCAGACGCCGTCGAATTTTTTACAGCCGCCGGTGGCGACTGCGCCGGGCTGGCTTTTTTCGTCGGCTGCCCGACCCTGTTCGATGTCAGGTACGTTTTTCCGCCGCTCGACGTCGCCGAAGGCGAATATGTCATACTGCACCTCAAACCGCAGGGGCTGGAAACCGAGCTGGACGAGACGACGGACAAGGCGGCATCGGGTGGCCTCGATTCGGCGGCAGGTGCCTGGGACCTATGGTATCGTGGCGGAGATGGCGCCCTGTCAGGAAAGAACGGCGCCTTATCTATCTTCACATCGCCTTATGGCGCCTGGGTCGACGCCGTGATATACAGCGAGCGGACAGCCGAGTCGGACGCGAACTACGGCGGGTTCGGTTCCGCCGCGCTGCGAGACAGGGTCGCGGCCCTGGTAGATGCGGGCGCCTGGCTGGCCTCCGACCCGCCGAGACCCGAGGATTGCGCCCGATCGACCGGCACGACGAGCACGCGGACGATATGCCGGTCGTCGTCGTCCGCCGATACCGGCACGGGGCCTGACTGGCATGTCGTGCCGACGAAGGGCTCGGCCCTCGGGGCGGCTAACCTGGACGATGTGTACGTGCCTTGAACTTGTCGACATACTCGGGAATCTCGATCATGGGAGGGCGCTCGATAGTCGAAATTTCGGTTGCGACGACGGCATGGGCCGAATCCTCGACCTTGAGGGCGATGTGCCTGCTGCCAAGCTCGCGCAATACGCGGGCGTCGTTGAATCGTTCGGCCCGGTTTATGAATGTGTCGAGGATACCGAATGCCATGCGCCCGAGTGCCTCGGTCGTCTGGTTGCGGTGGATGCGTAGATCAAGATCGACCTGTGCGAGCGCGCTGATGCCAAACTGGTGATATACGTCTATCAGGTGGCCCAGTTCAACGCCATAACCGACGGAGAAGGGAATATTCTCGAGCAGATTCCTCCTGCCGGCATATTCGCCGGAAAGCGGTTGGACGAAACGGGCCAGCTCGGGATAGAACAGCGAGAAAATTGGTCGGACCAGTATCTCGGTCACGCGTCCTCCCCCGGAGGCGGCAATGCCGGTGGAAGAACGGATCGGACGTTCATAGAATGCCTTCACGTAGCCTATCGAGTCATTTTCAAGCAACGGACCGACCAGACCGTAGACGAATTTTGGCGCGATGTTGGCTATGTCGGCGTCGACCCATACGATGATGTCGCCGTGCAATGCATACAGGCTTTTCCAGAGATTCTCGCCTTTTCCGCGGTGGCTGCCGTGCCTGGGCAGGATATCCTTTGACTCGAAGACTTTGGCGCCATACCGCTCGGCAACCTTGCGCGTCGAGTCTTTAGACGATGAGTCGATCACGACGATCTCGTCCAGCAGGGGATACCTGTCCATTAGTTCGGTACGGATGACGAGGATTTCCTTGCCTATGGTAGCCTCTTCATTGAGCGTCGGGAAGGCGAGCGAAATCGTGAGGCCTTTCCGTTCTTTGAGTTCGACGAGGTGGGCGATATCCGAGAAACGGGAGTGATGCCATGTGCGCTCGAGAAGTGAATCATCTCGGGCCGATTTCATTTTATTGCCGCCGCCACAAGCTCGATGAGGCGTATCAGCAAGTTCCTTCCTTTTTCTATAGACGCTATCTCGATTTCATCCTGGCTCAGCCCTTCGCGTCCCGAGGCGATTGGAACGGAGGCTGCCGGGATGCCGTGTACTGACAGGAACGATGCGGTGTCCGCGCCGTTTTCCTCGATGATGGGAATGCGTTGTTCCTTGAGAGCCTGGGTTAGCAGCTTGACGAGGACGTCTCCGACCGCGGGCACGCCTACCGGGACGTAGCCGGCTATGGTCACTGTGATTTGGTTCTCTAACTTTTTGGCTTGCGCCGTAGCGATGGCTGCTTTCATGGCCAGTTCCAGGACGGCTCCGTTTGTCGATTCAAGTTCAATATCCAGAAGACCTTCCGTCGGGTTCCGTCCGAATCCCGTCCCCGCCTCGATGCGGCGGATGCGGCAAGTCGTCGTCTTTTCCGCATCCCAGGTGATGCCTGACAAGGTGCGGGATAATTCGACTATGGCTTCGACAGCAGAACCCTGGCCCTGGCGACCATCGGAGCTGTCGGTCCTGACCCTCACCTCTATCCGGTACGTTCCCAGAGGACGAGCCGATACGGTACCGAGGTGCAGCCCGCGGACACCCAGGGCCGCGTTTGGCCTGTTGTGCGGATCATCGGCCAATCGTTCCAGTATATCGCTGCCCGGATGATCGAGAGAATGCGCCGCGAAAAGCAGAAGCAGATCCTGGTCGCAGGCGATCTTGCCTGACAGGATGGACTCGGCCATGGACAAAAGGCTCGCAGGTCCGATGGCGTCAGCGAGGCCCGCGCCGTAAGCGCGGTCAGGATCAAGACGTGAAAGACTCTCGAGCGGATTCCAGCGAGCCGACGCCAGGTCGGTAAAAAGCAGGATCGGGCCGTTGTCGTCGTGCTCCTTGCGGGTGATCCGCACGATGATATTGCCGTTTTCGTCAACCTTCGGGGAAAGGCCGAGCGCGGTGAGACGCTCGACTATGAATACTCCCCGCTGTTCTTCCCGGGAGCTTGGCGAAGGGATCTCGGCGATCCTGAGAGCGTCGGACAGCAATCGGTCGGAAAGAGGGCTGGACGACTTCTTGAGTGTTCGCATCACGGAGGACGCTCCGCTGGTAACGGAGCGGAAGACCCTGGCTATCGAGCCCCGTATCTTCGAAAGGAAGCCCATATCGTCCCCCTCCCTAATATCTACCATGCGGATGGTTAAAAGTACAGCAAAAGATCAAGGCGGTATTCGTTGACCGGGCCGCGGTGCGCCGGGTACTATGCGGCATGGAGACTACCATTACACCCGTCAGGCGCATCGCGCTGATAGGGATGCCCGCTACAGGCAAGACGAGCGTCGGCGCGATACTGGCTGGCCTCGAGGGCTTGCCTTTCGTCGATCTCGACGATGCCATCGCGTCCGAGGCCGGCCAATCGGTGGCGGAAATATTCGCCGTCGAGGGCGAGGCCGGGTTCAGGGCACGCGAGAATGCGGCGCTGTCCCGGATCGCCGCTGGGGGATCGCTGGTGCTTGCCACGGGTGGCGGCTGCATAGAGCTGCCGGAAAACCGGTCCCTGCTTCGCGACTGTTTCAGGATAGCCTGGCTCAAGGCCGACCTGGCCAGCCTCGCGAAGCGCTCGGTAGGAGGTTCGAGGCCCCTGCTCGCGGGTGACGCAGAGGCGTTGATCAGGACGCTGTATGAGCGCCGCCGTCCATGGTACGAAGACTGCGCCGGACTGCAGGTGCATACCGACGGGATGCGGCCGTCGATGATAGCAAGGGTCATCCATGAAGCGCTGCGTTGAGCCGTCAGCGCTAGGCGGCCGCGTCAGGGCCCCGGCGTCCAAAAGTTCCATGCAGCGTGCGCTCGCCTGCGCGGCGATGGCACGGGGAACATCGACGATCACCAACCCGACCTGGTGCGCCGACTCATTAGCCGCCGCTGGCGTCGCGCGGGCGCTCGGCTCGGATGTGGATCGGTTTGACGACCGGGCTGTCATCCGCGGCGGCTTCCGCGCACCCGGCGGCTTGCCCATCTCCGCGTCGTGCGGCGAGTCGGGCCTGTGCCTCCGGATGTTTTCCGCGATCGCGGCGCTCTTGCCCGCGGAAGTGGAGCTGCGCGGCGAAGGTTCGCTCTCATCGAGGCCCGTCGGCATGGTGGAAGGGCCGCTGTCCGCTCTCGGCGTCCGTTGCACGACCACGGGGGGCTTCCAGCCTGTCCGCGTGCGCGGGCCGCTGCACGCAGGCGCCGTCGTCGTCGACGGATCGGAAAGTTCCCAGTTCCTGACCGGTCTCCTCCTGGCACTGCCCATGGCGGGCGAAGGAAGGGGAGGGCAATGCGACTCTGTCGTTTCGGTCCGGAACCTTGCCAGCCGTGGATACGTCGACCTGACGCTCGATGTCATGAGGACTTTCGGCGCACAGGTGGAACGAGACGATGCGTTCACAGAATTCAGGATACGCGGAGGCCGGCCGTACCTCGCGGCCGATTACGATGTCGAAGGCGACTGGAGCGGGGCGGCCTTTCTCCTTGTGGCAGGCGCCGTCGCCGCGACAGAGGAGCCGCTCGAGGTCGTCGGCTTGCCGCCTGGGTCGTCGCAACCTGACCGGGCGATAATCGAGGCCCTGGGTCTCTCGGGCGCACGCCTCGAACGGGTGCCCGGCGGGTGGCGCGTGCGCTCCGGGCCGCTCAGGGCCTTCTCGTTCGACGCGACCGATTGCCCGGACCTTTTTCCGCCTCTCGTCGCGCTCGCGTCACGCTGCTCCGGCGTTACGGAGATATACGGCGCAACCAGGCTCAGGGCCAAGGAGAGCGACCGGGCTGCCGCGCTTTCAGGGGAATTCGGGAAGCTCGGCCTCGAGGTCGCCGTCGATGGTGACCGGATGACTATCCATGGTCTGGGCGGCGAGGGCGGCCAGGCAGGAGAACGCATCCGTGGCGGCGCCGTCTCGTCGCGCGGCGACCATCGCATCGCGATGGCAGCCGCTGTAGCGGCCCTGGCCGGCTCCGCTCCGGTGACAATCGATGGCGCCGAGTGCGTCGCCAAGAGCTGGCCTGGCTTCTTCGAGGCGCTTGCCTCCATCTCGTAGCCGCCTTGACAAAGCGGGATTCCATCGGGCTTTTCACCTTTACGCCAAGTGACTCGATGCTCCTGGACAGTCTGGCCGCGGGTCCAATGCTCGTGCAGGCCAAGCTCCGGATGAGCATTGATGCTCAGGCCTCGCCGATGTTGTCCCGCAGCTTTCCGAGGAACTTGGCCATCTCCTCGTGGTCGCGGTCCTTGATGATGTGCGTGAGGTAGGAGAGCTGGGAGTTGATGAGTTCGAGGCGCCTTATGGTGTACGGGTTGAACATGATCTCCGCCAGGAGCCTGTCGTCCTCGGCAAGGAGGCCGCGGGCGATGTCGAGGTGCTTCCTGAAGTTGGTTCCAGGCGCGTCGAGGCGCTTCATGCAGGCGGCGAACACCATCGTCGATGCGAAGGGCGTGCCGAGCGAATACGCCACGGTGCGGTCATGCCCGTCGAAGTCCTCCTCGAAAACACGGATGCCGAGCCCTTCGTACAGGTTCCGGAAGAATGACTTGCCCCCTTCGCACGACTCGGAGATGACGACGGCATTCTGCTCGTGCAGGTTCGCTTCGTCGGCGTAGGTAGGGCCGAACATCGGGTGGGTCGAGACGAAGGGCCTGCCCGCCGCCGCGTACCAGACTGACAGGCCGGTCTTAACCGACGCGATGTCCGATAGCATGCACGACTCCGGCAGGTACGGCGCGACGGCGGCGAAAGCCGCTATGGTCATCCCCAGGGGCACGCAGTTGACGAGCAGCTCGGGTTGGTGCGCTCCGATGCCGCCCAGATCCGCGACCAGCCTGGCCCGGCCGAGCGATGCCAGCCTGGCCGGAGTCGCCTCCGGGACCGAACTGTCGAATGCCACCACGTCGTGGCCGACGCCAAGAACGGACGCGAGCCAGGTGCCCATCTTGCCTGCGCCGAGGATCGCCACCCGCATGTCAGAGCTTCCTTTCGTCGTAGCAGCCGAGCATCCTGAAATCGCGCACCTGACCGCGGGCGGTCTCGATGGCCGCCGCGACTGCCTCGTCGCGGTCGCTTCCATCGAAGTCGATGAATATGGCGTAGTCGCCAGGCTCGTCGGGGACCGATTCTATCCGGGTCAGGTTGATGCCGGCCTTGGCGAAGACCTCCAGTACGCCGAACAGCGCGCCTGCTTTGTCGTCGGTGAAGAACACGGCGGAACACTTGTTGGCTTCCGGGGCGTTCACCGCTTCCCTGGCCAGCACGAAGAAGCGGGTGCGGTTGGTCGTCGCGTCCTGGATGCCTTCCTTGATTATGTCGAGGCCGTATAGTTCAGCCGCGAAACGGCTGGCGACCGCCGCCGCGCCTTTTGGACGCTCTTCCGCCAGCATCCTGGCCGCGCCGGCGGTGTCGAACCATTCTACGGCGTCGAGTTTGTTGCGCTCAAGGAAGCGCCTGCACTGCGACAGCGCCTGCACGTGGGAGTACGCCGTCCTGATCTCGCGATGGTCCTGCCCCGGCGTGGCGAGCAGGCAATGGACGATGGGCATGTCAACGGCCGCGATGACCCGCAGCTGGGTCGTCACGAGTATCGAGTTGACCTGGCCGACGATGCCGCCGAGGGTGTTCTCCACCGGCACCACGCCTGCGTCGAGGTCGCCGGACAGAACCCCGTCAAAGACCTGCGAGAATTCCTGGAATGGTATCGTCGCCGCCTCGGGATCCCAGGCGCGGGCCGCCGTTTCGCTGTAGGCGCCGTGCATTCCCTGGAAGCCGATGAGCCTGAGCTTCCTGTCCTGCACCGCCTTGCTCTCCGCCATGATGCGCTTGTACAGGCCCTCGGTGAACTCGCGGCCGGCCAGGCACTTGGCTCGCGTCGTTACCCGTTCGAGCACCTCGGCCTCGCGCGTACGATCCAGGGAGCCTGTCTTGTACCGCCTCGTCAGCAGTCCCTTTTCGAGGCGTTCGTCGAGGAGGGCCATGATCCGCGCGTCTATCCTGTCAATGTCCTGCCTGAGTCCTTCGAGCGTCATGATCGCTTCCTTTCATTATCGTTCATGTGATTATTCGTGCCTTCGCGCCTGGAGCGCTCGCACCTTGAGCGGGATTGAAGTTCAAGGTCGGCCAGTACCACGGCAAGTGCCGCTTCAAGCGCGACGGCCGCGCGCAGCGCTATGCAGGCGTCATGTCGGCCCGGCGCCGACAGCTCGCCCAAGGCGCCAGTCTCGAAGTTCCAGGTTTCCTGGGTCCTGTGGATCGACGACGCGGGCTTCATAGCTACGCGCAGCAGCAGCTCGTTGCCGTTGGTGATGCCTCCGTTGACCCCGCCCGAGCCGTTTTTCGCGGTCCTGCCGTCCGGGGCGACGATGGGGTCGTTGTGCTCGCTGCCGCGCATCCTGGCCGCGGCAAAGCCGTCGCCGAATTCGACGCCGCGAACGCCGGGTACCGCGAAGAGCGCCTGTGCGACGAGACCCTCGACCGAGCCGAAAAACGGCTCGCCCAGCCCCGCCCCCGCGCCGCGAACGCGCAGTTCCACGAGCGCGCCTATCGAATCGCCCGAGTCGGCGGCTTCGCGGGCGGCTGCGGCTGCGTCGGTCCTTCCGCCGGCTTCCAGTATCGCCGTCGAGAACGCGGCTCCGGGCAACAGGCGCTTGGCCACGACACCCGCGGCGACGAGGCCGACCGTAACGCGGCCGGAGAAGTGTCCCGAGCCCCGGGGATCGGCAAAGCCTCCGTACCGGACGCGCGACGTGAGGTCGGCGTGTCCGGGTCGGGGCATGGCGGAGAACGGCGCGTAGTCGTCGGATCGCTTGTCGGCGTTCCGGAAGACGATGCACAGCGGCGAGCCTGTCGTGTGGCCGTTGTAGAGACCCGACAGGAACTCCGGCACGTCGGCTTCCACCCGAGGGGTCGTACCGTCCGCGCCTGCCCGCCTGCGGGCAAGGTCAGGCTCGAAATCGGCGGCCGAAAGCGGCAGTCCCGCCGGAACGCCGTCGATGATGACGCCTATGGCCGGCCCGTGGGATTCACCCATGATTTCTACCCGCAGCAGTGTGCCTATGGCATTCACGGCGCCCTCCTTACGTAGTCGCGTATGGCATCGAGCGGAACCGGCTCGATGCGCACGTCGCCGATGGCCAGCGGCATGGCGAACAGCACGTCCTGTCCGAGCCGCTTCTTGTCGCTGTCCAGCGCAAGCGCGACAGCATCGCGGAAGACGGCGGGTGAAAGCTCTCTGGATTCGGTGGAGGCTTTCCTTGCCTCTTCAAGGCTGACCGGCATGCCCAGTTTCCGGAGCAGCGCGACGATGCGCCTCCCGTCGTCGGCCTTGCCGCCGCGTTCGGCCGCCAGTCCGAGCGCGGCGGCAAGGCCCGCCGCGACGCAGGCGCCGTGCGGCAGGCAGGCGGTTGCCTCTATCCCGTGGCCGATGGTGTGGCCGAGGTTCAGTTTGCGCCTGTCGCCGGTTTCCCGCTCGTCCTCGCCGGCGACCGCTGACTTGAAGGCTATCGACCGCCCGATGATAGGCCCAAGCGAGTCCCTGTCGATTGCCCCGCGCGGGTCTACCGCGCGCTCAATCTCCGACAGGTGGGCCTCGCCGTCGATGACGCCGTGCTTGATGGCCTCGACCAGGCCGCAGGCGAGGTCGAAGTCGGGAAGGCCGGCCAGGAGGCCGGGATCGACCAGCACGAATCGGGGCTGGCGGAAGCATCCTATCAGGTTTTTCCAGCCGTGGAAGTCTATGCCGTTCTTGCCGCCGACCGACGCGTCGACCATCGAAAGGAGGGTAGTGGGCACGAAGCCGAAGTCCACGCCTCGGAGCCATGTCGAGGCGGCGAACCCGGCCAGGTCGGAGACGCTGCCGCCCCCGATGCCTACGACAGTCCAGTCGCGGCCGACGCCCAGCTCCAGGAACCGGCCGTAGAGTCGGCCGAGAGACTCCAGGCTCTTGGCAGCCTCGCCCCTTTCTACCAAGGCGACGCGTCCGGGATCGAAGCCGGGCGGGATGAAGGCAGCCGTGAGCTCGTCTACGACGATGACCGTCGTCGATGCCTCGGCCGAGGCGCGCAGGTCCGCGACCGCGGCGAACCGTATCGTCGAGCCTGCCTGCCTCACGACGCATCCTCCGCCGCCAGTTCCGCCATGGTCCGCCGCATCACGGCGACCTTGCGCATCAGCCGTCCAAAAGCCTCGGGCGACAGCTGCTGGTCCTTGTCGCTCAAGGCGGACGACGGGTCGATGTGGACTTCTATCTCGAGTCCGTCCGCGCCAGCCGCGACCGCGGCGAGGCTCATCGGCTCGATGAGCGAAAGCACGCCGGTACCGTGGGACGGGTCGACGAAGATGGGCAGGTGGCTCATCGTCTTGGCGGACGGGACTATCGACAGGTCGAGCGTGTTCCTGGTGTACGTTTCGAAGCTGCGTATGCCGCGCTCGCAAAGTATGACGTTGGGGTTGCCCTCCGCAAGGATGTACTCGGCGCAGTTCAGCCATTCCTCGAGCGTCGAGTACATCCCGCGCTTGAGCAGTATCGGCCTGCCCGATTTACCCGCTTCGCGGAGCAGGGAGAAATTCTGCATGTTGCGGGCGCCTATCTGCAGGACGTCGGCATATTCGCCTACCCAGGAGACGTCGCGCGTATCTATCACCTCGGTTACTATCGGCAAGCCAGTCTCGCGCCTTGCCTTGTCCAGAATCTTGAGGCCCTTGAGTCCGAGACCCTGGAACGCGTACGGGGAAGTCCGCGGTTTGAACGCGCCGCCGCGGAGCATGTTGGCTCCGGCTTCCTTGACCGCAACCGCCGTGCGGACGAGCTGGTCCTCGGACTCGACCGCGCAGGGCCCGGCAATGACGATGAAGTCCATGCCTATGCGGAGCTGGCCTACTTCTATGACGGTTCTTTCGCCGCCTGGCTTTTGGCCGGTGAGCTTGAGATTCTTCATGTCGCGTACCTTTCACCGGTTCTTCCGGGTTGCCTTCGAGCCAATTTCAAAGGTCCGTTGCCTTTGAAATCTCTTGAAACTTCATCGCGCAGTGGCGTATACCAAGTCCTGGCGGACCTTCCACCAGTCCGCCGGAAGGATACCGCCATGAGCTCCCTGTCGTCGAGGGCGTCAGCCATCGAGCCGTCCCGTACCATCGCCATGAACCAACGCGCCCGTGACCTGTCCGCCGCGGGCCATGACATCGTCGACCTGACGGTCGGCGAACCCGATTTCCATCCGCCATCCCATGTCCGCGAGGCCGCGGCCAGGGCGATATCCGAAGGCGCCGACCGCTATACCCCGGTGGCCGGCGAACCGGCCCTCCGCGAGGCGGTTTCCCGCAAGCTGTCGCGGGACTCGGGGCTCTCGTACCCTCCCGCCGACATCATGGTCACGTGCGGCGCCAAGAGCGCCCTCTTAAGCGCCATCCTGGCTCTCGCAGGCCCTGGCGACGAGGTGCTCATACCGACGCCTGCCTGGCTTTCGTACGCCGAGATGGCCAAGCTTGCCGGCGCGACTCCCGTCTTCCTGCCGACCTCGGCCGCCGACGGCTACAAGCCGCGCCCGGAAGCGCTTGCCTCCGCCATCACCGGCCGGACCCGCCTCCTCGTCCTCTGTTCTCCATCCAATCCCACCGGCGCCGTCCTTGGCCGCGCCGAACTCGAAGCGCTAGCGTCCGTACTTGCCGGATTCCCGGACGTCTGGGTGCTGTCCGACGAAGTCTACGAACGCATCCGCTACGTTCCCGAGGTTCCCAGCCCCGCGTCGATCAAGTCGATAGCAGACCGCGTCATCGTCGTCGGGGGGCTGTCAAAGTCCCACGCCATGACCGGCTGGCGGCTCGGCTACCTGGCCGGCCCGAAAGCCGTGGTGGCCGCCTGCGTGGCCATCCAGGGTCAGAGCACCACCTGCGCCCCGTCCATTGGCCAGCGGGCCGCCATCGCTGCCCTCGATGGCGACCAGGCCCCGGTACAAGCCATGGCGGCCGCCTTCAGGTTGCGCCGCGACCGGGCGTACTCCAGGCTTTCGGCGATCCCTGGAATCGATCTGCGCTCGCCTGACGGCGCTTTCTACCTCTTTCCCGACGTGTCATCGCTGTATGGCCTCGCCTGGCGCGGCAAGCGCATCGAATCCTCCGACGACTTCTGCCTCTACCTCCTCGAGCAAGCCGGCGTGGCGCTGGTGCCGGGTTCGGCCTTCGGCGACGATGCCTGCGTGCGGATGTCGTTCGCGGCGTCCGATGCCGCCATCGACCTGGCCTTGGGCCGCATCGAGGCAGCCGTAGGCGCATTGCGCCGATCGTCGGCAAAGCGCTGACGAAAGCACCGGCGCCTGGGGCAGCCGGTGCTCATCACGGGCTCGCTCCGCCCGGCCGCGCCGCGAAGGAGCCCTATGCCGTATAGTGGAAATAAAAATAGACGTTGAAAAGCGCGGGCGAATCGCCGCGTAGGGGAGGGGTTGGTACCTGTCGTCCGGTAGCCATGGGAAAACACTAGCACGGCCAAAAAAAAGAATCAAGTTACTGTCGACAGTAACTTGAATCATCGCGACGGGCTCGGGATGCCCGCGTCGACGCTCAGAGCTGGTCGGCGAACAGCTTCTCTATGGCATTCTTGGGCAGGGCGCCGGGTTGCTGGCGTATCATCTTGCCGCCCTTGTACACCATCAGCGTAGGTATCGAAATGATGTTGAAACGACCGGCAAGCTCCGCCTCGTTGTCTACGTTGACCTTGCCGACCTTGAGCCTGCCCTCGTAGGTCTTGGCCAGCTCGTCGACGTGGGGGGCTATCATGCGGCATGGCATGCACCATTCGGCCCAGAAGTCGATGAGTACCGGGATGGGGGACTGCTCCACCTCGGCCGCGAAATTTTTCGATGTCAGTTCGATGCCTGCGCTCATGGTCGGTTTCCTCCTGGGCTCGAGCGGTCGACCCGTCCAGGGCGCACTCGGCTGCTTCAATCAATCAAGGTACATATTCGGGCGGGGACTTGTCAAATGGGACCTGCCCGTTTACACGAACCCGCGATAGGCGCTACGATCCACGATCATGCTCAAACGGTTTATCCATTACTACAAGCCTTACCGAAACCTCCTTGCCGTCGATTTGACCTGCGCGCTGGGGCTCGGCCTGGCGGACCTTGTGTTCCCCGCCGCCACGAAGCGCGTCGTCGACGTCATCGTGCCGGCTGGCGACATGGCTGGCCTCCTCAGGTTCGCGATCCTCCTGGTAGCGCTGTACGCGGCCCGGGCCGCTCTCGAATTCATCGTCGGTTACTATGGGCACGTGCTTGGCGTGAACATACAGCGTGATCTCCGTCACGACATCTACCGCCACCTGCAGACACTCGACACGCGCTTTTTCGACGACACCAAGACCGGCCAGATCATGTCGCGCATAATCGGGGACCTGTTCGACCTGGCCGAGATATCGCACCACCTGCCCGAAGATCTCATCATGGCCGGAGTCAGGCTCGCGGGCTCGCTGGTCGTAATGCTCCTCCTGGAGTGGCGTCTCGCTCTCATCGTCTTTGCGGTAGTGCCGGTACTCGTCCTCTTTTCGGTCACATTCCGGGACAAGTTCCACAAGGCATTCAAGCGCAACAAGGAGACGATGGCCGCGATCAACGAGCATATCGAGGAAAGCGTTTCCGGCGTACGGGTTGTTCGGGCCTTCGGCAACGAGGATTTCGAGAACGCCCGCTTCGACGAGGGCAACGAGCGTTTCAGGCAGTCGCGCATAGCGTCGGTCTGGCATATAGGCGTGTTCAACACCGGCGTCTCCCTGCTGACCAACTTCGGGCTCGTCATAGTGCTCGCCGCGGGCGGCCTCGCGGCCTTCAAAGGCAGCGTGAGCCTGGGCTCCTACGTCGCCTTCGCGCTGTACGTTTCCCGCTTCTTCCAGCCCGTCGAGACCCTCGTCCGTTCGATGGAGCTTTTTCAGGAGGGAGCCGCCGGTTTTCGCCGCTTCCTTGAGATAGTGGACACCAAGCCGTCGATCATCGACGCTCCCGACGCCGTGGAACTCGCGAACGTGCGCGGCGACGTGGCCTTCGTCAGGGTGGGCTTCCGTTACGGCGACGCGCTGGAGCGGGTACTCGAAAATGTCGACTTCAGGGTCTCGGCCGGCGAGACCATAGCCGTGGTCGGGCCTTCGGGCGCTGGCAAGACGACGCTATGCTCGCTCATACCGCGATTCTACGATATCGAGGATGGCTCGATAACGGTGGACGGCCTGGACGTGCGCAAGGCGAGCATAGCATCGCTCAGGCAGGCCGTCGGCCTCGTCCAGCAGGACGTGTTCCTGTTCTCGGGCAGCATCCGCGACAACATTGCCTACGGTCGACTGGGCGCGGGCGATGCGGACATCGAAGCCGCGGCCGAAGCAGCCAACGCGCTAGGATTCATCCGCGACCTGCCGCAGGGCTTCGATACGCTCGTGGGAGAGCGGGGAGTCAAGTTGTCCGGAGGCCAGAAGCAGCGGATAGCCATCGCGCGCATGTTCCTGAAGGATCCGCCCATCCTCATTCTCGACGAGGCGACGAGTTCCCTCGATACGATGAGCGAACTGGCGATTCGCGAGTCGCTTGAAAAGCTCTCCAGTGGCCGGACGACCTTCATCATCGCCCACCGCTTGGCGACGATACGGCACGCAGAACGCATACTTGTCCTGACCGAGGACGGCATCGTCGAGCAGGGACGGCACGACGACCTCGTCGCCTCCGGCGGCGTCTACCGTCGCCTTTACGACGCGCAGGTGGAGAGCCTTCTCGTCAGCTGAAGTCCACGGTCGGCTACGCCCTGATGAACGTCCCCTCGTCGAGCTCGCGGAAGGCCTGCGCCAGTTCCTCGTGCGTGTTCATGACGATAGGGCCGCCCCACGCTATAGGCTCGCCCAGCGGCGGGGCATGCACGAATATGAAACGTCCGCCTTCGGGACCGGCTTCGTAACGCGCCGTGTCGCCGTCGCCCAAAAGCACGCAGGTTCCGGCGTCCTGCGAGTTCACCGTGCCCGATAGGACGTAATGGAAGACGGTCCGGCCCGCTTCCGCCTCCAGCTCGATGCCCGCTCCCGGGAAGAGGGTGATGTCGAGGTAGACGGGACTCCTGGCCACGCCGATGACCGGGCCACGGGCTCCGCCCCATTTTCCCGCCAGCACGCGGACCTGGCCCGAGCCGGTCGGCACGACGGGCACTTCCCCGGCGGTGACGCCGCGGTAGGCCGGTGGACACATCTTGTCGCTCCTGGCCAGGTTGACCCAGAGCTGGAGCCCGTGGACGCCGCGCGGAGAACGCAGGGGCATCTCCTCGTGGATGATGCCCGAACCGGCGCTCATCCATTGCAGGTCTCCCGGCCCGATGATGCCGCCGTTCCCGAGCGAATCGCCATGCCTCACCGATCCTTCGAGCAGGTAGGTCACCGTCTCGATGCCGCGGTGCGGGTGCATCGGGAAGCCGGGCAGGTAGTCCGCGGGGTCGTCGGAACCAAACGCGTCGAGGAGAAGAAAGGGATCGAAGCGGCTTGTCTCGTCGTGTCCGAAGATCCGCTGGAGCCTGACGCCGGCCCCGTCGTACGTTGTCCTGCCCCGAATCGCAAGAACCGCTGCCCTGTCTGTCATATCGCCTTCCTTTTAAAAACCCCGGATTTGCACGTTTGACCCACGTTGAACGATCGCGGTTTCCGGGCAACCCGTCAAATCGAATTGCTTGTCCAGTTTTCGGTTGCCGGCTGCCCGCGCCGTCCGTACAATCAATGCAGAGCGCAGGGGAGGATCGAAGCTATGATGGTGGAAGATCGAGAAAAGCGGCTGGAGTATTACGACGCCCTGGTCAGGAGGGATCCGTCGTATCTAGGCACCTTTGTCGTCGGCGTTACGACCACGGGCATATTCTGCGTCGCGACCTGCAAAGCCAGGAAGCCGAAGCTCGACAACAGCCTGTTTTTCACCGAGGTGAAGGATGCCCTGGGGCACGGTTTCCGTCCGTGCAAGCTATGTCGCCCCACGGAGGCCATCAGCGAGCCGCCACGGGAGGCGCTCGCAGCCATGAAGTTTCTCGGCGATGATCCGAAGCGGAAGATCGACGACGCGGTCCTCCGCGGGAACGGCATACGTCCCGAGAACGTCAGGCGATGGTTCAAACAGCACTATGGCATGACCTTCCAGGCGTACCAGCGAATGGTCAGGATCAACACCGCCGTCCAGGAACTCAAAGGCGATAGTTCCGTCACCGACGTAGCCTTCGATTCAGGCTACGATTCGCTGAGTGGATTCTCGTACACCTTCAAGAAAATAATGGGGACATCGCCGGCTACCGTCGAGCGCAAGTCTTCCATCGTGATGGAACGTATCCTGACGCCGATCGGGCCGATGTTCGCGGGCGCGACGGCAGAAGGCGTTTGCCTGCTTGAATTTACCGACCGCAGGATGCTCGAGACCGAACTCGGCGATCTGCAGCGGCGGCTCGGGGCCGTAGTGCTGATGGGCGTGAACGACCACATCCGGCAGCTTAAGGCCGAGCTGGCGGAATATTTCGGCGGGACGAGGAGGCGTTTTACCGTCCCGCTCGACACGCCCGGAACCGACTTCCAGCGGGCCGTCTGGAAGATCCTTGTCGACATTCCGTTCGGGGAGACGAGATCGTATCAGGCACAGGCCGCGAGCGTCGGCAATCCCGCCGCCGTCAGGGCCGTCGCGTCGGCCAACGGAGCCAACCGTGTGGCGATCGTCATCCCGTGCCACCGGGTCATCGGCAAGGATGGCAGCCTCACGGGCTACGGCGGCGGCCTCGAGCGGAAGCGTTGGCTCCTGGACCACGAGCGGACACCATCGGTCCGCTCCTAGCCCGATTTATGCCGCGGCCGGCGGTCGGTCTCGATGCGCGCGAGCTGGTAGTCGCGCATCGCGAAGAAGGTCGAAAGGAGCCTGCCCTTGTCAGGGTAGCTGTCGAGTCCTGAACGCTCGAGCGCGAGCAGGAGCTCGTGGGTCGCCTCTATCGTCGAAACGCAGTTGGGGGCGGGCTGGCGCTTGATGACGAAGCGGCTTGGTTCAGTCGGCGCGAATTGTACGCACGGCAGGGTCAAGAGGCCGGGGCTTTCCCGCAGCACCGCCCTGGCGCAGGACCATGTCGAGTCTATCAGGAACACGACGAGGCGGCGGGATCCGAGCTCGGCCGCGGGGAAGCCGCCTTTCGACAGGTCCCAGGCGTGCTTGCCTGGGTAGAGGAGGACCGGGTAGTTGCCTGGATCGTCGACAAGCTCCCGGTAGCGGGGATTGCGGTCGAAGGCGAGCCCCGGAATGATCTCGCTGTTGGCCAGGTTGAGGCAAGTGAGCCGCCCCGTGGTGCATTTTTCCTTGCGCCATTCCATCGGGTGCATGAGGAGGACTATCCTGGTTCTCGTCGGCATCGGCGGCTCGCCCGGGCAGAGGCACAGGGCCTTGGGGCGCCGGCATGCATAGCAGATTTCGCGGTATGCCATCTCGGGCTCGGTATCGCCGCTCATGAGAACAACGTCTCGTCGATTTCGGCGGCGCGGTTCTCCGGATGGTCGCGCAGTTTCTGCCGGCTCATCCGCGCGGTCGTAAGCATGTTTCGGTCCCCTTCCTGCTTTTCGCTCGTTCCATCCCGGCTAAAAGTCTGTCCGACTATGAATTTTACGCCACGGGGCGCCGAGGTCGGCCAAAAAATACGGCAAAAACGCTTGAAATTATTGATCGCTTAAATTTTCTTCCCATCTCTTCCTGGAGACCATTCATCGCGGTCCAGAGTCCGACAGACGCCCAAGCGCGTAGCATAGCGCAAGCGCGTCGGCGAGCCAAGGCCGGTACGTCCGCGTGGCGACTCGCGCGCTTGACCGCGCCGGCCGCCTGCGGCGATACTCGCCTCATGAGCGGCCCACATCATACACAGACCTTCGACAACATTCCCGCGGAGAAGCGCGACCGCATACTGCGGGCGGCCGTCCTCACGCTCGGGACCGATGGCATAGGCGGCGCCAGGATGGGGGATATCGCGCGCGAGGCCGGCGTATCCCACGGATCGGTCTTCAGCTACTTCCCGACAAAGGACGACATGGTCCGCGCCGTCGTGGAACGCGGCATGGCCATGCAGGCCGATCGCTTCGCGTCGTCCGACTCTGGCGCCGGCTTCGGCGAGGCCGTGAGGGAGGTGTTCCGTGGCGCGTGGGAACTGGCGAGCGCGGAACCGGAACTGATATCGCTATGGCTCTCCCTGTCGCTCACCGAGAACGCGCGCTTCGCCGACGCCATCCTGCCGCTCGAGAAGGACGCCGCCGATCGCTGGCTCGTGCTTGCCGAGCGCGGAAAGACGGAGGGTGCCGTTGACGCGGCCGCGGATACCCGCGCTGTCGCCTACCTCCTGGACGCGCTCGCGGCCCAGCTGATGAAGAGTCGGGCCAGCGCCCTCGAGTGCCATAAGCTTGAACAGTTCATCGGGGAAGGTCTCTGCGGCGACACGCCTGCCCTGGTTGCCGATACGGTCCTGGAATTGCTCCGTGCCCGTGTCTGACTCTTCGTTTCTTTGAAATAATAGTGATTGATCGGTCAGTCAATCAATGATACTCTTGCTCCATCCCGCGAGACTTGGAGATGGCAGAAGATGCGACGGTTCCCGGAGTATTTCGTGTTCGGCGCGTCGTCGTCGGCGTTCCAGATAGAAGGCGCTCCCGACTCAGACGGCAAGGGCCCCTCGATATGGGACGAGTTCGTTGCCAGACCCGGAGCCGTCCGGAACGGGGCCAATGCCGCCGTTGCCTGCGACCATTACTCTCGCTGGCCCGAGGACGTCGGGATAGCCGGCGAGCTTGGCCTGGACGCGTACCGCTTCTCCATATCGTGGCCGCGCGTGATGCCGGCGGGGCGGGGCGCGGTCAACCAGGCCGGCCTCGATTTCTACTCGCGCCTCGTAGATGGCCTCCTTGCCAAAGGTGTCCGCCCGTTCCCGACCCTGTTCCATTGGGACCTGCCGCTCGCGCTGCAGCGGGAGCTCGGCGGCTTCCGGAACCGGGATGTCGCTTCGCGGTTCGCCGACTACGCCGCGGTCGTTGCGCAAGCTCTCGGCGACAGGGTGACGGACTGGATAACGATAAACGAGCCATTCGAGTTCGCGTGCTTCGGCCACCTGTTCGGTTCTCACGCCCCGGGCGTCAAGAACCCGTTCGCATACCTGCCCGCGCTGCACCACCAGTTGCTGGCCCACGGACTCGCGGTCTCCGCGCTGCGCGCCGAGTCGGCCGGATTCCGGATAGGCGTGGCGCTCAGCTGGACGCCGGTCCACCCGGCGAGGACCTCCCCGGCGAAGGCGGCGAAGGCCGACCTCTCGGCAGCGGCCCGCGTCAACGACCTCATGAACCATATCAGCTTCGACCCGATACTGAAGGGGGCCTACCCCGTGTCGGTGGCCGACAGCCGCATCTTGCGCTCCCCGGTCCGGTCCGGCGACATGGACGTGATATCGGCGCCGCTCGACTTCGTCGGACTCAACTATTACAGCCGCGAGAAGGCGAAGAGCAATCCCTTCATACCCTTCATTCGCGCCGACGTATCCGGCAAGGAGCCCCGGGACCTGCCGGAGACCGACGGGCTCACCGCGATGGGCTGGGATGTCTACCACGAAGGCCTGTCGGAGGTACTGTCCGAATTGCGGACCCGTTACGGCAATCCACCGGTGATCGTCACCGAGTTCGGCTCCGCGTGGACCGACGCCGTCGAGGGGGCCGACGGGGAGAACGGCGGCCGGGTGCATGACCGGAGGCGGGTACGATACCTGCGGGACGCCCTCGGGGCGATGTACGCAGCGCGAGAGGCTGGTTCGGACCTGCGCGGCGCCTTCGTGTGGAGCCTGACCGACAATTTCGAGTGGGCGGAGGGCCTTGCCAGGCGTTTCGGCCTCGTCCATGTCGACTACGATACGCAGGCTCGCGTCATCAAGGATTCCGGCCGGTGGTACTCGCGGCTGATCGCGGCGCGCGACCTGGATTCCATGACGGAGGAAGCATGAAGAACGGCGTTCCCGTGGCGGCCGCGCGGCCGCGAATGGGCTTGGGCCTCAAGATCGTGTTCTCGCTCGGCCAGTTCGGCTGGAGCCTGACGACCTTTCTCGCGAACAACCTGCTCGCGTATTTCTACGTACCGCCGGAGACCGGCACCGAGAGCATCCCGGCCTTCGTGCCGCGTGGAGCGGTGCTCGGGCTTCTGACCGTGGTGGGGCTGGCGGCGTTCTCGGCGAGGCTGTTCGACGGTATCAACGATCCGTTGATAGCCGGCTGGTCCGACCGCTCGCGTTCGCGTTTCGGCCGGCGCAGGTCCCTGATGACCCTGGGCGCGGCGCCCGCGGTGATCCTGGCGCTCGCCCAGTTCTGGCCTCCCGTCTCCAGCGTCTCCGGACTCAATGTCGCATGGCTGTTCGCGACTGCGCTGCTAGGTACGGTCTTCCTGACGATGTACGTGATGCCGTACAACGCGTTGATCGCGGAGCTCGGCGCCGATTCCAAGGATCGATTGCTGCTCGCGGCGCTTACCTCGGTCACCTGGGCCATCGGCTTCGCATCGGGCAATGCCGTGTACGCGATCAAGGACGCGCTGGTTTCCGGCGGCGCGGCACCTCTCGCCGCGTTCAGGACGGCCACCGGCATCCTGGGCGCCGTCGCGGCAATCGCGATGCTCGTGCCGGTCGTATGCATCAACGAGAAGAAGTACGCGTCAGGAGGCGTCTCCGACGTGCCAGCCTTCGCGGCAATACGCGAGGCGTTGGGAGATCGACCGTTCAGGACCCTCGTCGGCGCCAGTTTCCTTTACTATACCGCGAATACCTTCCTCGAGATCGGCATAGCGTATTACGTGAGCGCGCTGATGGGCCTGCCCGAGGCCAAGGCCTTTACCCTGTCGGTCGCCATATTCGGGCTCAGCTTCCTGTGGTATCCGGCCGTGATGAAGGCGGCGAATGCATTCGGCAAAAAACGCGTGCTGTCCCTTGGCTTCGTCGCTCAAGGAGCCGTGTTCGGCGTCATTCCAGCCGTGGGCCTCGTTCCCGGCCTTCCGGTGCTCGCGTGGGCCGTCGTCATTGCTATAGGACAGTCGGCGGCGTCGGCAGCCTTCGGCATACTGCCTACCGCGATGGTCGCCGACGCCGCCCGCGCCCATAGCGCCGAGAGCGGATCGAGCATCGAGGGCGCGTATTTCGGCGTCAACAGTTTCGCGATGAAACTGGCCGTGTCGACCGCGAATCTGGCCTTCCCGTCGTTCCTGTTGCTTGGACGGAGCGCCGAACGTTCCCTGGGCATAAGGCTGTCCGGCCTCGCGGCGGCGGCGCTGACCGTCGCTGGATTCCTTGTTCTGCGCGGCTACGAGGAGAAGGCCAACCCGAGGGCCTAACCCGGATATCTCACACCTTGCCGCAAATTTATAGTAAGTCATTGTGTTGTAGTAAAATGCGGCAAGGCCCGCATAATCGGGCTGATCCCTGCGTCGTTCCTCGTCTCGGTGCTCATATACCTTAAGTATGCTCCGCGCCTCGACTTCGCTCACTTCTTGGGCTAAGCCCGATTCTGCTGTGAGATATCCGGGCTAAGGAGCCGTCAAAGGCGAATTCGCATCATGCGCGCGGGTTATTCCCCGCCCTATAGGAGGAAGGCCAGCCAGACGCCGAAGGAGACGGCGATGACACCCCACATGAGTGCGAACACCTGAGTTCCGAAGTCGCCCAGCACCTTCCTAAAGCCACCCAGGATTCCCCTGTTCCATAGCGCGGCGGGACGTTTGACCGCCCCGACGCCAACGCAGACCAGGCCGTACGCGAACAAAACGATGCCCAGTACCGTCAGCCACATGGCGTCCTCCTGTTCCCCGTTCGATCAGCAGCGGTATTTAAACTGTAATTCCGCGCCGGCTTGATGTCAAACGACGAGCGAGTGGAACCCATCAGGGAGAGAATCTGGACTCTTACGTGGATCGGAAGATACGCTATGATACAACGAGGAGCCAACGATGATGCCCGGATTCGAACGACTTGATTCGCTGACCGTCACTGTCGTCGCCGAGGATTCCGTTCTCTACGAGAGCCCGTACTGGGGGCAGCACGGCCTGTGCCTTTACCTCGAGGCGGTCAGGGGCGGGTCGAGGATGAACATACTCGTCGACGTCGCCCAGGATGCCGATGCCGTGGCGCACAACATAGCGCTTCTGGGTATAGATCCGGCGTCTGTCGACGCCATCGTGCTGACCCATTGCCACTACGACCATACGCGCGGCGTCACGGCCATGCTGAAGGCCATAGGAAAGCGCGAGCTGCCCGTCGTCGCGCATACCGGACTGTTCAGGCCCAGCTTTGTCGTCGAGCCGTCGCGGCAGGACGTGGGCATGGGGAGCGCCGACTCGCGGAGCGCGATGGAAGAAGCCGGTGGGCGCCTGGTGCTGTCCGGCGATCCAGTCGTGCTGATGCCAGGCCTTGCGACGACAGGATACGTTCCCCGGCGGACCGGCTTCGAGGCGGCCGGGACCGGGCTCAAGACGCTCGACGGGGAAGGACGTACCGTCGACGATACAATGGACGACGACATATCGGTGGCCGCCGCCGTGGGAAACCAGGGGCTCGTGATCGCGACCGGCTGCAGCCACGCCGGCATCGTCAACATCGTCCGGCGCGCGAAGGGACTGACCGCCATCGATCGCGTCGCGGGCATAGTCGGAGGCTTGCACTTGGTCGAAGCCCCGATGGAGAGGATAAGGAAGACAGTCGACGCGCTGTGCGGGCTCGAGGTGGCGACGGTATATGCCGGACACTGCACTGGATTCGATGCCCAGGTCGAACTTCGTGCGGCCTTCGGAGCCCGGTTCCAGCCGCTCCGGACAGGACAGCGCCTCCTGTTCGGAGCCGGAGCGCCGGGCCTGGAGAGGGAGTAGCCGTCTAGACCGGGTTTCGTTTCCTCGAGAGCGACCTGTCAGCCAGCACGACCACGAAGATTATCGCGATGCCTATCGGGATGTAGAGCATGGCGAGCCGGATGTCGGCGACGTCGGCCAGCCTGCCGAGCAGGAATGGCGCGAGTCCTATCGCCGAGCCGGACGCGACCGGTATGAACGAGCTTGCCCTGGCTGCGTTCCCAGGCGCGTGACCCAGCGCGAGCGACAGGCCGAGCGGGTAGAAGTTTGACGCTCCGAAGCCGCAGAGCGCGAGCCCCAGGAAGGTGAGCGTTACGTTGGCGCGTAGCCAGTAGAGCGGGAACCCGACGAGGACTATGGCCATCACTATGATGACAAGCCGCATTTCGGGGACCCTGTGGGCTATCCTGCTCGACACGAAGCGGCCGGCAACCGACGAGATACCGAGCAGCACCGTACCCGCTGCCGCCAGGGAGCGGGACTCTCCCGGAAGGCCCAGCAGGTAGGTCATGCACCAGAAACCGATGGCCCATTCCACCGATACCCCGAAGAAAACGATGAGCCACATCCGCCAGTACGTCGCCCCGAGCCTTCCGCCACCGGCGTCCGACCGTTCGTCCCTCGTGCCCTGGTGCCGTTTCGTTGCGGGGAGGCCGAAACTGCCCACCGCTACCAGCGCCGCGAGCATCGTAGGGAAGACGATGCGCCATCCGAACACCGAACGGGCGCCCGCCAGCAATACGAGCGGAACGAGCATCGTCATCGTGCTGGACATCACGTTGGCTTCCATGATCAGCCTGCCGCGGTAGGCGGCCGGACCGTTGGCAAGCGACGTCTGAATGGCGACGAGCGCAACCGTTCCGCCAAGGCTCATCACCAAGACGCCGCCGAGGGTCATTGCCGGTCCCCTGGCGAGCACCATGACGAGGAGCCCTAACAGCATGTCCGCCATGCCGCCCCAAAGGCACAGCGTGATGCCGAAGCGCCTGATCACCGAACTGCCTGCCAGGCCCATCGTTACCATACCGATGGCGAAAGCGCTCTGGTGGAGGCCGGCCAGCGCGTAGCTCATCGCGAATTCGTCACGCAGGTAGGGCACCATGGGTCCTATCATCGACAGCATGAACGAGAAAAGCCCCACCAGAAGGTAGAGGGTCCAAATGAAAGGCGTGCGGACTAGCCTGTCTGCAGCCGGAGCGACATTCCCGGACGGCGCGGTGTTCTTGTTTGAAGACATGCCATTGGGTATAGCGAAAATCGCCGCCCTTGTCATCCGGGGCGATGGGAACTTGCCTGGTACCGGGATTGCCTCGATACTGTCATCAATTGGAATAGGTACGGAGTCGCCATGATAGTCATTATGCTCGACGAAGGAATTTGCGTGTATCAGTCCGCCCCGCCAGCCGGCGAGGTCGAGGGGCTGAACTTCATGGCGATTGTCGAGGACGGCAAGGCACTGTTCCTGGATACGGGTTACGCGGCGAACATGGCCGAGGCGCTCGAGGATATCGCCCGCCGCGGCGCCGCTCCGACGGGCGCGATTATTTCGCACTACCATCCCGATCACGACGGGGGGCTTCCGCCTCTGCCTTCGGTGCACAGCCGCCCCGTCTCCCGCTGACGCGGCTGCCGGTCAGTTGCCCGAGAGCTGGATGGACTTGCCTCGCGCGGCCAAAGCGCTATACTGATAGGCAATCGCAATGCGCATCGTCTACGACTACGCCGGACAGAATGCTCTAGGACCCGTCGCACCCGTATCCCCCATCCGGGGCGTACGACAGACCGTGGTCGTGGTGCGCGTCGGTCGCGAGGCCGCTGATCCGGGCGGTAGCGCCAGCGTGGTCGCGGGCCGGCTGCCCGAGGTCGAACGATGGAGGACGAGCGACGAGGCCATGGCGCGCGACCGCGAGGTACGGAGCCACGAGAACGCCCACCTGTCGACCCTCGGGCCCTACGCGGCCTCCGGCATCATCTACGACACGGTGACCGGCGCCGGCGGCGAGTCAATAGCCGTCGGCGGCCGCGTAGCCGTCGACCTGGCGGAAGTGCCCGGCGACCCCGAGGCCACCATCCGCAAGGCCCGCACCGTACTCAACGCGGCCCAGGCCCCCGGCGATCCCTCGGCCGCCGACATGCGGGTCGCTGCCCGGGCCTACCGCCTGATGCAGCAAGCGCAGGCGGAACTCAACCTGGAACGCTACGCCTAAGCCTCCGCACGCCTGCGCAGCCCTCGACCCAACTATCACTCCCCGCGCGCGCAGCGCCGCGGCTCCCGCCCAGTCCCCGCGCGCGCAGCGCCG
>CAZNXK010000015.1:32237-42176 GCA_964576835.1 uncultured Treponemataceae bacterium | reverse complement strand
GAGGCTGGGGATGCCCTTCCGGCGCTCCTGGGCAGCCGCGCCGGTGTCGCCTACCGCCGAGACCATCTGGGATATCGACGCCGACGCCTCAAGGACCTTGGTCGAGTATTCGTGCAGCGCGGCCCCGACGCGGTCCTGGGCCGCGCCTGCCACCGCTTCGCCGGCCTCGGCGGCCTCGAGCGCCTCGTCGAGCGAGCCCAGTCCGGCGGTCTCGTTCGCGGCGGCATCCCGCAGGGCTTCCGCGGATCCGGAAAGCGTCTTGGCCGCCTGGGCGAGCCGCGTGCCGATACCCATCGCCGACGACTGGGCCGCGTTGACCGCCTCGGTCATCTCCGCGTACTGGCGCTTGGCCGCGTCTGCGGACCGCCTGGTCTCGTCGACCAGATCAGACTGCATCCTGACCGCCATCGCGCTGAAGATGCCTCCCGCGATCACCACCACAGCGCTCGTGGCAAGGGACTGCGCCGCGAGCGCGGTGACCGTTCCGTTGTCGAGAGGCAGCGTGTCCAGCGCGTAGAGCGCCGCGATGGCCGCGAGGTTGAGCGCCGTCAGGATCACCGGCTGCGCTGGGTTCGACGCGACCAGCCCCGCCGTCACGAGGAGGAAGCCTCCGAGGCTGCCGAACACATAGCATTCGTAGATGTTCCGGTATTCGTCGAACTTGATTGCCGCGAACATGACGCCGAACAGCGCGTACAGGAAAATTGACGACGCCAGCTGGTATCGTCCCCTGGCCATCATCACCAGCGAGAACACGCAGAACAGTATAAGCACGGAAAGGATTCCCGCGACCGCGACCGCGCCGGTGAGCGCCATGAGGGCCGCAAGGACCAGGGCCAGGAGGCCGATCGCCATCGTTACCGGCGCGAGAAGCCTGGCCTTCTTGTACAGCCGTATGTCGCTTCCCTCGTAGGGCGCCACGAAGATTCCCAATAGTCCGCCTGATTTCCTGGCCATGCGCTGCCTCTTCCTGTCAGTCCGTGTCCTTGCAGTATACCGCATGATAGTGGCGGCGCAAGGCGGAAGGGCGACGATATGCCTCGCATGACGCAAACAGGCCATCGTGGTATAGTCGGACCCATGCTCCTGGTGCCGTACGAGTCCGCGCGCGCGGAGATTACCGTAGCCAATTCACGATTCATCGCGAGCCTCTCGCCCGTGGACTCGGTGGAGGCGGCCCGTGAATGGGTGAATTCCATAAAGCGCGAGTTTCCCGACGCGACCCACAACGTGCCGGCTTTCGTGATAGGAGGCGGCAACTCGGTCACCGAGTTCTGTTCCGATGACGGCGAGCCTTCCGGCACCTCGGGGCGGCCCCTCCTGGCTGTCGTCAAGGGCTCGGGCATGGGAAACATCGCCGTCGTCGTCACGCGCTACTTCGGCGGAACCCTGCTCGGCACCGGCGGGCTGGTCAAGGCCTACTCTGAAGCAGGGCGCGCCGTGCTGGCGAAAACAGGGCGCGCCGAGCTGGTCGAGACGCTCAGGCTATCGTTCCCGGTCTCGTACCACCTCTTCGAGCGGGTACGGCAGCTCGCGGCCGAATGCCGGGCTGCCGTGGTTTCGGAGGATTTCGCCGAGGATGTCAGTCTCGTCGTCGATGTGGCGTCTGCGGACTACGGAGCGTTCGTCGACCGCCTGTCCGAGGCCAGTTCCGGGGCACTGGTCCCCAGGGTCGGCTCGAAGCGGATGGCGGCCCGGCCGGTCCGGACAGATCCTACTTGAAGAGCGCAGCGAGCTCCGCGTAGCCTTCGGCCGCCAGCCGGTCCACGGGTATGAAACGCAGCGAGGCCGAGTTGATGCAGTAGCGCAGGCCGGTCGGGTTGGGGCCGTCGTCAAAGAGGTGGCCGAGGTGGCCGCCCGACGACTTTGCCCGCACCTCGATGCGGCGCATTCCGTAGGCCAGGTCTTCGACCAGCACCACCTTGGCCGGGTCTATCGGCGCCCAGAAGCTTGGCCAGCCCGTACCCGAGTCGAATTTTTCCCTCGACGCGAACAGCGGCTCGCCGTCTATCGCGTCGACGTAGACGCCCTGCTCGTGGTTGTCCCAATAGGCGTTCCGGAACGGCGGCTCGGTCGCGCTCTCCACCAGTACCGCGAACTGCTCGGCGCTCAGGCGGGCCCTGAGCTCCTCGGTCGGCTCGATGTAGCACACGTTCGCCGCGTCGGCGGCCTTCAGGACTGGCATGGGAAGCTCTCCTCTCGCCACTGCGACCGGCGCGGCGGTTTCGCGGCCGGGACCCGAGCCGCACGAAACGGCGACGATAAATAGTCCGGCGACTGCGGCGACAAGCGCCGACGCCCGCCCGACCCCTGATGCCGGTGTATATATTAGCATAGTAGTAATAATATACCCAGGCCGGTCAGGGAAGGAAAGCCTGGGCGCTCAGGTCTTGCACCGCCTACCTGAGCGAAAGCACGGCGCGGAACGAGGCCTGGTCCGCGGCCGTCCTGCCTTCCAGGGCCCAGCGCACTGCCCACTCGCCGGTACCGGCAGCGGCACGGGCGTCATCGAGGCGCCGCGACCATAGGCCCGCGGCGGAGCCGATCTTCATCTCGGCCAGGTAATTCAGGTCCAGGCGCATGCCGTCTGCCGCTGCCAGCTCGGCCGGGTCGAGGGCGTCCTGTATCCACTGTACGTAGCGCGCGTTGTTCATGTGGCCGTTGGAGTCGAGGTCTGAATACGCCACGGCCCTGTCGGCTTTCTTTTCGAGGCCTTCGGCGGCCTTGATGACCTGCGCGCCGCCGGGGAGTGCTTCCCGCCCCCCGTTTGTCGGCAGCCCGGCGGCTATGGCCTCCGGCCGGCGCGGCCTGAAGCTCGCCCCGTCGACTACGAGCCATGCGCTGCGGCCTTTCCCGACGACGGCGCCGGCCGCGTCGCGCAGCTCGTAGTCGCGCACTGCGAAGAGCCGGTCGGTGCCCCTCGGCCAGGTGCGCGTCGTGAGCCTGGCTCCGGAACCCGGGCGGGAATTGAGTTCGGCGCTCATCCTGGACAGTATCCAAACGATGCCGTTGGCCTTCATGAAGGCCGAGCCGACGCCGAGGACGGACGCGTGGTGGCCGGCGGCCTCCTGGAAATAATTGTAAACCGCTGCCATGGTCAGCCTGTCGGACTGGTCCACGTCCCAGGTGCAGACCTTGAAGCGCTCTTCGAATGTTTCATTCATGATGCCCGTACTGTATCGAGGCGGGCGGGGCTGGGCAAGGCGGGGCGGCAAAACGCATTGCCATGACCATTGACAATCCCCGCGCAAATCGACCATGAACAGAGGCATGCGCCTGACCACCCGGCTCCTCCTCCTCGTTTTCCTCAGCGTCATAGTTCCCATGATAGGGCTGTCGCTGTTCCTCAAGCAGGAGATAACCGAGAGCATACTCGGGGAGAAGCGCGACAAGCTGTTCGGGCTGGCGCGTCAGCTCGACGGAGCGCTGGAAGGCAGCTTCGACGACATCCTGGGAGCCGAAGGAGCGCTCGGGTACGAGCGGGAGGCCAAGATAGCGGTGCTGAACGCGAGGCTCCGCGGCATCACCGACTTCGTGGCGTCCGGAAACGACGGCGTGGGTGTCGGTTATTACGGCAGGGATCTCGACGCGGTACTTACCTACGGCCCGAGCGGGCAGTTCCAGTACATGGTCGGGCAGTCTATTTTCGAGGGGCACCAGGGCTACGAAGTCATGGCGACCGGCAAGCCCCTGGTCCAGACCGGCGCCCTCGTGCGCGGCGACATACTCAACTGCATGTGGCCCATCTCCAGGGACGGGACGATAATAGGCTACATCTGGTCAAACGAGACGCTCGACAGGATAGGCGACCAGCTCGACCCCATCGTCAGGCGGATGTACCTGATAGACGCGCTTATCTTTTTCCTCATCTACGTCAGCGTCGCGATGACGATGAAGGGGCTCCTCGACAGGGTAGTGTCGATCAAGAAGGGCATCGACGTGCTGTTCCACATGCCCAACTACCACATCCCGCCGGTCTCGGGCGAGCTGTCGCTGATCGTCAACACGATCAACGACCTCGTCGATACCACGAACATCGTCAAGTGCTACAACAAGAACATCCTGGAAAGCGTCCTCAACGGTGTTCTGGCCGTCTCGTGCTCGGGAACCGTCACCAGGGCAAACAAGGCGTTCTTCGAGCTGTTTCCCGGCTTCGACGAAGACTCGATAGGCGGCGACTACCGAGCGGCATTCCCGCCTGACATGGCGGCGGTGGTAGCGAAGGGCCTGGGCTGCGACGGTTCCGGCACTGCCAGCCCCAGCGGCATCGCCGAACTCCTGCACGGCGGCAAGGTCATCGAGGCTTACGGCAACGCGATGTTCGACGAGACGGGAAGCCGACTTGGCGCCGTCTTCGTGTTCAGGGACATCACCGTGATGCGCCGCTACGAGCGGGAACTCCAGGAAAAAGACCGCGCCGCCGCGCTCGGCGAGATGGCGCTGGCGGTTGTGCACGAGGTCAAAAACCCTATGACCTCGGTCAAGGGCTTCGCGCAGCTCCTCCTCCGCCCAGACATTGACGGGGAAAAGCGCGCCAGGTACCTTGGCCTCATCGACGACGAGCTCAACCGGGTCAACCGGCTCCTCAACGAGATGCTCGTCTTCGGTGGCAGGAGCCGCCTCGAACCCCGCCGGAGCGATATCCTGGCTGTCGTACGCGACGCCGTGGAGCGCAACGACTGGAGCCAGTACGCCGCCAGGCCCAGCGTCAAGGCCGATCCCGGCGGAGACTACCTGGCCGATGTCGACGTCTTCAAGGTGGGACAGGCTCTGGACAACATATTCAAGAACGCGTGCGAAGCGGTGGCGGCCAGGGGCTCAGGCCGCGTCGTCGCCCTCGTCAAGGATTCAGGCGATGCCGTCGAAGTCAGGGTCGTCGACTCCGGGACAGGCGTCGCGCCGGACGCGTTGCCGAAACTGTGCACGCCTATGTTCTCGACCAAGAAGTCGGGCAACGGTTTCGGGCTGGCCATCAGCCGCAAGATCATGGAGGCTCACGGCGGCGGCCTCTTCATCGATTCGGTGGCAGGCGTGTACACTGTCGTGAGGCTGGTATTCCAGCGCGAGTGCAAGCCGGGGGAGGAGTGCCGATGATCAGGAAGATCCTCGTCTGCGACGACGAGGAAAACGTCAGGACCTTTCTCCGCGACCTCCTGTCGCTCGAGGGCTTCGACGTCGTCGAGGCGGAGAGCGGCGTGTCGGCGCTCGATTCAGTGGAGAGGGACAGACCGGACCTCTGCATCCTCGACCTGATGCTCCCGGACTGCAACGGCGTGGAGCTCCTGCCCAGGCTCAGGCTGGCCGATCCGCACTTGTCGGTCATCGTGATAACCGCGATTGGAACAATAGACAACGCGGTGCTGTCGATGAAGGCGGGCGCCTATGACTTCATCACCAAACCGTTCGACGTCGATACCATCCTCATAGCGGTGAAGCGCGCCCTCGATTTCATTTCGGTGAGCAAGGAGAACACGGTCCTGTGGAACCTCCACAAGAACCGCATGTACTTCGAGGATTTCGTCGGGGACTGTCCCGTCATCCAGGGAATCAGGAACCTGATCCCCAAGCTGGCCTTCGCCGACGTCCCCATCCTCATTTCGGGCGAGACCGGCACCGGCAAGAACGTGCTTGCCAAGCAGATACACTTCACCCTGTCCGGGGCCGAGGCGCCGCTCGTCTACGCCAACTGCTCGAGCATACCCGCGACGCTGTTCGAGTCCGAGCTCTTCGGGCACGAGAAGGGAAGCTATACCGGCGCCAACGCCCAGAAGAAAGGCCGCGTCGAGCTGGCCGACGGCGGTACCCTGCTCCTGGACGAGATTACCGAGATTCCGTACGACATCCAGGCAAAACTCCTGGACTTTCTGCAGGAGCGTGCCTTCTACCGTGTGGGCGGCCTCCATCCCATTCCTGTCAAGATAAGGATAGTCGCGCTGACGAACAAGAGCCTGCCTGAGGAGATCAAGGCAGGCCGGTTCAGGAAGGATCTTTTCTACCGCCTCAACGTCATCCATTTCCCCGTGCCGCCGCTCAGGGACCGCGGCGACGACATACGGCTGATTTGCGACTACCTCATCGCCCTCCTCCGGCGGAAGTACAACAGCCCGGATCTGCGGATAGCCGACGACGCGATGAACCTCATCCGTTCCTATTCGTGGCCGGGCAATGTCCGGGAACTCAAGAACGTCCTCGAGCGCGCCTTCATCTGCGCCGAGGGCGATACCATAGAGGCGGATTCCCTGGTGCTCGAGGAACATGACCACCAAGCGCTCAAGAAGGACCTGAAGGATTTGATGGGGGAGTTCGAGCGCGACGTCATTCTCCGCAGGCTGGCGTTTTTCAAGGGAAGCCGGACTGGCACGGCGCGCGACCTCGGGATATCGATACGCAATCTCCAGTACAAGCTCGAGAGGTACGACATCCGCTAGCACGCTCGCGCAAGATGTTGCGCCCGCGTGAAAGATCTTGCGCATGCCGCACCGTACCGCAGAGTCCATTTGGTGCCAGGAACGCCGTGGTGGCCGCTCCCGATCAGTTTCATGGATTGGCATGATTCTTGCTATAGTCTATGGCAACTACTGAAACAGGAGGCCACCATGGTCAGAGCTCTCGGCAATTTCTTCACCAAAATTGCGAAGAAATGGATAGCCGACGCGTTCGTGTTCGCCATCGTCTTGACGATCATCGTTTTCGCGCTCGGGATGATTATCCAGAAGGCATCGTTCCTCGACATGACCGCGTACTGGGGCGGCGGCATGTGGAGCCTGCTCGGCTTCTCGATGCAGATGGTGCTGGTGCTGGTCACCGGCAGCGCGCTTGCCATCTCGAAGCCGGTCCACCGGGTGCTGGTTTCGATAGCCAGGGCCGCAAGCACTCCGGCCAGGGCCATCATCATCGTCACCGTCGTCGCGCTCATGGGCAACTGGCTCAACTGGGGCTTCGGACTCATCGTCAGCGCCATCCTCGCCAAGGAGATAGCGAAGGCCAACAAGGGCATCCACTATCCACTGCTGGTCGCCAGCGCGTATTCGGGCTTCATCATCTGGCACGCCGGACTCTCCGGTTCGATTCCGCTGTCGATAGCCGCCAAGACCGCCGTCATGGAGAAATTCGCCAAGGGAGCCATCGTCCCGACGGGCGAGACGATCTTCTCCGTGCAGACGCTGGCCATCGTCGCCGTACTGTTCGTCAGCATCCCCGTCATCAACATGCTGATGCACCCGAAGAAGAAGGAAGACATCGTCGAGGTCAATCCATTGCTCTTCGCCGAGGACAACCTTGACGAGACTCCGGTAAAGGCGCGCAAGGACATGACGCCCGCCGAGAAGCAGGAGAACTCGATGATCCTTGCCGCGATCATCGTGGTCGTCGGCCTCATCTACATCGTGCGCTTCTTTGCCAAGGGCGGCGCGCTGAGCCTCGACATAGTCAACTTCATCTTCCTGATACTCGGCCTGCTTTTCCACAGGACCCCGATAGCCTACGTGAAGGCCGTGGACAAGTCGGTCAGGACCTGCGGCGGCATAGTGCTGCAGTTCCCCTTCTACGCGGGCCTCATGGGCATGATGGTCAGTTCCGGCCTCGCCGCGACGCTGTCGAACTGGTTCGTGGCGATCTCGACCCCGCAGACCTTCCAGCTCTTCACCTACTACTCCGCTGGAATCATCAACATGTTCGTGCCCTCGGGCGGTGGCCAGTGGGCGGTCCAGGGCCCGATCATGATGCCGGCGGCCGAGGCGCTCGGCGTATCCTATGGCCGCGCCGCGATGGGCATTGCCTGGGGCGACGCGTGGACAAACATGATCCAGCCCTTCTGGGCCCTGCCGCTCCTCGCCGTGGCCAAGCTGAACATCAAGGACATCATGGGCTACACGACGGTCATCCTGCTGTGGGCCGGCATCGTCACGTCGCTGGGCCTCCTTTTCCTCTGTCATTGATCAAGAATATTGATAAACAAGAATCACCAGCATACTTGGTTTAACCCGTTGCTATATCAAGAGATAAGCCAGATATAGTGGAAAAGCCCCGTGATCCATGATTTGTTGGAAAACCACCGAAATCGACCTTTTCGAGCGCCCTGGACCCATTTTCTACACGACCGTTAGAATGCGTTTGACTCCTGTTGCCATAATGAATTACGTGCGTTGAACGTTTGCCGGAAGCCAATAGATTAAAATAACACTCATGTATCGTTTGCGCGCGATAATTCGGACCATCGAAAAAAAGGTTGATTAACAGCCTATTTATGATGTCTTTTTTGTCTTTTCTTGAACTGTTTTATAGCCGCCTGAGCCTCGATTTTATGCTTGGATTGGCCAACATAATCGACATGATCGAGCCCCGGAGGCATCCGGAATGAACAGACGGTTCTGCCGCCGGCATTGGTAATGGCAAGGTCTCCCCTGGTGATGATATCCATGCCGACCAGCACGTCGAATCGGTTGTTGTCCTCAAATTCTGTTCCTTGACGTTGCGAACAGTTACGCCGCTTGGAAGATGGAGATCAACCATGTATACACTTGACTCATATGGCTGGCCGGCGCAACTTATGCGCGTTTTTGAAATTGGTGGTAATTGTAGCTGAGTTGCAAGCCTCTTGCTTATCGAGGTAGCGGTCGCACCGGTATCCCATAATGACATAACGTCGGCTGGAGGCGTTTCGAGTTTGAACATAATGGCGAGTGCGTCAGCCAGCGCGACCTTTACCGGGGCATTGATCTCGCGGAGAAGCCCATTGTTGGATGATACGGTAAAGGCGCGATAGTCCGCCGGCGTCATGCGAAGGCTACCCTCGACGCGTATTTCGCGGTCTCGATGTCGATTGTCACACAGCGCTGTACGAGGAAGGTGCCGAGACGGTGTTCCTTCATGGATTCCAGTGCCTGTATCTCGTTCTGGAAGAAGCCAAGAATGGAATCGCCCTGTATCACGACGAATTCGTTCTCATGATCACGAACGAACTCATCGCGCTTGGTATTGAAGAGCGTATATTCTCGTTCGAGCATACTAGAGCCTCCCTTATCATAGAACAACAGCCAGCCTTGTTCATTACATGATCGACCGTTCTCAGTACAAGTATATGTATTTTCAATACGGATGCCTATGCAGCCACCCCACAACCTTGCCTTCGATCTTCACCCGCTTCACTTCTGTGGTTCCTGCGAGAACTCGCGGCTCGTACCGCTCATTCTCCGAGATTATTTTAAGGGCTTCGCCCAGGAGGTCGAACTCGATGCGTTTGACCTGTAGGCGGTTCTCGATGGAGATGACATAGACGCCGTCGCCTTCGGTTTCTTCGGGGACGTAGAGCACGATGTCGCGGTCAAAGAGGCCGATCTTGGTCATGGAGTCGCCGCGGGCCTCAAGCGCGCGGATCTGCTCAGGCCGCCAGGGAGCCAGGAATTTGCGCATGACGGGCAGGCGCGTCGCTTCCAGGTAGGCCTCGGCCTCGTGCCCCGGACCGGCGCCTATGGTCTGCGGGTAGAAGTCAACAAAGGCGATGTCGGGATCGATCTTGAGTATCGCCATCTCCACGGAGTTCTTGCCGTTCAGGCGGTACTGCTCCACAGCGCGCTCGTCGCTCTCTGGCTGGTAACTGACCAGTTCCCGCGTCGGCAGTTCATTGGTCGCGGAGGCGTCTGGCGCTCCTATGAACATCGGGCCTTCGTTCGTTAATAGCCAATTGATATCGACATTTGCCCTTTCCTTGAGTGTAAGAAGAAACTCTGCAGAAGGCGGGTATGTATTGCTTTCATAGCTTGCGAGCGTTGGCCGCTTTACACCTAAGAATTCGGCAAAGGTAGCCTGGCTCTTGTAACCCAGAGACTTCCTCACCTCCAGCATCCTGTCACCTATTTTCATATAGCTATTATCCTGTCGAAATTGTATTGACAGATTCTAGGAACCTGACGATAATCATATCGGCGGGGGGAAAAAAAA
>CAZNXK010000015.1:1498-32227 GCA_964576835.1 uncultured Treponemataceae bacterium | reverse complement strand
GACAATAGAAATTGACCCCCGACTATAAAAAACGCGAATCGCCCCGCGCCTGGAAGCAAAAGGGTGATTCGCGGTGAAAGGAACGGTCTAAGTATGGACCAACTAAGCAAATCGCGCAAGAAGCATGTGCACCCCAAGGACTGGGATCGCCGCGCCCGCGTCGTCGCCGCTCTGTCTGAAAGGCGCATGACAGTAACCGCCCTCGCTGAAGAGATTGAGCGCTCGCAAGGCTACGTCTCCGCCGTCATCTGGGGCGTCGACCGCTACTTCTCCGTAGAGTCCGCCATCGCCGCCGCGCTCGGCCGCACTTGGGACGAACTCTTCTCGCCGGCCAAGGCGGAAGGGAGGGCGGCATGACCAACACATGGAACAGTTCCTGGAACGAGAAGGTCGTGAGGACAATCGAACATTTCGATAGCCAGGATCTTGCAGTGATCGGGGTGAAGTTCGTCCCGGACTACGCCCCCTCGACGGCTGACCAGCCCACTGTAGACGTGCTGGTCTTCACCGTCATCGAGAAAGCCCGGGTGAAGCTATGATTCACTTCTCCGGGTACAAGTACTTCCGTATCTCCTCCGCCCCGTCGAGCAGCAAGGTAACGGCTCCCTTGCTGCCGTTGGTCACTTTCAACAGGCCCGGTTGCACCTTCGTGAGCTCAAGCATGAGTTCGAAGCTTTTTCTTCGCTGTTCTGACGGGTTCGATTCAGTCGGCACTACCATGTTCAATTTCCTCCTTCGGGTTTTGGTGGCTTTGGGAAATTCCATCATAAGCCCGGAGGAGGGTTCTTTCAACATCGCCTCGGCGCTCGGCCGCACCTGGGACGAACTCTTCTCGCCGGCCAAGGCGGAAGGAAGGGCGGCATGAAGGACAGACTGGTTTCTATATCAGGAATCGCGCTGGCAGGAAGAATCTACTGTCACCCCAGCCTGTACCCCTTTTGCGGATTGATGGTGCAGGTCGAAGAACGCAAATCAGGGCTGGCGGTATTCCGCGCCGGCCATCTGATTTGCGATGGCTTAAAGCCGGACTCTATTTTGGAAGTTGGGAGCGAGTCAACGCTTTATAAATCCATTGAGCTAGCCATCATCTACTTGGAAGATGGAGCTCTCCACTCGGCAAAGAGGATCTTAATAGAAGTCCTGATGGGTAAAGATGAACGCGTCGGCGGCGGAACGTCATGTGTAAGCGGATCAGAAGCCGCCTCCTCGCAATATGCGCATCCAGCTCAAAGGGAATACTCAGGAGCTAGTAAGGGGCGATCTTTCCTACATCATCCTCCAAGCCCGCACGACGATCACATTGATCGTAATCCTCAACAGCAGAAGCGGAGGAAGTAAAAATGCTGAAAGTCTGTCCATGTATGATCGACTCGCTGGCTCGATCCGCTATATCCCAAACCAGCTCTGCTGGCTCCATTGCCTTTAAGCGCGGGTCCCCATTTTTCAAATCGTTTTCGGCCAAGTTTTGCATGTGCATAAGCATATGGAAATCGTATTCGGTCGTGTCCTCTCCTGCCAGGTACCGGTGGTATCCGCAGAAAGCATCGCTCAGAGCTTTATCGTATTGTGGGGACTCGTACGCTTCGTCGCTGAAGAAGTTCCTTAACAGCAACCCGTCCAGCGCAATCCACGCAATCTGCATCTTCTCGTCTCTTGTCATGTTTTTCCCCCTCCTCCTGGCGTTCTTGGTCTTTGGCTATTCCATCATAAGCCCGGAGGAGGGTTCCTTCAACGTGAATCAGCGGGGAGGCGTCCTATGATCCGCCGCCTGCTTCGCCTCTTCCCGTACGTGCAGGGCCTCGAAGCGCGCCTGCGGGAACTTGAGGAAGAACGCACTTCCGAGCGCAATCTCGTGGTGTCCATGAACCGTTATATCGACCAGCTGGAAGCCTTGAAAAAGCACCAGGACGAGACGGTCTCGGCCTTGCGCGACGAGAAAGGAAAGACTGAAGACAAGCTCGAGGCCGCGTACGCATCATGCGCCAGGCTTACGGTTGAAGTCGGCAGCCTACAGAAAAGGCTCAAGACAGCAGGGGAAAAACCATGAGCTCCGTACAACTTCTGCCTGCGCCAAAGGTGCCTACAACCGCGCTCGTGGCGGCGCTCGGCCAAAGCAGGTCCGTGATCGTCAAACGTGCGGAGCTTGAGGGTTGGTCCTACACCGGCAACGATCAGCGCGGCCGCCTCTGGCTCGTGCGCTCGCTGCCGGACGAGGTCCGTGGCGCCTTGCTCCTGGCTGGTGCGCTGCCCGCTGGCGCCGGCTCTCCCGAGCCTGCAGGCCAGGCCCCGGACAGCTTCAAGGTCGCCCGCGAAGAGGATCGCGCCCAGGCGGCGGCCCGCGCCGGGCTCATCATGCTGTTCGAGAACTCCGGCATGAGGACGGCCGAGTTCGTAGCGTTCTACAACGCGGGCGGGGTCTCGCGCCCGCTACTGGCCGCGCTTGGTATCGTCTCGGTGCCCACTTTCTACCGGTGGTATCAACGCTGGAAGATCCGACGCATCGACGGCCTCGTACCTGCCTACGCCGAGCGTGGCGGAGCCGGAGCCTCGCTGTCGGAGGTCGCCAAGAGTTACCTGCGCTGGTACTGGCTCAAGCCCCAGCAACCCTCGATGCGCATGGCCTGGCTGGAACTCCAGGCGTCCATGTCAGAGCAGGCGCCGAGCTATCCTACCTGCTCGCGTTATCTCCGTTCTATTCCTGCCGTGGCGGTCGAGTACTACCGCCTGGGCCGCATCAAGATGGAGGCGCGCGCGTTGCCCCACATCGACCGGGATATCCACCTGTACAAGGCGATGGACCAGCTCGTGTCTGACCATCACTGCTTCGACTTCCTTGTGGAGAAAGACGGCAACATCTTCCGGCCCTGGGTCACCGTGGTGCAGGACTACCGGAGCGGCAAGATCGTCGGGTTCTGCCCGTCCATCTACCCTAACAGCGTGAACATCGCCGTCTCGTTCTTCCTCGCGGTAAGCCGTTTCGGCGCTGGCCGGCTCATCCATATCGACAACGGCAAGGACTACCGCTCGCACGTGCTCATGGGCCGGTCCAAGACCATGCGCGTGGTCGGTGACGATGGCATCGAGGACGAGGAGCTTGTGTATCTGTACGGCGCGTACTCGGTCTTCTCCGACAAGGTCACCTTCGCCCGGCCCTACCACGGCGCCAGCAAGGGCAAGACCGAGCGCACCTTCGGCGTATGGGCGGGGCTCCTCAGCAAGGAGATTCCGTCCTACGTCGGCAGCAACACGGTCACCCGGCCAGAGGACGCCGCCCTGTTCTGGCGCGCCCTCAACAAGCAGGCCAAGCGTAACGACGTATGGCCGTGGGCCGACTTCGTGCGCGCCCTGGCCGCGGTCGTGGACCATTACAACGCCACCTGGCGGAGCTCAGGCAAGGGCATGGACGGCAGGACTCCCGACGAGGTGTTCGAGGCGGAACGCGTGGCCATGCGGCCTGTCGATCCCGAGCGCCTCTCATTGGCGCTGTCACGTTCCGACACCAGAGTCGTACGGCGCCAGGGCGTGCACATAGGAGGCACGGATTACTGGGCGCCGGAGCTCGTGCGCTATCTCGGTCACGAGGTCGAGGTCCGCGTGCTCATAGGCAATCCCGGCGAGGCTCTCGTAAGCGACGCCCGCGGCCGCACGCTCTGCCGCGCCAGGGCCGACTGGTTCCTTGAATCGGGAGACCTCAAGGCGGACAACCGCCGTCTTGCCGAGGGACAGAAGGTAGGCAAGGACATCGCCCTGTCGCTGGATCCCTCCGGTTACCTGCCGCCGGCCGGTTCACGCGGGTTCGTAGACCGCGCCCTGGCCGCCGCCGCCGGCCGTGCCGCCGCGGCCCCGGACGACGCCAGAGGCGAAGAGGCCATGGGCCTCATGGCCCTCGCTGCGGGGGCGGAGGAACTCGCCGGGATCTTGTCGGCTCAGGCTGGTACGGAAGAAGCGGCCCGCCGCGCGATCGTCGCCGTGGAACACCCGGACGGAAGATCCCCCCGGAGTTCGCTCATCAGCCCGCTCGATGTCGGCATCGAGCATCACGTAATGGAGGACTAAATGACGTTCAGAGAAGAGTTCCAGGACTTCATAAAGAAGAGCGCCCTGTCGCAGAACAAGGCCGGCGAGGGCATGGGCTATACCGGATCGGTCGTCAGCCAGTGGCTTGGCGGCTCGTACAAGGGCAACGTGGAAGAAGTCGAGGCGGCCGCCCGCTCGTGGATGGTCCGGGAGCAGGCCCGCCGCGCCAAGAAACAGGTGCCGATCACCAGGACAGAAACGATCACCCGCGTCATCAACGCCATAACCATAGCCCACGAGGAGAAGGACATAGCGCTCATGGTCGGCGAGGCCGGCGTCGGCAAATCCACGGCACTGCGCCTCTACGCCTCCGAGAATGCCCACGGAACCATCCTCATCGAGGTGGACGACAGCATGAACAAGGTAGCCCTGGTCCAGGAGCTGGCCGGCGCCCTCGGCGTTGACCGCAAGACCCCGTACGTGGAGCTGGTGCGGCAGATCGGCAACCTCCTGGCGGAGCGCGACTATGTCGTCATCTGCGACGAGGCCGACTACCTCTCGGACGGATGCCTCGAGCTGCTCCGCCGCATCGTCAACGACAAGGGCTGCTCCGGGCTCGTCCTCGCGGGGCTTCCCCGCCTCGAACACCGCATCAAGAACCTCAAGAACGACCATCAGCAGCTGGCCAGCCGCGTCGGCGTCTTCCTCTACGTTGACGGGCTCAAGGAAACGGATTCGGAGAAGATCATACGGAGCGTCTGGCCCGAGCTTGGAAAGGACACGGTCAAGGCCTTCCAGAAGGCCGCGGGGTATTCAATCCGCCACCTGTCCAAACTCATAGACCGCGCTCACCGCACCGACCTGGCCAACGGCCGCGATATGCCCGACGCGGAGACCGTCTCCGTCGCCGGCGCTCTCCTCTTGAAGTAAAGGAGGCATCATGAAAGACCTTATCAGAATCGACACCCTGTCGGAACAGGACCTCGCCGCGCCGTACGTCGTCTCCGACCTCGATAGGACGGAGAAGGAGATACGTTTCCTGCACGAGAAGCTCCACGGCGTCGCCCGTATCAGCCTCGTGCTGGCATTCGAGCTGGGAAAGCGCCTTGCCGCGGTCAAGGAGGGCCAGCTCAACCACGGCGAATTCATCCCATGGCTTGAAGCAACCTTCCCCTTCTCACTACGGACAGCACAGAGATACATGAAGCTTTATGAATATTTCAAAAACGACACGGGTCGTATTACAGAAGACACAACCTTCCAGGAAGCCTACATCGAGGCCGGCGTCAAGAAGATCGTCGCCCCGGAGCCGGAGCCAGAAGAAGAGATCCACTTCGCCGGCGACGGGCTGCCCCTGGAGAACTGGTCGCTCAAGTTCCGCCAGCCGCCCATATCCGGCATCAAGCTCCGCTGGCACCGCGTCATACCAGACGAGCGCGACGGCCGCGTCTACCTCCTGCGGGGCGAGAACGGCTACCCGGTGCCGGTAGCGGAGATCTACCTTCCGCAGATCGGCGCCGTTCCCGCCGTGGCCGCCAACTTCCGCAAGGTCCAGCGTGACATCGCCGCCGCCATCGAACTGTACTGCGCCCAGGTGGAGGAGCTGGAGGAACAGGGCATCCTCAAGGGGCCCGAGGACCGCCGCTTCTCAAGCGCCGCCCGCAAGCTCCGCGGCGCGGAGCCCGTCGACATCGACCAGGCGGTGGAGTCAGGCGGCAAGCGCGGCCGCGGCCGCCCCAGAAAGGAAGCGGTATGAAGACCATCTCCATAGAATCCAATGGTTACGCGGCCCTGGAGGCGGGCATCGCCCGCGTGCAGGCCGCCATCGACAGAGGCATGCACGGTCAGATAAGCGCCTTTGGCGCCCTCAGGAACGCGCGCACTGAACTGTTCAGGCTCCGCGAGACGCTCAGGGACAAGGTAGTAGTCATCACGGCCCCGGACGATCCGGACGCCGCATAAGAAAGGAAAGCACATGGACGGATACATGAAGGATGCCAAGGGACGCCTGGTCCCGATCGCCCTCGTCAAGCCGGTAGATCTGGCACGCGACCAGATCGTCACCGAGATCGTCAAGAAGAGCCTGGAGCTTGCGTCCATTCTCGGAGCGTTCAAGAAGCGCTCCCTCGATGACGTACGAGCGTTCATCGATTTGTCGGCGGAACAATACGGGGTCAAGATCGGCGGACGGAAGGGAAACGTGACCCTCAGCTCCTACGACGGCGAGTACCGCGTCCTGATCGCCATCGACGAGCGCATAAGCTTCGACGAACGGCTGCAGGCCGCCAAGGCGCTCATCGACGAGTGCATCAAGTCCTGGACGGTTGGCGCCCGCGGTGAACTGAAAGTTCTGATCGATGACGCCTTCGCCGTGGACAAGCAGGGAAAGATCAACACGAGCCGCGTACTTGGCCTCCGGCGCCTCGATATCGCCGACCCGACCTGGCTTCGCGCCATGGACGCCATATCCGATTCAATCACCGTGATTGATTCCAAGGAATACATCCGCGTGTACCGCCGCAACAACAAGGGCGAGTACGACCTGGTCAGCCTCGACGTCGTAGCGTAAGAAGGGAAAAGGATTATGTACTGCAAACAGATGACCGATGAAGTATCCCGCACCGCCTTCGCGCAGGCGCGGGTCGATTATGCCATGGACCGCGAACGCGTCCTTGACGGCCAGTGGCTGTACCTGCCCAGGCTGCTCTTGCGCCTCGTGCGCTACATACGAAAAGGAGGTGATCCCTCTCTCGTGTAAGTTGTCGCCCGGCCGTTCTGGACGTCCGGCCGGACGATGACTGCCATTTCACGGAACCGGTACTGGCCGCCGCGCCAACCCAATGGGCGCGGCTGGAGGTTCGACTCCTCCCGGCTCCCGTATCCCATGATCAAGAGGAGGAACGCGATGGACACTGTAAACGCCCAGGATAAAAAGCGCTGGATAGCGGTCCTGCACGTAGCCCGCAAAGACCGCGGCCTCGATGAATGCGCCTACCGCGCGCTCCTCGAAGGCACCGCGGGTGTCAGCTCGGCCTCGGATATTACGACCGCGGCGCAGTTCGACGACGCGATGGCCGCCTTCAAGGCCCTGGGCTTCCGTTTCAAGCCGACGGCCCGGAAGCGCCTGCCGGTAGCGGACGCCGAGCGGAACAACCTCTGCACCGAGCGGCAGCGCTACTACATCAAGGGCCTGTGGGAACTGGCCAGCCGCGCGCGCGACGAGCGGTCGCTCCGGGCTATGCTCAAACGCGTGGGCGGAGTGGACGACATGCGCTTCCTTACCAGGAAGGCCGCGAGCGCCCTGATCCTTGCCCTCAGGACCATCGCCTGGAAGGCCGGCTACAATCCGGACCAGGCGCCCGGAAGGGAGCGCGCGTGAACCTCGTCACGGTCAAGCGCGCCGCCCTGCGCATCGCGGAACTAGAACGCCGCGCGTGCCCTCCGGCCCGCGTGTACTACCTCGTGCGGTTCTGCCATATAGAGGCCCTCAAGATACGGTGGAGCCTCAGGATCAACCTGGATTCAGTGGAGGAATATGTTAGACAGCGCAACGGATGCCAGGCTCAGGCGGGAGCTGCCCGCGATCATGGACGTGACGGATATGGCTTCGTTCCTGGAAGTCTCCCGTTTGACGGTGTTAAGGGAAATAGCCTCGGGCAGGATCCCGGCGTACAAGCTGGACGGCGCGTGGAACGCGGCCCGCGACGATTTCATCGACTATCTGGATCAGGCCGCCAACCAGTAGTCCAGCCCGAGTTCGTCTTCTCCGGGGGCGCGGCATGAGCGCGCATCCAAGACTGGTGCGCATCGGCGCGGAGCTCGATGACCTTCATCGAGTCCTCTTCCATCTTGGTGTCCAGGCCGCCGGCATCGACGCCCTCTGCGCCGATCTTGGCACCTCCCTCTCGGCCGCCCTGGAAGGCATCCGCGCCCTCGACACCGAGCGCCTGCAGGGAGACCTCTTCCTCTCGTAGCATATCCGAATTAGAGCGGCGCATCCCCCGCGCGCGTACGATGGAACCATCGTACGTGGCGGAGGTGATACTGTGCTCTACAAGCTCTTGAACGACTATCATTCCCAGCGCAACAACGCGATCGCCCCCGGCCGGACATGCAACGTCACGTCCATGGTCATGGCCCTCAAGGCCACGGGCATACCGTTCGAGAGCCCCGAAGGCATCCAGCCTGAGGACCACCTGGCTAGCCTGCTCGGGAGCCCGGAAGCGTTCGAGAAGCGGGACCGTGAATACCCGTGGGCCATGCTGGCCAACGTGCACCCGCGCGAGGTCCACGAGCTCCTCTCCTGGGCCGTCAACGAACTCCTTGTGGGGAGGCCCTGCACGGTGTTCACGACGCGTGCCTCCATCCAGGAGCTGCTGTTCCGCATCGCCAGGCACCAGGCCGCGAGCGTCGTGTCCGGGCGCTTCACCAAGTCAGGCCACATCGTCGCCCTCGTCGGGTTCGAGTGCTCAGGCCCGGACCTGTCCGACGCGCCGTCGCCCGGCCGCGTCGACCTGTCAGCCGTCTCGCGCGTCATCATCGACGACCCCTGGGGAGACGTCCGCTCAGGCTACCGGGATGTCAATGGCGACGACGTATCCCTGTCTGTGGCCGAGTTCGACCACTACACCCGCGAGTTCTACAGCTCGGGCATCAAGTGGGCCCACCTGTTCACCCGCACGGGCACCATATAAGGAGGAACCAGATGGAGCTCAAAGGAAAACCGCTGTCGCTCGGAGCCAAGATCCTTGGCACGATCATCGTCATCGCCGGGCTCGCGCTCAAGGGGTTCAACCTGGCGCCGTGGATCGCGATCGACGACGTCATCAAGGCGGGCGCCTTCGTCGTCCTCGTTTTCTCGCCCATCGACGTTTCGATCTGGCTCGAGAAGATCTTCGTCAACAACCATGGCGGCCCGGCATGACCGCCATCCTGGTACTCATCATCGTCGTCGCCGTATGCGCCTTCGGCGTGTCGGCCGTCATGCTGAACGTGAGGCGGCCATCGATCAAGGCAATCGGAATCGAAACGAAGTCCGCCGCGAACGCCGCCAAGGAGGAAACCCGTGCACGTATACAAGCTGCTCCCGCTTCTGATCTCGTTGCTGGTGACCATGACCCAGCCGCTCGCCGCGCAGATGTCGACACCATCGCCGAACGATTCCGGAAACGATTACGGGATAGATCCAGCCGCATTGTATCCGGGAACGATCGTGATTGAGCTGCTCGCCGCCGCCGAGAGCGAAGCCGTCATGTCGATCGACGAGGCGTACGAGGAAGGCTACAAGGCCGGTCTCCTCGCGTCCGCCCCGGATACTGCGTACTGGCGCTCGCTCGCCGGCGACTGGAAGGCCCAGGCCACAGCCGCCCTCTCGCGGTCACGCCTGCCATGGTGGGCCGTCCCGGTATCGGCTTCGGCCGGAGCCGGCATCGGATTCCTCATCAGCATGGCGGCGAGGTAGGCCATGGAAGTTTTGCTTGCCAAACTGTCGTCCTACGGAACGGGACCCGTCCTCATCGTCGTCGCCGCGCTGCTCGGTTGGGTAATCAAGAAGCTTGACGAGAACAACAAGCATGACGAAGAGCGGACCAACAAGGACGAGGCGCGGGCGGAGCGCCTCAAGGCCGCCATCACTGCCCAGATGAACGCCATGGAAGACCGCTTCGAAGAGCGATTCTCGACCGCTGACAGGCGCATCGACGATCTGTCGAACAGGGTATCCTGCGTCGAGCGCGACTACCTCCCGCGGGATGAGCACTACAAGGAATTCTCAGGGTGGCGGGCCGAGATCAACCGCCTGTCGGACCTCATCATCAACATCTTCAAGGAGAAGAAATGAAGCCCATAATGCTGCGCGGCAAGATCCTCGAGTTCCTCCGCGACGTCTATCCGGAGGGCGCCGATGAACGAACCATCGTTGGCATCTTCTACGAATACCACGACTATGACGACATCGTGGGCTCGGTGTCCTACCTCGCCGACAAGGGTTACGCCAAGCTTACCGAGGTCCCGCATCCGTACAAGAGCGCCGAGAAGATACGACTCTACAAGATCGCGCCTGCCGGCATCGACCTCATCGACGGCACGACCGTCGATCCCGCGGTGACCATCATCCCCGAGGGGAGGTAGCACCATGGGCCGCCGTTCCAAGGCAGACCTGTACGACGTCGTCGACCGCATCCTCGAGCTGTACACCCGCGACAAGCTGACGATCAAGGAGATCGCCACCCAGCTCAAGGGAGACGGCTACGACATCAGCCGCGAGGCCGTCAGGCGATCGCTCAAGTCGTCGAAGGAACTCGCCGGCGAACTCCTCAAGACCATCGAGGAGGCCCGCGTCATGATCGACGTGGTCCGGGCCAATCCCAACACCGACGTTGCCGAGGCCGTCGTCACGCGCCTCGGAGGCCTTCTCCTTCGGGAGACGGCGGCTCTCGACGAGCTGTCCTTCGACGATCCGGGCGAGACGGTCCTCGCCGCGGGGCGGCTCGCCAACGCCCAGGCCAAGCTCGCCGGAGTCCGTCTCAAGTACCAGTCCGGCTTCGAGGCCGCCAAGCGCGCCGTCATCGATGCGCTCAAGGTAGAGCTTGCCGCCGATCCCGACCTGGCCGCCCGCCTTGCCGCCCGCGTGTCAGGACTCACCCCGGAGGACCGATGAGCGCTTCGATCGTCGCCGAACTCGTAGGCGACAAGGAGTCGATCGCTGCCGACGCCGAACGCAAGGCCAGGCGGGCTTCTTGCGAGCACGACTTCTTCCTCTTTTGCCAGACCTACTTTCCGCACTACTTCGGCGCCGAGCCCGCGCCGTATCATCGCGTCCTCATGGACATCGTATCCTCGGGCCGTCTCGGGCCGGAGCACGTCGCGGCCCTGGAGCCGCTCATCAAGGAGAAGTACCACCGGTACATGGTTCAGAGCGAAGCCGTGGCCGGTATCATCGACGTCGAGCCGCGCGGGTTCTCAAAGTCCACCCGCTTCAGTCTGGCGTTCCCTATCTGGGTTACCTTCTATAAGAAGCGCAACTTCCCCATCCTCTTCGCGTCCAGCCAGCGCCAGGCGGCGGAGAACCTGGAATCGATCAAGGACGAGATCGCGCAGAACGAGCGCCTCTTCTCCGACTTCGGCGAGATGAAGGGAAAGATCTGGAAGGCCGACAAGATCTTGCTGGCCAACGGTACCGCCATCGTCGCGCGCGGAGCGGGCGCATCGACCCGCGGCATCAAGAACGGCCCCAACCGGCCCGACGTAGCCATCTGCGACGACATCATGACCGACGAGATAGCCGCGTCCAAGGTGCAGCGCGACAAGCGCTACCGCTGGTTCAAGCGCGTCGTCCTGCCCCTCGGCAAGGATCTCTTTCCCATCCTCATCAACACCATCTTCCACGAAGACGACATCGTCTGCCGGCTGCTCAAGGAGCTGACAGACGGCCAGCTCTCAGGCTGGGTTGGCTTCCGCTTCGCCGCGCGCACGCCGTCAGGGGAATCGCTGTGGCCCGCGTACTGGACCGAGGAGAAGCTCCGCAAGAAGGAAGACGAATCCGGTTCCGCCGCCTGGTCCACCGAGTTCATGAACGAGCCGCTGTCCAGCGAAGACGCGATCATCAAGAAGTTCACCTACTACGAGCTCCGCGACATCAACGTCGCCTCGATGCGCAAGTTCGGCGGCATCGACCCCGCCACGGGCGTCCACGACAAGTGCGCCTTCGATACCCTGGGCGACGGCAACGATGGTGTCCTGTACGTCCTCGATGCCTGGGGAGAACGCCTGGCCGAGGCGGGCTTCCTTGAACGTATCATCGACACCTACCTCGTGTGGAAGCACGCCTCCATCGGCTTCGAGGACGTTGCCTTCCAGGGCATCTACAAGAACAACCTCATGGAGAAGGCGGCCGCCCGCAAGGTCTGGCTGCCCATCGTCGGCCGCAAGACCGGAGGCCTGTCCAAGGTACAGCGAGTCAAGAAGATGGCGCCCCTCATCGAGGCCGGATTCATCCGCTTCCGCGCCGACCAGAAGGAACTCGTCGAGCAGCTCTCCATGTTCACGCCCGATGGCCCCAAGTCGGCCTACGACGACGAGGCCGACGCGCTCTGGTACGCGTTCGAGGAAGCCCAGGGCGGCAAGGGCGAGGGCAAGCCGACCGTCGTTCCTTTCGAGCAATTTGGTCTGCGCCGCGCGGTCAAAACCATCCTGAGAGGATTCAACCGATGAACAAGAAATATCGAACCAGCCGGTCAATTCAGCTCGCAGACGCGTCACGGACCGTCAAGCCAGACGCGGCCGTCCTGACCGCTCGCGTCATCAAGACCGACGAGCTGTCATCTTTCCTCGGGTACTTTCCCAACCCCGACGAAGTGCTGTCGAACACCGGAGAAGCGGTAGGCATCTACCGTGAGATGAAGACAGACTCAAGGATCAAGAGCCTCCTCCGCGTCGCCAAGGCCGCCGTGCTCAACTATCCGATCCAGCTGGAGCAAGGCGACGCCTCCGACGCGACCATGCTCCTGGTCAAGGAAGCGATGGCCGACTTCTCGCTGTACGGAGCCGCCAAGCGGCTCGTCTCCGGCGGCATGGATTACGGCTACGCCGCCGTCGAAGTCGTCTGGAAGAACGACGGGTACTGGCGCCCGGTCGACGCCGTCGCCCGCAAGCCGGAACGCTTCCGCTTTGACGCCGATGGCCGGCTCAAATACCTCCACAACGGCGAGCTCACCGACCTCTATGCCCAGGCATACAAGTGGCTCGTCTGGCGCCACGACAAAGACGCGGAGAATCCTTACGGCACGAGCGTCCTCAAGTCGTGCTACTGGCCCTGGAAGTTCAAGAAGGCCGGCCTTGAGTTCTGGCTCATGGCCGCCGAGAAGTTCTCGGTCCCGTCCATCCTCGCGCTCTTCGAGTCCTCCGGTTCCGACGAACAGATCCGCGCGCGCGCAATAGAGTTGTCGTCGATGCTTTCCTCCGTTCAATCCGGATCAGGCGCGGCCCTGGCCAATATCAAGGACGTGAAGGCCCTCGAGGTCTCCGGTGGCCTGGCCGAGTTCAAGACCCTCATGCACTGGTGCGATACCCAGATTGCCTACGGCACCGTCTCGCAGAGCCTCGCCGTCCAGGAAGCGCAGAACGGCACGCGCGCCCAGGCCGAGGTGCACGAGGATACCTTCCTCCAGACCATGAAGGACAACGCCCGCGAGCTGCAGCCGGTGCTTCAGCAGGTCGTCGACTGGATAGTCGAACTGAACGTCGGCCCTGGCGAGACCGCCCCGCGCGTCGTATTCGACCTCTCCGACTACGCCAGCTGGGATACCGTCAGCGACGCCATCGGCCTGGGCGTTCCCGTCTCGCGATCCGCCCTGTACGACCGATATGGCCTTCCCGAGCCGACGGACTCAGACGATGCCTTCGCGAAGGCGCCGGATGCGGCAGGCTCGCTCTTCGCCGACAGCGTAAAAAAAAAGCGCCGACGACTCGTGATCCTCGAAAGCAAGCGCTAGAGGCAGAACTCGACAAGGCCAGGGAGCTTGACGACATCGCGGCCACGGCAGAAGCGCGCATCGTTCCGCTCCTGCGACAGCCGCTCGCCGCGTGGATGGCCGCCGTCGATGCCGCGGGAGGCCCGACGAAAGAGACTCTTGCGAGCGTCGCCGTGCCGCCTCCGTCGGCCGCCCTTATGCTTGAGACCGAGCGGCTCCTCGTGCTGTCGTACCTCATGGGCTCCGACCACCTGTCCACGCGTCTTGAACTGGCTGACGAACCAGATGCCATACCCTTCGAGGACGCCGCCGCATTCCTCCGCGCCCGCATACCCCTGACCAAGGACGAGTGGAACAGCCTGGAACCAAAGCTCCGCTTCCGCGCCTTTACCACAGCCGCCATGTCCACGCCTGACGGTGTAGACCGAGTGCGGCGCATGGCCTTGGGCGCGGTAGAGAAAGGCACCTCCTTCACAGAGTTCTGGACCGCCGCGCAGGCAGAGTCCGCCGCCGGCCTTGGCGCGTCGCCCTGGTACTGGGAAACCGTGTATCGAACCAACGTCCAGACCGCGTACAACGCCGGCCGAGCCGCCGAAGTCATGCGCCTCAATCCTCCGTACCTCGAGTTCGTCGGTATCGAAGACAGCCGACAGACCAGCATCTGCCAGGACCGTTCCGGCACTATCCTCCCGTCAAGCCATCCGTTCTGGCAATCCAACTGGCCGCCGCTCCACTTCAATTGCCGATCCACTGTCCGCGCCGTCTTTGAAGAAGAAGTAGACGCCTCGCGCGAAGGTGGTACCTGGGATCCAGACTCCGGCGACAGCCTCCCCGATAGCGGCCCGGCCAAAGGTTTCGGCGGCAACCCCATCGAGACGGAGAGTTTTTACAAGATGACGCCGGGAATGGTAGAGCGGGCGGAGGCGTACGGGATCCTTGACGACATCAAGGCACTGGGAAAAGCCGTCGGCCTTCGCTACGACTCCATTGCCCTGTCAACCATCGCCAACGAGTCTGGCGTATCGAAGATCATCAAGATGGTGCCAGGCTCGAAAGAAGAACGCGCGGCGCTGAGGAAGGCCGCAAAGGATACGCTTTCCGCCCTGCGTGATCAAACGTTCGTCAACAAGCAGCTAGGCGAATCGATAACTCTTAACAAGACCGGAATAGATCACGCCGTCTCGTTTGCCGGTGATCCGACGAAGCTCGCCATTCTCGATAACATACCGGCTCTCATTGAAGGAGCGGGTTCCTTCACTGTAGAAAAAGCCACACACGGGAACCCAACCTATATCGAAGTCCTACGCGGAAAGGCTGCTGTGGAAGTGAATGGAACAAGAAACCTTTTCGCGGTGATTCTAAAGCGAAGGGAGGATGGTAGCCTTGTCTTCTATGATCTCATGCCATGGGAGCAAAAATAAAGCCGAAAGAGCATTAGCTTACCAACCGAACCAATGTTGGAGTCTACTCTCTCGGCAAGACGTACAGTGGCTTTCACCCGGTAACAAACCGGGGAGTTTGTACGCTTCATGAAAGCCGTACCGAAGGTGCATCAGCTTACCAACCAAACCAATGTTGGAGTCTACCCCTTCGGCAGGGCGAACGCAGGCTTTCGCCAGCATCTATCGTTATAATACTACACCTAGCCAAGCGATTCAATGCAAAGTTGAGCGAGCGCCGTAGAGAGGGGTGCGTCATGACCAAGGAACAAGAAGACGCCGTTCGAATAATCGCCGAAGAAGGCGCGAAGGCAAACGAAGAGATGCTTGCACAACGCTTTCCGCCTCAGGTATCGGCCCCGGGCTCGAGGGGAAGCAAGGGCAAACAGAAACCGTTCCGAAAACGTCCTGAATAGTCCTTCGATCACAAAAACCACGTCCTGTCACCTCGCGGGGCGTTTTCGTACCCGAGCGACATCCCGGATACCCCGATTCGAACGAAATTCTAACAGCTAGGATCGATCCGCGGGGGCATGGGCGTACCTTTTCACGTTTTTGTTCGGAGGGGCGGCTCCTTGGGCTTGTTTCTGTCCATATGCATGTTTCCTGCCGATACTATCTTGAGGAGGCAAGCAATGCGGATAGAGCTCAGAGAGGTAGCGAATGATGCTTGTCGAACCGGTTGTGCAAAGGAAGAACGACTTGAACTTACCGACAAAGACATTTGCCGTCAGGTTCGATCTGCCAGCGATGGACTCGATGTGCGATGCGTCGGTTCTTGGGCATATGATAAGATCTATTTCTTAAAAAGATACTTTGAGGAATTTTCGATTGGAATGTCACGTAAATGGCAAGGTAATATAGCGTACTTTGAGATAGCCAGCGGTCCGGGAAGATGCATTCTCAGAAATAACGGGACTGAAATAGATGGGACAGCATTGACGATTATCCGGTCGACTGGCTTTGATCGTATTAAAAAAGCATTGTTCATGGATATAAACAAAGAAATCGTTGATATCCTAAATTTGAGAATAAGAGCTCTTGATTCTTCGGGCAAGGCGCATGCACTCGTTGCTGATTATAAAGATGGAGCTACCCTGGCATCGATAATACGAGCTGAAAACCCGAGGGGGTTGAATCTGGTATTCATGGATCCGACAGATTGCTCGGTGCCATTTGATACCATTAGGGAATTGAAATTATCTGGATTGAAATTTGATCTTATAATCAACGTTGCAACCTTCAGTGATTTCAATAGAAATATAAAGCAAGCCATTGAATTTCCTGAATCAAATGTTCGAATGAAGTATGAATCATTCTTGGGTAACTCAAAATATTTTTCTGACAGGAGTATCCTGGAAGCACTTCAGCGAAATGACAATCAAACAGTTCGGATTGCATTCATGGAAGCATATTACAAGCAACTTAACTCTATAGGTTTGACATTCACGGATGCTGTCGATATCCATCACTTGTACTATCTTGTTTATGCTTCTGCAGATTCTCGAGGGAAAGATTTCTGGGATAAGGCCGTCAAGTCGATAAGTCCGCATAGTCAAAGAGAATTTTCATTCTAAAATGCTTGGTTACTTAACATAAATGTGGTGGAAATTACAGAAATCACCTATACTATACATGGCAGGAGGCGGCATATGAAAGTCATCTATGAACCGAAAGGCCGCGCTCGCGAGTATTCGGATCTCGCCTGCAATCTGTACAACGGCTGCACTCACGGTTGCACCTACTGTTATGCTCCGGGGTGCATGAGAACCACCAAGGAGAAATGGCATGGTTCCGTCGCGCCGCGAAAGGGCGTCATAGCGCAGTTTGAACTGGATGCAAAGAAGCTCGCAGGCGACCCGAGGCCAATCCTGTTCTGCTTCCTCACCGACCCGTATCAACCGGCCGAACAGAGAGATCGGCTTACTCGCCAGGCGCTGGAAATTGTTGGTAAATACAAGCTGAAAAGCAAGATCCTGACCAAAGGTTTCCATGACATCATCAGCGAGGACCTGTGCCTCATGGCCGACCTCGGCACCGAGCTTGGCTTGACGATAAGCTTCATGGATGACGAGAAACGAAAGGCCTGGGAACCTTTCGCTTCGCCCATCCAAGACCGTTTGAAGACGCTGGAAGCTGCTTTTGAAAAAGGCATCTATACCTGGGTAAGCCTCGAGCCGGTCATCGATCCGGATGAAGCGCTCATCCTGATAGAAAAATACAGCAAGTATGTCCGACTGTGGAAAATTGGAAAACTGAACCACATGAAGGCAATAGAAGATACCGTTGACTGGGGCAGGTTTTTACACGAAGCGGAATCATTATTAAAATCAGTGGGTTCCAACTATTATATCAAGAATGACCTTCTGAAATATTCCTAGCCTATTGAAGGTCTATCCACTTTAGACACCCGCCCCAACGGTCGAAGCTAGGCTTCGACCATGAACAACATCAACGCGTTCCTCGATCGTATCATCCTCGGAGACTGCCTTGACGTGATGCCGGACATCCCGTCGGGTAGTGTTAACCTCATCCTCACCGACCTGCCATACGGCGTCACTGACTGCCAATGGGACAAGAGGATTGACTTGGTCCGGCTCTTCTGTGAGTACCGCCGCCTTCTGGCCGATCGCGGGGCTATTGTGCTTACGGCTACGCAGCCATTCGCGACGGACCTGGTCAACGCATGCCGCGATTGGTTCCGCTACGACCTTGTATGGGACAAGGAGTACACCGTCGGGTTCCTGAACGCCAATCGCATGCCGCTCCGAAGGCACGAGCTTGCGCTTGTCTTCTATAGACACCTGCCTGTGTACAATCCGCAGTTTGGCGAAGGGCGACCGTATCGCGCGAAGGGTGGTGGCATGAAGGCTGGTGGTGTCTACAAGCCTACACCGAATGTCGCTGTCGACAATGACGGCCGCCGATTCCCAACAAGCGTACTTCGTTTCCCTCGCGAAATGAATAGCGCGAAGTCGAAGAAGCTCTTTCATCCAACCCAGAAGCCGCTCGCGCTGTTCGAATACTTCGTACGGACATACACGAACCCAGAGGCCGTCGTACTTGATTCGTGCCTTGGTTCCGGCACGACGGCGCTCGCATGCACAGCAAGCAACCGGCGATACATTGGGATCGAAAAGGATCCTGAGTATGTCGATAAAGCTACCGCTCGGCTTTCGCGGTATCGTGCAGGATTGACTTCGGCAGCGTAATACCGACCGACGGAATCCCGCATATCCACTTTAGAGCTTGGCCATACGCGCGAGCCTATCATCAACCTCATGAAGACCATCAAGCGCGAACTGGCACACGTCGGAATGTTCGGTCAGGACGGAAGCGGCGTGCGCGTCACCAAGCAGGATCTCGCCGAGGTCGCCGAAACCTTCGACGGCGTCGGCCCGATCACCCTGGGGCACGAGCTCGCCGACTGGATGCCCAAGTTCGGCGACGTCAAGAAGGTCGAACTGTCGGCTGACGGCACCAGTCTATCGGGAGAACTCGATATCAACGACGTGCTTGCGGACGCGGTCGACGAGAAGTTCTATGACCACATCTCCGTCGGTCTGCCGCGCCGCGCGTCGGATCGCAAGCGCTACCTCCATCACGTGGCGTTCCTCGGCGCCGCGCCCCCGAAGATACGCGACCTCAAGATCTTCGCCGACCTCGGTGTGCTGAACTTCGGTGATGAAAAGATCGTCGATTGCTTCGCGGACGATCAACCTGCTGCTCCCGCGGCCACCGACGATATCGCCATGGCGATACGACGCATCGCCGACAAGGGCCGCGCCGCCTGGCCGCTCGAGGAAACAGTGAAGGCTCTTTCTGAACTGACCTCTCTGGCCACGGAGATGATCATCGGCGGCGCGGAGATACCGGCGGCGCTCAAGGAACAGATGCAGACCTTCGCCGACCAGCTCAAGCATACCGCCGGCGAGACCGGCAAGGAGGAAGATGTGCAAGTGAAAGAGGAGAACGACAACCTCAAGAAGGAACTCGCCGACCTGAAGGCGTCGGGACTCGCGGCCGCCAAGGACGGCATCAAGGTGGCGATGGAGGGCAGGATCCCCAAGGCGAAGCATGGCCTCGTCCTTGAACTTGCCGATCGTCTCGGAGACGCCGAAACCATCGAGCTCTCCGACGAGGCGGGCGCCAAGGAAAAAGTATCGAGCATCGAGGTCCTGCGCCGCGTGCTCGAATCCATCCCCAAGCCCGTCGCGGAAGGCCGCGAGGACTTCGGCGACCAGCTCGACGACGGCAAGCCGCTGGACGTATCGAAGATCGTCAACAAGTACTAAGGAGCGCACATGAACGCTGTATTGGGAACCATCAATCCCGCGCCTTCCCGCGTGGTCAGCGCCGCCCACCCGCCGATCCTGGTGAGCAAGCTTGTGCTCGAGGACGCTGGTGTCATAGCCGACGGCCAAATCGTGGCGCTCGACTCGGACAGCCTGCTCATAGCCCATCAGGAGGTCGCCGATGTCGACATGACCGGGATGATAGACGGAACGAACAAGGATTTTGCGGCGACGCTCGATCCCGCTCCAGTGCTCCCAGGGTCCGTCCAAATCGACAACAACAACACGGCGCCCCAGGTGATCGTCGACGACGGGCATGGCAGGCTCGTTGGAGGCGGATCAGGCACCGTGAACTACAAGACCGGTGAAGTGGCCGTAACCTTCACGACCGCCCCCGCGGCGGGAAAGACCGTAAAGATAGGCCACAAGACACAGCCGGTTGGCGCCAGCGTCAACGCCTGCGATACCGGGGCAGACGATACCGCCTTGGTCATCAGGCATGGCGCGGTCAATCGTGACCTCATCCTCACCGGTTCCTTGGCTGCCGACGCCGAGGATATCGCGGCCCTCGAGGCCATCGGCATTTTCGCGGTTTAAGGAGCCGCATACACCATGGAACTCGACCTTCGCAAGTTCTTCACCGTGGACGCGATAGTGAACTCGCTCTCGCGCCTGCCCGAACTCAAGACCCCCGTCATGGACCTCCTGTTCGCCGACCGCCGCAACATCCCGCGCCCGGTCGTTGGCACGAGGGACCTGGGGCTCAATCCCGGCAACCTGCCGGTCGTCCGCCGCGGTTCGCAGTCGTACCCCATGTCGGCGACCGACGGTTCCGTCATCCTCATCGAGCCTCAGCCGGTCAACCCGTCCGAGTTCCTGTCCGGGGCCGACCTCAACAACCTGCGATCGCTCAACGCCTCGAGCATCCAGCAGGAGATCGACAACATCATCGACCGCCTGCGCCGCGGCTGCAGGGCGACCGCCGAAGCCCTGGCCATCCAGGCGCTCACCGGCAAGATCAACTACTACATGAGGGAAGGCGGCGGCACCATCGTCCCGTACGTGGTCGACTACGGCACGATCGGCGACGCCTCGGCCAAGGTCACCAAGAAGTTCGACGCTGTGGACGCCAAGATCTCGACCGTCATCAAGGCGATCTCCGAGATCCTCGACGTGCTCAAGAAGAAGGTCGACGGCAACGACGTCGCCATCTTCGCCGGCTTCGACGTATTCTCCGTGCTCTGCGACCTCGCCGGAGCCCAGGCCAACGCGTCGGTCGCCCAGGCTACCGCTTCGGGCATTTCCATAGGAGGCGGGTTCACGATCCAGCTCTTCGGGGCGTCGTACACCAACCTGACCACCAAGGCGGCCATTCCCGTCGTACCGCTCAAGCACCTGCTCGTCGTAGACAAGCAGGCCGGCCACAAGATGCTGTATGCGGCGCTCGACTCCATCGACGCGGGCCAGCAGGCCCTGCCGTTCTTCGCCACGTACGAGAACCTCAAGGATCCCTCGGGCGTCAAGGTCATCGGCGAATCCAAGCCGCTCCCCGTCGTCAACGTGGCCGGCATCGTCAAGGCTCAGGTACTCACGTAAGCGATCACCAGAGAAATCACTTAAACAAGAGGCGGCCGGTTCCATCCGGCCGCCTCATCAAGAAAGAAGGAGAGTAATTATGAAGAAGTCGATTGCCGTGTTCCTTGTCATCATGCTCGCTATGATCTCGATTCCGGTCATGGCAAACGAGCCCGCCACCCAGGGGCCGCCCGTCATGGCGACCATCACGGCTGGCATGGTACTGCCGGTCTCGCTGAGCGTGGAAGCCGCTCCGCTCGTCAAGGCCATCGAGGCGTACACGAGATCCGTAACGTTCGGCTTTCTGGCCTTGGTCTCGGCGATGATCGGTATATCGTTCGCCCTTTACTTTGAAAGAAAGCCGGTAACGCTCGTGGCTGAATTCCAAACCTCGATGGAACCGCAGAAGTCCCCTGCTTCGAAACCGGAGGCAGTATCCAGGCAATCCGAAATTCCCAAGAAACCACGCAAGTCCGGCAGTAAGAAAGAAGCCGCTACACCTGTAGCTTGACCACGACCGAAAGACGGGAGAACACACCATGCCCATGACCGACTTCGACGACCTCCTGGAGCAGAAAGGAACGGCGGTTGTCAGCTCCCGTTCCGTCTCTCCGGCGGCCTCAGGATCGGTGATCACGCCGGATGAAGTCCGCTCCCGTCTTTCGGTCCAACTGTACGAGCAGCTTTCTGATGGCTCGGACGATACCGTCATCCGGGCCTCGGAGCGGGCCGTCATCCACGTATCGGCCATCTTCGGAAGGCTCGGCCAGGCGCTGAACCTCGACCTGCCGGTAGCCCGCGAAGTGGCGCTCCTCTTCACCGTGTATGAGCTCCACATGGCGCTCGGCAACGAAGAGGCCGGCCGTGAATACAGGATCAAGGCCAAGGACCTGATCGTATCGAGCCTCGGCGACTATCCCGAAGCGGCCAACCCCGCGGCCGACAAGCCCGCGGTTGGAGCCATCACCGTACCGGCAAGGAGGGTGTACCCGTGACCATCCAGATCCTGGACGCTCTCGAACGCCGCCTCCGCGACCCCGGCCTCCTTGATTACGTAGGAGCCCTGGGCACCAGCCTCGTGCAGAAGAACATCATTACAGGGCCCTGGGCTCCGAATAGCGCGCTGACTCAAAGAGTAAAAGGCGGGAATTTACCATTGCGGGATAGTGCTAAACCAGGCCTTGTCAATTCGATGACGCATACCGTCCGGAACGACACAGCTGTCATAGGCACCAACCATCCTGCAGCCGTTATCCTCCACAACGGCGGAACGATCACGCCAAAGACCTCGCGGTACCTGGCCATTCCGCTCGGCGCCGAGACGCGCCGCTTCATGCATACGTACGGAGCTACACCGCGAAAGTGCCTCGACGCCATGGCGGCCGACGGTTACAAGGTCTGGGTGGCCAAGGGCTGCATCCTTGTCCAGAAGGGCAAGACCGGCCGGGTGCGGGCGCTCTTCGTCCTCAAGAAGAGCGCCAAGATTCCAGCTCGTCAGTTCATGCGCTTGCCTGAAGCGTCGGTGCGCATCATCGAGACGGCCGTGCGGCGGAGGGTGTTCGGATGAGCGGCCTCAATGCGTGGGACCAGGTCCAGCTCCTCGTCGCGCAGATCGGGCGGCATACCGGGCTCAAGACCCTGCTGCTCCCGCTCGCGATCAAGGAACCGGGGCTATGCGTGAAGGTCGCTGCCCGCAAGGTGTCGACAGGCAGGGATCTGTATACCGACCGCCGCCCGGTCGCCGGTACCGTCGTGCAGGCTGCGGTATCGATCGAGTCGCGGGTCGAGAGCCACACCGCGCTCAGGAACGCCGTCGACGCGTGCGAGGCGCTGGCCCGGTACGCGATCGAGGCCGACCGGCTCGAGGACCAGGACGGCAAGCCGATCGCGAACCTGCGCCTGGAGATGAAATCGAACGACGACGACGGCCTGCTCGAGGATCCCGACAACGACAAGGTCGCGTGGGTACGTGTCGAGTATCTCGTCACCATAACCCAGTCGGCAATCAGGTGAGGAGCGCATCGATGAACGAACAGAAGACCTTGAGGATGGTACAGGCCGCCCCGGACGCCGTCGTGCGGCAGGGCTATGTGAAGGAGAACGGCCGCAAGCGGCTCGATCACGTCATCTGGTCCAGCGCGCTCCTGAAGCTCGAGGTGCGAATCGATATCCCGTTGATCCCATCGAAAACGAACGCTAGATCAATCGAGGAATCATTGTACAAAGAGCCGCGCGCTGACGCGGACGTACCGGCCGGACCGGAAAACATGGATACGAATCAGACCGGGCGTCATGGCCGGCGAGAAAGGAAGGAATAAGACATGGCTGAAAAAGAAGTCATCACCCTGATCGGCGACGACGCCACGATAGAGGCGCTCGAGTTCGGGGCCGAGGTGATCGGAGACGCGGTAAAGACCCTCGACGTACTGGCGGGTGGGCTCGCGGCGTCAGGGGCCGGCAAGGGCGACTGGATCGTCTCGGCAAAGGCCGCGGCCGCGAGCATTTTCGGAGCGCTCGACGTGGGAGACCTTTTCCCCGCGGACGGCGACGAAGTCCCGGCTGTCGGCGACACGTGCAAGCTCGCTACCGGAACGGAGTTCCTGGACGCCTCGTCCTGGAAGGCGTCGTTCTCCGCGAGCGAGGTCGACGTCACGCTCCTGCGGCACAAAGTCAAGAAGTACCGCAAGGGCAAGGCCGACGCCGAGGGGACGCTCGCCGGCATCTTCACGCTCGGCGTGACGGGCGAGTCAGGAGGACTCCTGAACCAGTTCCTCAAGGTTGTCCACCGTGACGAGACCGGCGTCATCACGGTGAGCCAGGTCAATTCGCGGCCCCTCTATATCCGGGGCGTCATCAGGGACTCGGCGTACGCGGGAGAGACCTACGCGTTCATGTTCGCGCAGATCGAGCTGTTCGGCGTCAACCTCGGAGCCGACTCCGGCGCCAAACAGGAGTACTCCTCCAAGTTCCGGTTCACCGGCAACGATCCGGTCTACTACGAGCGCGTCATAACGGCGTAACCGCCATGGCCGGCCGCAGGCAGAAGCGGCCGGCTGTCATCAGAAAGGGAACAGCATGGAACTCGACTTTTCTTCAAGAATTACCTTCACCCCGAAGTTCAATGGCAACCGCACGGCACCGGAATCCGATCGATTCACGGTGACATACAAAAACCCCACTCCAAGCATGAAGGGCCGGCTGATAAGCAAGCCGGAGCTCCGCTTCCGTTATGACGCTGAAGGGCGCGTAGAAGGAGGCGATACGGTTATCCCGAATGACCGCAAGGCCATCGTCGATACCATGATCATCCGCATCGATGGTCTTTCCTATACGATCGACGGGGAGAAGAAGGCCATCACAGACGCAAAGACTCTGTGGGAAGCCCCTGTCATATTCGATGGACTCATCACCGAGCTCGCTGACGAATTCAGGATCGCGCTCGAGAATAAGGTTGAAGAAAAAAACTGAGAATCGCTTACCGTCTGTGGCGGGACGGCAAGCATCTCGCCCGGGTACGTCCAGGCCGTGAAAGCCTGGAAGTCCGGACCGGGATACAGGATGTGTCCGGGGCACCCGTCTGGGTCGCGTACCGGGACATTCCAACGTACGTCAACGAGGAGTTCTTCCAGGCGTACGAATGGTTCGCCTTCGGGGAACTCCTGGAGATCGCGCCGTACGCGGGTGGATGGATGGAATGGCCCGCCGTGGCGGACGTCGTCATAGCGGCGTTCAAGTTGGCAAAACGCGAATGGGAACAGGAGCACACGAGCCATGACCTCGGAGCAGATACGACTGGAAATACAGCTCGAGGTAAAGCGGGCCCTCGCCGATCTCGGGACCATGTCCGAGGAACTCAAGCGCCTCGCCGGTGAAGCCAAAAAGTTCATTCCTCCAGCCAACGACATCAAGTCCATCATGGGCCGCCTCGACCAGGATCTGAAGACCTCGGCCAAGGCGGCCTCACTCTTCGGCGACGAGCTTGGCGGCCTGCGCCAGCGGCAGGCATCGCTCAAGACGGTGATGGTCCAGCTCCTGGAACAGGGACTTGAGCCGCAGTCGGAAGAAATCCAGAAGATGAAAGCCGAGTACGACGCCGCCGGGGAACAGATGCGTTTCATGGGCTATGGCGCCGACGGCCTAGCCGGACAACTTGGTCATCTTGTCGGCGCGATCGGCGCCGCGGCCGCGCTCCGCAAGGTAACGCAATTCGCAGGTGAATCCGTCGTCGCCTTCAACAGCGCCGAAGCCTCTGCCCTTCGCCTGCAAATCAGCATGGAGATGCGCGGCGTGCAGGGCGGCGCCCAGAGGATGAAGACTTTCGCATCGGAGATGCAGGGGATGGCCGGCGTCTCCGACGACCTGGTCAAACAGCTTGCGGCTCAGTTGATCCAGGAGGGCAAGAGCGAAGCGCAAACGCGAGATCTCATCAGCGCCGCCGTCAACATGCAGGCTGTATACGGCGGGGACCTATCCACCCACGTCAATTCCTTGTCGACATCGTTGAGCGGACAGGCCCGAAGTCTCGGCATGACCATCCCCGCCATCAAGGACCTGACCGAGGAGCAGCTACGATCCGGGGAGGCAATCAAAATAGTCTCCACCTTGTTCGACGGATACGCGGAACGGATGAGCGGGTCTGGCGCGGTGGCTATGAGCCGGATGGAAGAATCCATTGGCGACGTGAATGAGGCGCTTGGAGAAGGTTTGGCTCCGATACTCACGCTCGGCGCCAATCTCCTGAACAGGATCGCCGTGGCCGCGGCGAACTCATCGGATTTCATGAAGGGTGCCATGGGGGCAGCGGTAGCCGCCCTGTCGGCCGGACTTGCGGTTCTGGCGGCCAAGACACTCATCGCGGCGGCGGCCAAGTGGACGCACTTTGCCGCGTTGCAGGCGGTCAATATAGCCATGTCCGTTGCCAACCCGCTCCTCATAGCCGGTGTCGTCGCGGCTGTCGCAGGCGCAGCCGCCGCTGTCGCGTTCGCGGCCGCCAAGGCAAAGGAAGCCAGGGCTATCTCCGACGCCGGCGAAAAAAGCAACAGCGCTATATCCTCATACGGTGCCGCCTCCGAAGCAATGAGCACGGCTGCGAAGGCTGCTAAGGAGTATGCCGCCGCGATCGACTCTATGAGCGATGCAGAACTCCGGTCGGCCAGATCAGCGATCCTTGCCGCGATGCAGCGAACTACCGGAATGGATGCACTCACGGTGGCAGCCGCGAAGATCAAGGAGCTCGATAAGGAACTTGATTCCCGTTCCGCTGCTGCAACGGCAACCTCCGCTGCTGACGCCGAGAAGAAGGCAGCTGCCTTCAAGGCCTCGTGGGCCGACTTCATGGCCAAGAGTGCCGCGGATTCTTCGCTGGATCCATTCGCCGGGATCGACTACGAGCGTACCAAGAAGCTTGCCGAAGCTGCGGCCAATGGCGTCGGAGCCAAGAACAAGGCCATCATAGACGAGATCAATGCCTACTACGACGCCAAGCGGAGCGAGGTAGCCGATTCGCTCTCTGCTGATGAGACCGCGCGAATGATCAAGCTCTCGGCCACCAAGGTCGATGACATCGAGACCGAGAAGGCCGTGGCACTCGCTTCGCTCTCAACACTCGAGGCCAAGCGCATCGCGGCCGCTGGGACTACCGAGGCCGAACGCATGGCGATCACCGAACGCTACGCCGCCATGCGCGCCAGCGTCGAGGCCGGGTACGACAAGGAAATCGCCGAAACCCGCGTAACCGAGGCCCGCGCCGCCGCCGAAACCTCCTGGGACCTGACCAACGCCGCCGCTGCCGCCGCCGCGAAACTTACCGAGTCCCGCCTCGATGACCTCGTCCTGGAGCGCGACCGAACCCTCACCCTGTTCGGGGGCACCGAAGACTCGAAGCTCGCGCTGGCCCGCGGCTACGCCCGCCAGATAGCCGACCTTGAAATCGACGAGGCTAGGCGCGCTGCGGATGAGCGGATCGCCCAGGCCCGCCGGGCCTTCGAAGAAGCTCGTCGCTTGGCCGCGGAACAAGGCAAATGGGGCGAGTATGCTGCAAGATCAGCCAGCGACGCGGTTAAAGACACCGAAGCGGGCAAGATGCTCGGCCTGGGCGGGCAGCCAGCACAAGCGTGGCAACAAGTGCTTATTGATTCCGCTCTCTCTATTGCGATGCAAAATGAGGATGTTCAGAAGGTTATGAATATCTTCAGTACGATAATTAAAGGTGTCGTCGAACACGTGTTGCCACCGCTGGCAAAGGCACTGACCTGGCTGTATGACAAAGTAATAGTTCCGGTCGGTAATGCGATCATCAACCTGATAAACAGCGTCATCAAGGCGCTCAACAAACTACCGTTCGTGAATATCAAGCTGCTCGAAACCCTGAAAACCACGGATCAGATAATCGAGGCCGAGAAGCAGATCGCCAGCAAGACGCAAGCCGTGTCCGACGAGATGGACCGTATCCGCCAGGTCTTCTCCGATCGCCGCAAGGACATCGAAGACGCCTACCGCAAGAACGTCGCCAGTCTCCAGAAGCTGCTGGAACTCGGTGCTATGAGCGAGTCTGAATATGACCGGCGCATCGTGGCGGCGAACGTGGCCAAGGATGTTTCCATGGCCATGTTGCAGTCCGCCGAGGAGCGGCAGGTCGATCTGCTCGAGGGCATCCTCGATCGTCTGAACAACGGTATCGACGTGTCGGACAGCGAACTGGTATCTGCAGGCGTGGCCTCAACGTCATCGGCGACAACAACGTCTACGACGACGCCTGCTACGACTGTACCAGACTTATCTGCCTTACAGGGTCTTAACCTGACCAACATTTGGGCTGGTATCCGTTTCGACAATGGGACAACGAGTGTTCCATCCGACATGATCGCCAAAGTCCACAAGGGCGAGACCATCATCCCGGAGTCTTTTTCCTCTGGCCTACGCTCAGGCAAGCTTTCGCTGAGCGCGGGCGGCGTTGCCGGAGGTCCCGTGGAGATCTACAACATCTCGATCTACCCCAAGGGATCGGTGCTCACCAGGGACGACCTGGTCGACGAGATCCAGCTCGGGCTCGAACAGAAAAAAAAGCGCGGAACACAGCGCGCCGGAGTACACGCATGACCATACCGACCGTGGCAGTCAGGATGAATTTCGACGGCATCGAGCTGGATGTATCGGAGCTGGTGCGGATCTGCGAACCGGTGGAACGGGCATGCAATGAAGAATTCCGCCACGCCGTCAGCGTGTATGCGCTCGGCCTCAGGTACAACGCCGGGCTTGTCGAGAAACTCACGGGCGTACGGGATATCCGGGTAGAGATCGATATCGACGGAGCAAGGGCGTTCACCGGTCGCGTCGCGCCAGGCGCGAAGATTACGTCGTCCGGGGCCGCGCTCGGGACCGATCCGGATGTCGATGACATTCCGCTCGAAGTGGAAGACTTGTCATTCCTGCTTGATCGCGAGATCTCCGGCGATGACGCTCTGGCTCTCGAGAATGTCATGGTCTGCGATCCGGCCGCGCCTGGGCAGAGCGCCGTCCACCGGCTCGTCCTCCTGGCAGACATGCCCGTAGCCATCGAGGATGCCATAGCGGTATCGCTGCGCGCGTTCGCCGTGGACTCGGGCACGGTTGCCGATGCCCTGGACACCCTGTTTGGAGAGTACGGGTACGCGTGGCGCCTCGATGCGTACGGCCGCGTCGTCACCGTGCGCTGGATGTTCGCCGACCCGGTTCCATCCGTCGCTCTGGACGAGGACTCCATCATCGGTACGGTCGAGGCGGAACGCCTGGCGATCGAGGCCGAGGCGGTAGAAGTCTCTTGGACCCCACTCAAGGATAAAGCCGGTGCGCTCCTGTACATGGCCGACCTGCCCTTCGGCGACGACAACCGGCGGTCCGGATGGCCCATCCAGCCGGGATACCTCTGGCCTGAAGAGGCCAATGTCGGAGAAGCCTGGTGGGAGTACCGCGACACGGCACTGTCCAGCAGGATCAACGAACGTGGCGCCGTTGTGCAGAATGAAGATTTTACCGCGCTTGTGCTCAGCAGCAACCATACTGTCGATGATCGTTTCGATGATGGCATCGTGCGGGAGGCCGCGGTCTTCCAGAACAAGCGCGCCAGGCTTGCGTACCGGAACGGAGCTGCCGAATCGAAGCTCATATACAATTGCTCCATCCTTGCCGATGTCGTGTATCGTGGTGCCATAGCCGTGGAGCGAGTCGACCTTGCCGTATCGCCGAGGTCGGTTGATCGCTACGATTCCCGATTCATCCACGATGCCGACTATGCTTCCGCGCTGTGCGCCGCACGGGCTTCGCGCCTGCGCGATGCCGCCTGGCGGTATCGGCTTGAGTCGGAGCTTGTTGTCCCGGTTGGAACCGTCGTGTCGATTGCGGATCCATATTCCGGCATATCGGCGATCGCCATCATCATCGAGAGAACTCGGGACCTCGAGACAGGCATCTATGGATACCGGGCTGTCGGGTTGTCCGGTGCCACCGTCACGCCGGCGGCCGGCTCGACGGTGCTGTTGCCCGCGCCTCCTTCCCTGGCGGAAACGCCGGAAGGCCAGTTGATTAATGTCCCGACCTTCGATGACCTGCAATCAGGATATGACCAGGGTGGCGGCACCACGACGCCCGATGTACCCGTGCTGCTTGCGCAGTGCATGTTCGTGACCGCGTACCTCGTATGGTCTAGGCAGGCAAACCTCACGGGAACGATCGCCCATCGAGTCTATCGCGCCGATGCCGTGGATGGGCCGTGGACATTCATTGCCGAAGTGCCCGGATACGCCTATGAGGATCCGAATCTCGCCCTGGACGGCACTGCGTCCGATCCGGTCACCAAAGCCTACTGGTACCGGGTAAGCCGCATCGTCAACGGGACAGAAGGCGTTCCATCCGCGCCTGTCGCTATCCTTGCATCTCCGCTCCCCGAAGGCGCCATAGCCGCAGGGTCGGTCTCCACGCCGAAACTGCAGGCCGAAGCGGTTACCGCCGTCAAGATCAAGGTTCAAGACTTGGCGGCTTATATAGCATTCATCAATGCGCTGACGGCGAATGAAGGATTCATCAATCTGCTCGTAGCAAACCGGGCATTCATTGACAAGATTGAGGCTACGGAAGTCCATATCACAGGGACTCTCCGTACCGGCGTCGGAGCATCCGAAAACGCTCGCGTCGCCATTCAGGACCAGGTCGGAGTGTACGGCAAAGTCTTCACGGGAACCGGGCTAGATGACCTGTTGATCGTCGCTAACGGCGATGTCCCCGGAGAATTCATCGTCAAGATCACCAAGGGGATAGACAGTTTTGCCATTGGCGACACCGGCCCGGCCGGCGGGAAGATATTCTATATAGATATTGACAACGGGTATGCGTTGGAAACCGCAACCACGGATCAGAGTGTAGCAAACACATGGGCTGACGTACCGAACGCAACCACGGGAGCAACGGCCACCGGCATTGGCAGCGGCAACGGGAATACCACTGTCATTGTAGCGGCTACAACCGGAAGCGCCGCCAAGATATGTGCCGATCTTTCCTTAGGAGGATTTACAGACTGGTTCCTTCCCAGCAAGGATGAGTTGGCACAGATGTATGCGCACAGAGCATCAATCGGAACATTTGCCAGTGATGAATACTGGTCAAGTTCCGAAGTCGATACAAACAGCGCATACGCGCAGCACTTTGGTACAGGGACTGTGTTGAGCAAGAAGAAGAACACGTATACCAAAACGCTCCCGACAAACATGTATCGAGCAACCTGTGCGATAGACAACGGCAAGCTGTACATGCCTCAGTATGGTGGCACTGTTCTTGAAATATACGACATAGCAGCCGGTACCACGACAACCAAAACGCTCCCGACAAACATGGGTCGATATACCTGCGCGATAGACAACGGCAAGCTGTACATGCCTCAGTATGGTGGCACTGTTCTTGAAA
>CAZNXK010000015.1:0-1398 GCA_964576835.1 uncultured Treponemataceae bacterium | reverse complement strand
AATATACGACATAGCAGCCGGTACCACGACAACCAAAACGCTCCCGACAAACATGTATCGATATACCTGCGCGATAGACATCGGCAAGCTGTACATGCCTCAGTATGGTGGCACTGTTCTAGAAATCTTTGACCCGCATAACGGATACGTCCGCGCAGTGCGCTCATTCACCTTGGTCGAGCAGTTCGCTTGGAACAAGGACGGCGGGGCATTCTCGGCTGATATCGATTTGATCGCTGGTGTCGAGACCACGCTCGGAGCAAATGAGATAACGATCACGTTCGGTGCCAGTATAGGGCACATGCTCGATGATATCTGGTCATTTACCCAGGGCGCGATGATCGGGTTGTCGATCAAGGATGCCGCCGGGGTTGAGTATTTCACGGCTGGCAATGGCGAGCTTGCGCTACATGGCAAGGGCGCGGTGCCTATCGGCTTTATTTATATGCAACTTCCGGGTAGGTCACTACCAAGTGATCTGTTTACAGGTACATGGAGCAACGTATCCAGCTCTTTTGCTGGCAACTTCTTCAGGGCAGAAGGAGGAAATGCTTCTGCTTTTGAGAGCGGGGTACAGGCATCACAGAACTTGTTACATACGCATGTCGAATATACAGGCAACAGAGACAATGGGTCTGGCGGATATGATGGTTCCTATCCAGCAGGTAATGTTAATCCTATAGTCCGTGTCGCCAGTGCCTGCCCTACTGGCGATAGTGGCGGAACAGAGGCGAGACCGGCAAACAGAACAATGCGAATATGGGAGAGAACAGCATGATGTACCTGAAAATAATCGACGATTGCATATCCGCTATTTACTGCGGAGACAAGCCAAGGGGTACTGTCGATGTGCCAGATTCCTTCTGCGGATTGGTTGGGCAGAGCATCATGGAGTTTGACGACGAGTACAACCTGAAGCGACTATCGGCAAGGGTTGGCGAAGGACTTGTGAGTATCCCCGAAGGGTCCAAGCTCGATGGCGAGCTGATAGTCACGATGACAGATATCGAACAGTACAAGGCTGGGCTGAAAGAAATACCTTGCGCTATGGTGATCGACGGTGATGCGCTGAGAAGCGCAACGTTGGAAGAACAGGTTGAAAAAGGTGAACTGACACGAAAAGGGGCTGACGCGAGGGCCAGCGAGTACGAGATATCCACCCTGCTCAGCTATCTGGCCAGTACTGACTGGTATGCGGTGCGACTAGCAGAAACCGGGAAGGCAATACCGGATGAGGTGCTAAAAGGACGACAGGCGGCACGGGACCGGATATCGGTTCTCAATAGTTAAGAGCCACACTGTTAAAAATGACACGAAAAAGCAGCTTATTGCACTATTAAACACGTATTTTATCATTTCAAGTGATCCATTTTATCATTTTCGATGTGCGGTTACATC
>CAZNXK010000014.1:34731-42480 GCA_964576835.1 uncultured Treponemataceae bacterium | reverse complement strand
ATAGGCCCGATGCTGTTGCGCGCGAAGCGTCGGCCCTGTACCGCGTATCTGAAACCATGTTCCCGAGAACAGAGTCCGGGGGAAGTTCGCCCCGAGAGATTCTTGCGAAGCGCTGGCTCATCAAAGCACCACGGCGGCGAGATCGAACGATTGAAAATGCTGATATGGCAATGCAAAGAAGAATACAGCCTGCGAGAGCTATCGTGCTGGAAATCAAGGATTTTCCTCCTGTTTTCTGTATATATGATAATACATATAATTAAAGCGCTGGCGTCACTGGAAGAATCTGGTGCAGTTAATCATTGCTGGATTTGAGGGCAAGTTTGGCCTTGAAGCGTTCCATGTCGATGATCGCACGCACGTGCGTGCCTTCGCCTATGCGCTCACGCTCGTCGAACGCCTCCACCCTGAAGGTGAGCATCTTGCCGTCGATCGAGATGAGTTCGGCCCGGGCGGTGACGCGCATGCCTATCGGGGTAGCGGCGAGGTGCCTGATGTCAAGGCTGTAGCCGACGGTCGCCTTGCCGGCTTCGAGCAGGGGGTCCACCGCCGAAAGGGCGGCTTCCTCCATCGCAAGCGCCATCATCGGCGTCGCGTAGACAGGCGCTCCGCCCGAGCCAAGGTGGCCGGCGGTATGGCGCGCCTCGACGACAAGCGTCTTTTCCCCGATCAGCCCGGCGTGTATAGCTTCCATTCGTTTTACCCCCGTCCAGTCTGGTCAGCGCGCGCCTTGCGCGGTCGGGCTTTCGCGGGCGAGCGGCATGACCGCCTCGAGCTCGACATCGGAGCCCGGCCTGGCCTGGCACGCCAGCCTGACGCCGTCGCCGGCGGATACGGCCGCGAGGCGCAGCCGCTCCCGTTCGCCCATCGGGCTCAGCCTGCCGGAGACCAGCCGCACCCTGCAGGTGCCGCATTGAGCCTTGCCTCCGCAGTCGTGGCGCAACGGCAGGCCGGCCCTCTGGACAGAGACCAGTATGGACATGGCCGGCGACGCCTCGAAGTCAGCCGCCGGCCTGTCCGCCCAGGCCAGCTTCGCCCTAAACATCAGCGCGCCACCGCGACCATGTTGCGGCCGCCCTGCTTGGCCTGGTACATCGCCTTGTCGGCCCGGTCGATTATCGACTTGCCGGACAGGTCCCGTGTCTGGTCGTACCGGGCCACGCCCAGCGACAGGGTCACCGACATCATCTGGCCGTCGTATTCAAAGCTCATGTCCTGTACGCCGCTGCGTATCCGCTCCGCGATATGGGCGGCGCCCGGGGTGTCGGTGTCTGGCAGGAGCATGCAGAATTCCTCCCCGCCGTATCGGGCGGCCACGTCGACTGACCTGGTCTGGTTCTGGATGAGCCTGGCGACGCGCTTTAGCACCTCGTCACCGCAATTGTGTCCGAAGGTGTCGTTGAACTTCTTGAAGTGGTCTATGTCGCACATGATCACCGACAGCGGCTTTTCCGAGAACGCGCTTTCTTCCATTTTTTCTATCAGGACCGTGTAGAAGTAGTGCTTCATCCTGAGCTTGGTCATCATGTCGGTGGTCGTCATTTCGAAGAGGAAGGCGTTGTTTATGGCGATCGACGCGAGTATGGCGATGTTGAGGAGGTAGTCTTTCTCGTAGTCGGTAAAATCCTCGGAGACGATTGGCTCGCCCAGCAGGATCAGGCCGTTGACGACCCCTTTTGCCTTGAGCGGCACGATGAGGCACGGCGCCATTGGTTCAAGCGGCTCGAGCCCGCCCATATCACCGAAACGCTCGCGTAGCTCGTCCAGCGTCCAGCAGCGCGACTCGCGCGCGAACGTGCGCATGGCCGGCGTGTCCTCGGCGATGCTGTAGTCGAGGTCGTGGCGAATCTCGAAGCCCTTGTAGTTGCGGTGCAGGTTGAAGCTCGTGGAGTCTATGCCCTTCTTTGCGTACAGGGCGGCTTTCTGGACCTTCATCTGGCCCATGATGGTGTAGAGGATCGACTCTATCAGTATGCCGTAGTCCAGCGTCGAGTTCAGGCTTTTTGAGATTTCAAAAAGCTGTCGCAGATCGAAGATCTGCTTCTCGTAACCGTCCCTGAGTTTTTCGATGTCGTTGTTTGTCACTCTATTCTCTCATCCTCGCGATTGAAGAGAAGTATACGGCCAGAGTTCATGAAAATCCATGGAAAAAAAACGCACTAGCCGGAGACGGTGCGGATGCCCGGGGCGGATTCCGTTTCGCCCGCCCAGCGGGCGGGCGCGGGATGGATCGTTTCTTCGAAGCGTTCCCTGTCTTCCCTGCGTATCGAGACCAGGAACAATCCCGGCGCCGCCGGGTCTTCCCCGAGAGCGTCGAGCCGCACGCGGGCGCCGACCTCGATGGTGGCAGCCTCCAGGGCGGCCATCACTCCCTCGTCGCAACGGCGCAGGCTCCGGACGACGCGCCCGGCTACCGCGTGCATGAGCAGGGGCAACGCCTGATCGTCGTCCCTCACGACGTAGACAAGCTCGCCCGGCGTCTCGAAACGGTCGGGCGCTTCCCGGCCGTTCAATAGAAGAGCCGTATGTCCTCCGTTTGGGACTTGTGGCGCATCTTCAGGTACATGGCTCCAGCGGCCTTCTTGTAGAAATAACCCGAGGCGTTGTAATTCTCGAAACTGGCGTCCATGTTGTAGTCGAGCCCGTAAAGCTGGATACGGGCGAAGGGCTTTACGCCGTACAGCGCCATGTAGTGGGAGAAGCCGGCCGGAAAATCGACCGTCATCACTGTCCGTTCCTGGTTCGTGTCGATGCGGACGTCGGGCGAACAGGTCCAGGCCCAGGCTCCCGGCCCGAGCTGCCGGTAGAAACTTACGGCACGAGGGTAATATGGAGAATCCGCCAGAATCGGGTAGGCCGCGGCGGCGCTCAGCCTGGTTACAGACCGGACCGCCGCGCCGCTGCCCGTCGTGACGCTCGCGGGCATGGAGCCGTCCTCCGAGGCGAGCCGCATGAAGCCCGCCACCAGGCTCTGGCCGATGCCGGCGTATATCGGCTTGCCAAGCGCGTCGGCCAGCCTGATGAGTGCCTTGCCCGCGGAAAGTCCCGCGAGCGCCTCGCAGCGGCCGTCGGGGGCGGTTTGCAGGTAGAACGCGCTGTCGACCTTGCGTATGGCTGGAGATATGACCCTGTCCACGAGGTCGACCGCCTTGGCGAACGGATTCGCTTCCTCGCTCAGGTAAGCCCTGGCGTCGAGGTAGGCCTCTATAAGCGCGACCGCCTGCGCCACGTCGGACTTCGAGAAGTCGAGGGTGCTTGCCAGTGCCATCGCCTCCTGCGCCAGGGAATAGGGTGCCCTGTCGAACAGCATGGGCACGACGCCCTGCTTCTGGAAGAGTTTCGGGGACCGCTCCTGCACCAGGCGTTCGGCTGCCTTGGCCTCGGCCAGATTGTCGTCCTCGAAGCTGGCCATGGCGGCACCCGTCTTTCCGGCAAACGGAACGCTTTTCCAGCTCAGGCTGCCGGCGTGCGCGGTTCTGGCCACCGATACCAGAGCCGCCGCGGCATCGCGCATCTCGCGGCGCATGGCTTCCGCCTCGTACGCGATGAACGCGGCTTCGTCGAAGCTGCCGGGATTGGCCGCGGATGTCGTCCAGGTGCCGGCGGCGGGGTCGAATGATGGCCCGGACAGGCCGTACCAGGCCTTGTCGCGCCAGTCAGAAAGCTCCTTGGCCCAGGCGGCCGGTTCCATCGGCGCTTGCGCTATGAACCCGGCAGGCGATGTCGGCTTGGTCTCGGCCTCGATCGACGCGACGAATGGGCGCAGGATTCCTTTTGTCGATGATACCTTGAGGTTCCTGGGCGTTTCGGCGGAGGAGACTCCCGAGAACTGCCAGGTCGATCCGCCGGCGGAAAGCCTGAGGGCTCCGTTGTCGCCGGCCGCAAGCATCGTCGCCCCATAGGACAGTTCGTACCGTATCGTCGCCGATACCGCGGGTTTTCCGGGAGTGATGGCCCATGCAGCGCGGCCATCGGGGGCTCCTCGCGCCTCGAGGCTGGAGCCGTCGTCGAAGCGTACCGAGAAACCGTCCGTGCCGGTCTTGTACGAAACGGGCGTGGCGAGGACCTCTGCGCCAGCCATGTCGCGAAGCACGAGCGGATAGCGGTCAGAGAACACGAGGCGGATGCCCGCCGCCGTGATCTCCGCCGAGCGGATCCCCTTGCCGTCCTGGGCAGGCAGGCCTTTGAACGATACGCCGCCGGCGACCTCCGTGATGGGGCCGGCCGTGGGGAATTGTATGACGACTAGAAGGACGAAGACGGCGATGTACAGGAACGCGATCGCCACGGCTCTTCCGAATGCGCTGACTTTCATGACGAATGGACTATATACGCATTGCGTCGGCTTGCGCAACATTGGACAAACCGGCTACGATCGCGATGCACAATCCGACAGTGGACCGGAGTAAACAATGTCAACACGCCCGATGGCCGCTCTAGCCGTCGCCTGTACCCTCATCATCGTGCTTGCCGCCTCGTGCTCCGGAGTACCGGCCGCCGCGCCGCCGGGCGGGCCCGGAACCCTGCCGGGCAGCTCCGTCGAACCGGTACCGCCGGATTTGACCGATGCCGAGAAGGAACGCATGGAACTCGACGCGGTCTACCGGGCCATAGAAACGGGCGATTTCGCGTCAGCCGAGTCCCGCCTCGCTGGCCTGGCTGCCTGGCGGCCGGAAAACCGGTCCTACCCCGTGCTCCGCGCGTCGGTGCTGCTGTCGATGGGGCGCCTCGATGACGCCAGGGCGATGCTGAACTCGGAGCTGTCCGCCTGGCCCGACAACCTCGACGCGCTGTACGCGCTCGCCGAGCTTGAGCGCTTCGCCGGCGACGCGAAAGCCCACAGGGCGGCCATCGAGGCATTGCTGAAGAGGGATCCGGCCAACGCAGACGCGCGGGTCTCGATGGGCGACATCCTCTACGACGGCAAGAATTACGGCAAGGCCGAGGAAAACTACTCCGCCGCCCTCGCCGCGGCTCCGGACAACGCCGGAGCGATGCTGGGCCTGGCCCGAGTCAAGTACAGGCGGGACGACTACAAAGGCGCGCTGGCGTTGCTCGACCGGGTCGTTGCCGCCACGCCAGGCGATCCTGTCGCGTATCTTGACCGCAGCCGGACGCTGTACCAGCTCGGCCGCTACGAAGACTGCGAGGCGGACATGGACAGCGCCGTGCGCCTGGCTCCGGACTCCGCCTGGAATTACGTCGAACGCGGCCGGCTGTACCTGGACTCGGGCCGGCTCGACGCGGCGATGGCGGACTTCTCGAAATCGATAGAGCTCAAGGCCGACTACTTCCTGCCGTACGTCTACCGGGCCTCCATCCTGGAGAATGCCGGAAACGATGTTGCCGCCATGGCTGATTATACGAAGGCGACCACGCTGTATCCGGATTACTGGTACTCCTTCGAATCGATAGGCGTTCTGGCCTGGCGGCTCGGCGACTGGAAAAAGGCTTTCGAGGCATTCGACAAAGCCGCGACCTACACCAAGTCCCATGCTGAATACTACGTAGCCGCCGGCCTGGCACTGATGCGCGCGGGCGAGTCAAGGGCCGCCAAGGACTACGCGGGCAGGACCCTGGCCAGGATAGACAGGGAAAAATTTCCCGCCATGTGGCTCGCGCAGAGGCTCGTCTTCGATCAGGGCGACATGACGGCCGAACTGGAAGTGCGAGCCGGTTCCGAGAAGAGCCTCGATACCAAGGCCGGCATTCTCTTCTACCTCGGCGCTTACTGGGTGGCGCGGGGCAGGCCGGAACTGGGCTCGAAGTACCTGCGGATGTCGTATGACGCAGAACGCGTTGGCACGATGGAACGACGCATGGCCGAGGCCGACCTGGCCAGGCTCGAAACAGCCAGATAACATCATTGAATGGAGCACTCATGTCCGATACGGTAACGGCGCTGGAACTTTCGGGGCGCAGGATAGTCCTCGTGGGCACGGCACACGTCTCACGGGAAAGCGTCGACGAGGCCGCCGCCGTCGTCGTCGCCGAAGCGCCGGACGGGCTATGCGTCGAGCTCGACGAGGCGAGGTGGCGGTCGATGAACTCGCCCGACGCCTGGGAGAAGACCGATATCGTCAGGGTGATAAAGGAAGGCAAGGCTTTCCTCCTGCTCGCCAACCTGGCGCTGTCCGCCTTCCAGCGCAGGATGGGCGCGGATTCCGGCGTCAAGCCGGGGGCAGAGATGGTGGCCGCGGTCAAGGCCGCCGAGGCAGCCGGAGTCCCCTACCATTTCTGCGACAGGGATGTCCAGACGACGCTCAGGCGCGCCTGGGGCAAGTCAAACTTCTGGAACAAATCCAAGCTCCTTGCCCAATTGGTAGCGGCCGCTTTCTCCAGCGAGAAGCCCGATGCCGCGGAGATAGAGCGGCTCAAGGTCCGTTCCGAGCTCGACGAGATGATGGGAGAACTAGCGGCCTACCTGCCGAGCGTCAAGGAAGTGCTCATCGACGAGCGCGACCGCTATCTGGCCGCGAAAATATGGGCCACGCCGGGAACAAGGCTGGTAGCCGTCATCGGCGCAGGGCACGCGTCCGGGGTCGAAGCCTGGCTGGGGCGCCTTGCCGCGGGCGAGGCGACGACCGACGTCGCCGACCTCGAGTCGGTGCCGCCGCCCGGGCTGCTCGCTCGGTCGGCCGGCTGGCTCGTCCCCGCCATGATCGTCGGCTTCATCGCGCTCGGATTTTTCACGTCGGGCGCCGAGGCGAGTCTGGCCATGCTCCTGCGCTGGGTGGCGCTCAACGGCACGCTGGCCGCGCTCGGTTCGGTCCTCTGCCTCGCGCACCCGCTGACGGTGCTCGTCTCTTTCGCGGCGGCGCCCATCGCGACGCTCAACCCCCTGGTCGCCGTCGGATTCTTTGCCGGCATCGTCGAGGCCTGGCTCCGGAAGCCTCGGGTATCGGATTTCCAGAACCTGTCGACCGACGTCGCCACCCTGCGCGGCTTCTACCGCAACAAGGTGACGCACATCCTGCTCGTCTTCTTCATGTCGAGCCTGGGAGGGGCGCTGGGCAACTTCATCGCGCTGCCGTTCCTGGCCGGCGGCGCGATGTAGCGCTTTAAAAAGCGCCGGCGATTCCGAGGTAGGCGTCCGCCTCCTTGAGCCTTGCCGGGATGTCTATGCCCTGCGGACACTTCGGTGAACACTGGCCGCATTCCACGCAGGCCTTGGCGCAATTTCCCCTGGCCTGCAACCCGGAGCGGTACTGGCCGCGGATCTCGTCGACGGTACCGAACATCGCCGCCTCGTTCCACATCCCGAAGGTGTCGACGATGTTCACGCCCGACGGGCAGGGGCCGCAGTAAGCGCAGGCCGTGCACGGTACGGCCATCTTCGAGACGAGCCAGGCCCTCACCTCGGCTATGACTGCTCGTTCCGGTGCGGTCATCGAGTTTGGCAGGGCCGACGAGGCGACGGCGGCGTTTTCCCGGAGCTGGCCTGAGCTGCCCATGCCCGACAGGACCGTGACCACTCCCTGCCTGTCGAGGACGTGGCGGAGCGCCCATTCCGCGGGCATGCGCGGGGTCCGGTAGCGGCTGAATATCGAACGGACGCCATCGGGAACCCTGGCCAGGACTCCGCCGCGCAGCGGTTCCATGACGATGACGCCGACCGCGCGGTCCGCGGCGTACGCGATGCCTTCGGCGCCGGCCTGATACTCTTCGTCGAAATAGTTGTACTGGACCTGGCAGAACTCGCAGTCCGGCCAGCCGTCGATGATCGCCTTGAAGGCGCCAAGGGAATCG
>CAZNXK010000014.1:0-34721 GCA_964576835.1 uncultured Treponemataceae bacterium | reverse complement strand
AGAAGCCGACATGGCCTATCCTGCCGTCGGCCTTGGCCCTGGCGAGGAATTCCAGCCCCCCGGTGTCCAGGACCGTCCTCCATCTGTCCTTGTTCAGCGCGTGGATGAGGTAGAAATCGATGCGGTCGGTAGCGAGCCGGGAAAGTTGTTCCGCGAGGAATTTTTCCCAGTCGCCCTCTTCCTTGACGAGCCAGGACGGAGCCTTAGTCGCGAGCAATATGCTGTCGCGGCAGCCTAGTTCACGCATCGCGCGCCCGAGCCAGCGCTCGCTCTGTTCATTGTGGTAGGGCCAGGCGGTATCGACGTAGTTGATGCCTGAGTCGAGAGCTGCCTCGAGTATAGCCGTAGCGCCCGCCTCGTCCATAGCGGCAGTGTCCTCCCCGACGGTGGGCAGCCGCATGCAACCAAGGCCGAGCGCCGATATCTCCAGGTCGGTTATCTTGGGGAATTTCCTGTACAGCATTCAGGGAATATAGCCTGCCCTACGGAACGCCTCAATGGGTTTTGCGAATTCCGGAATCTGTCCATCCTGCGGCGTCTTGCCGGTAACTTCTTGTAGATACAAGGTTTGCCGCCATAATGCCGACGTCCCTGAATCCTTTTTGACTTGACGTGGGGAATCTTTGTAGTAGAATGGTAGCGGTCCAATGGTGCTCATTCTCTCAAGGAGGCCTTATGAATCGAACTGTAAAAGTCATCGCGATCGCGCTGACCATCTTGCTCGTGCTCGGCACGGGCGCTTTTGCCGCTCCCAAGGCAAAATATCATATCGGCATCGTTACCGGTACCGTTTCCCAGTCGGAAGACGATCTCCGCGGCGCCGAGCAGCTCATCAAGGAATATGGTTCCGTCAAAGACGGCGGCATGATCCAGCACATCACCTATCCCGACGACTTCATGTCGCAGCAGGAGACGTTCATCTCCTCAGTCGTCTCGCTTGCCGACGACCCCCTCATGAAGGCCATCGTCATCAACCAGGCCATCCCGGGCACCGCCGAGGCCATCAAGCGCGTCAAGGCCAAGAGGGCCGACATCCTCTGCTTCGCCGGAGAAGCCCACGAGGATCCGCTCGTCATCCAGTCAAGCGGCGCCGACCTCGTCGTCAGCAACGACTTCGTGTCCCGCGGCTACACCATCGTCTGGGCCGCCAAGCAGCTCGGAGCCAAGACCTTCGTGCACATTTCCTTCCCTAGGCACATGTCATACGAGACCATGAGCCGCCGCTGGGCCATCATGCAGGAAGCCGCCAAGGACCTCGGCATGAAGACCGCCTTCGAGACCGCTCCCGACCCGACATCCGACGTCGGAATGCCCGGCGCCCAGCAGTTCATCATGGAGAAGACCCCGCAGTGGATCGAGAAGTACGGCAAGGACACCGCCTTCTTCTGCACCAACGACGGCCATACCGAGCCCCTGCTCCGCCAGCTCCTCGCGTATGGCGGCATCTTCGTCGAAGCCGACCTTCCCTCCCCGCTGATGGGTTACCCAGGCGCGCTCGGCATCGACCTCTCCAAGGAAATGGGTAATTTCCCCGCCATCCTCAAGAAGGTTGAAGCCGCCATCGTCGAAAAGGGCGGAGCCGGTCGCTTCGGTACCTGGGCTTTCTCCTATGGCTATACGCTCACCGCCGGCATCGGCGAGTTCGCCAAGAACGTCATCGACGGCAAGGCCAAGAAGGACTCGCTCAAGGACCTCTTCACCGCCATGGGCAAGTACACCCCGGGCGCCAAGTGGAACGGCGCGTATTATACCGACAACAACACCGGCGTCCGCGCCAAGAACCAGGTTCTCGTGTTCATGGATACCTATATCATGGGCAAACCCGGAAAGTTCCTGCCCACGACCAAGCAGAAGATACCTGCGAAGTATTACACGCTCAAGCCCAGCAACTAGGATTGTCTGAACGAGGGGCCCTGTTCGGGGCCCCTCGTTTTTTCTCCAGCCATGCGTGCGTCGGGGATACCGAACGTGCCTGGCTATTCAAACCAGGGAAACAACAAACGCTTTTCAGAGGATGATATGGGACAGCAAAGTCCGCTTCTATCCATCGAGCACGTCTCGAAGGAATTTTACGGCAACGTCGTTCTGCACGACGTTTGCTTCGACCTCAAGGCCGGCGAGATACTGGGCCTGGTAGGCGAGAACGGCGCCGGCAAGACGACGCTCATGCGCATCCTCTTCGGCATGCCGGTGATAGCCGAGACCGGCGGCTACAAGGGCAGGATCTGCATCGACGGGAAGGAAGTCAACTTTTCCAGTCCCTTCGACGCCCTCGATGCCGGCATAGGCATGGTCCACCAGGAATTCAGCCTGATACCGGGCTTTACCACGACAGAAAACATAGTGCTCAACCGCGAGTCGATGAAAGCGACGTTCCTCAACGACGTCTTCGGGGACAGGATGAGCATGCTAGATAGACCCACGATGAAGCGGCACGCCGAAGCGGCGATAGCCAAGCTCGGCGTCAGGCTCGACCCCGACATGCTTATTTCCGAGATGCCCGTCGGCCACAAGCAGTTCACCGAGATAGCCCGTGAGATAAACCGGGAGCAGACGAGGATTCTCGTGCTCGACGAGCCGACGGCGGTGCTGACAGAATCCGAGGCGGAAGTGCTTCTGACGGCGCTGCGCAACCTCGCCAAGCTCGGCATAGCAATAGTCTTCATATCGCACCGGCTGCACGAAGTCGTCTCCGTCGCCGACCGCATCGTTGTGCTGCGCGATGGCCTGGCGGTCAAGGATACGCCGGTGGAGGGCGTATCGGTCCGCGACATCGCGTCGTGGATGGTGGGGCGGAGCCTGGCGGCCGAAGTCAAGCAGGCCGGCGAGAAGCGGGAATTCGGCCCGGAGATCCTGTCGGTGGAGCACCTCTGGGTCGACATGCCAGGAGAAACGGTCCGTGACATCAATTTTTCCGTCAGGAAAGGCGAAATCTTCGGTTTTGGCGGCCTGGCCGGGCAGGGCAAGCTCGGCATTCCAAACGGGATCATGGGGCTCTTCGCCTCGGGGGGCGCCGTACGGCTGCATGACAGGGACGTTCCGCTCAATGAGCCCAGGAAGGCGCTCGAGATGGGCATGGCCTTCGTTTCAGAAGACCGCCGGGGCGTAGGCCTGCTCCTGGACGAGAGCCTCAGGTGGAACATCGCCTTTACCGCCATGCAGATACAGGGCAAGTACCTCAAGCCAATCCTGGGCAAGCTCCTGACCATCCGCGACGAGTCGGGGATGAAGAAGCTCACCGAAGAATACATAGAGATCCTGGACATTAAGTGCACGAGCTCGTCGCAGAAGGCCAAGGAACTCTCGGGCGGCAACCAGCAGAAGATATGCCTTGCAAAAGCCTTCGCCGTGAAGCCCGACCTCCTGTTCGTTTCGGAACCGACGCGTGGCATCGATGTCGGCGCCAAGAAGCGGGTGCTCGATACGCTGCACAAATACAACCGGGACTACGGCATGACTATCGTGATGATCTCCAGCGAACTGGAAGAACTGCGTTCCATCTGCGACCGGATTGCCATCGTCGACGAGGGCCGGATAGCCGGCATCCTGCCGCCTGGCGCCGAAATGGCGGAGTTCGGCCTGTTGATGTCAGGCGAGAAGACTCAAGCTGCGCAGGGGGCCGACCGTGGATAAATTCAAGCAGTTCGTTGCCGATTTCGGTCTGCCGCGCATCATCATATTCCTCTTCCTGGTGGCGCTTTTCATAGCGGCGCCGTTCTTCGGCGTCAGGATAGACGCGTCGCTCTCCGACGTCCTCAACAGGTTCGGGCAGAACATGCTGTTCGTGCTCGCGATGGTCCCCATGATACAGTCAGGTTGCGGGCTCAACTTCGGGCTTTCCATCGGCATCATCGCCGGCCTGATCGGTTCGACGCTGTCGGTGCAGTTCGGATTGACCGGTTTCCTGGGGTTCTTCGGCGCTGTCGGCATGGCTCTTCCTTTCGCCGTCGTCTTCGGCTGGTTCTACGGCATGCTCCTCAACAAGGTCAAGGGCGAGGAGATGACCATCGCCATGTACGTCGGTTTCGCCGGCGTCATGTTCATGTGCATCATGTGGCTGGTCCTGCCGTATTCGGCGCCGACCATGGTCTGGGGCTATGCCGGCAAGGGCCTGCGTACCACGATAACGGTGGAGGGTTTCTTCCGTCAGGTGCTCAACGAATTCCTGGCCGTCAGGATAGGCAATTCATTCGTGTTCCCGACGGGCATGTTGCTCTTCGTCGGCTTCTGCGCGTTCCTGATGTGGCTGTTCATGAGGACAAAGACCGGTACCGCGATGACCGCGGTAGGATCAAACCCCGACTACGCGCGGGCTTCGGGCATCAGCTCGGACAAGATGCGGACCGTGTCCGTCATCATCTCTACGGTGCTTGGCGCGGTAGGAATAGTCGTGTTCCAACAGAGCTACGGCTTCATCCAGCTGTATACTGCACCGTTGCAGATGCCCTTCGCGGCGGTCGCGGCCATCCTGATAGGCGGCGCCTCGGTGAACAAGGCCAGCATGGTCAATGTCCTCATAGGCGCCTTCCTTTTCCAGGGCTTGCTGACCATGACGCCTTCGGTGATCAATTCGGCCCTCAAGACCGACATCTCCGAAGTGATACGCATCATCGTCTCCAACGGCATCATAATCTACGCGCTTACGCGAAAAGTGAAGGTGGCAAAATGAGCGGCAACAAGAAACTCGGCCGCTTCTTCAGCGAGAATGCGGTCGTCATCATCTTTGTCGTTGTAACGTTGGCGGCGATTCCGCCTTCCGGGCTTTCGATCCAGTACATCCTCCAGGAGATGATAACCAGGCTCGGCCGCAACACCTTCCTGGTACTTGCCCTGATCCTGCCGATCTTCGCCGGCATGGGGCTCAATTTCGGCATGACGCTCGGGGCCATGTCGGGACAGATCGGCCTCATCCTCGCCATCAACTGGAACATCACCGGCGTCGAGGGGCTGGTGTTCGCGGCGCTTATCGGGACTCCCATTTCCGTCATGATGGGCTACATCTGCGGAGCCGTCCTGAACAGGGCCAAGGGCCGGGAGATGGTCACCGGGTACATCCTGGCCTTCTTCATCAACGGCGTGTACCAGTTCGTAGTGCTATACATGATGGGGTCGATACTCCCGATAAAGAATCCGGCGATCGTCCTTTCCCGCGGCTACGGCATCAGGAATACCCTCAACCTTCAGGGCGTGCGCCAGTCCCTGGACACGCTCCTCATGCTGAGGCTGGGCCCGTACATGATACCAGTGGCCACCTTCCTGGTCATAGCAGCCCTGTGCGTGTTCGTGGTCTGGTTCAAGAAAACGAAACTCGGCCAGGACATGCGCGCCGTGGGGAACGACATGGCCGTGGCCCAGGCCGCGGGCATTCCCGTCGACCGGACCCGCATCATCGCCATCATCATCTCGACCGTGCTTGCCAGTTTCGGTCAGATAATCTTCCTGCAGAACATGGGCAACATGGCGACGTACAACGCGCACGACCAGACCAGTTTCTTCGCGGTAGCCGCCATTCTGGTCGGCGGCGCATCGGTCAAGAAGGCTGCCCTGTCGAACGTGTTCATCGGCGTCATCCTGCTCCACGTACTCTTCGTCGTCACTCCCCGTGCCGGTCAGAACCTCTTCGGTTCGGCGATGATCGGTGAATACTTCAGGCAGTTCATCGGTTACGGCGTCATAGCCCTGACCCTGGTGCTGTACGCGTGGAGAGCCAGGCAAAACACCGCTAGGGCCCGCGAGTCGCTGCGGGGCGGCTCCGTCGCCGCGGCTGGAGGTGCCAAATGAAGCAGGCAGTCGACAAGAAAACCAGTCTGCGGCGCCTTTTCATCCGCCTTGCCCTCGTCTCCGTCTATGTCTGCCTTCTCCTTTTGACCTTCGTGCTCGGCAAGGGACACAGCCTGATCATAGACAACAGGGACCTTGCCGATGGCTCGCTGAGCGCCGACAGGAACGGCAGCATGGTATCCATCGACGGGCGCGAGGCCACCGAGATTTACCCGGGAGACAGGATCATGGAGCTCGTCAAGGGCCAGAGCCATACGGTCGTTATAGAGGATTTCTCCGGTCAGGAGAGGGTGGAACGAAGGATAAGGCTTCCTCTCGGCCAGGACATGCTCCTGGTGTCGATCCCCAAGCTCGTCGCCGGCGTCGAGCCTGCGGTCGAACCCTTCGTGGTCGTCTACGAAGCGCCTCCGGTGGATGAATACTCCGGTTCCGACAATTCCTTCATATCGCCTGACGCGGTCATCCCCGAAGCCGCCCCGATCCAGTGAAGCGGCGCGGCTTGAAATAACGGATTCCCTCGGCTATCATCGCCGGAACCATACGAAGGCATGAGCGTCGAGGGAGTTTCAATGGCCAAGTACCCGTTCAGCGACATAGAACCCAAGTGGCAAGCGCGTTGGGAAGCCGATAAGGCATATCGTGTCATAGAGGACCCCGCGTTCCCTAAAGACAGGCGCATGTACGTTCTGGATATGTTCCCGTATCCGTCCGGAGCCGGCCTCCATGCCGGCCACGTGGAGAACTACACGATAACGGATATCTACTCGCGCTACCTCAAGATGAACGGCTATAACGTGCTCCACCCCATGGGCTTCGACGCTTTCGGCCTGCCGGCGGAGAACTACGCCATCAAGACGGGAACCCATCCTGCCGTTACAACGAAGGCCAACGTAGACCGTTTCCGCGAGCAGATAAAGGCCATGGGTTTCCTCTACGATTGGGACCGCGAGATATCGACCACCGACGTCGAGTACTACAAGTGGACGCAGTGGATATTCCTCAAGCTATTCGACGCGGGCCTGGCCTACGAGTCCGATATGCCCATTAACTGGTGCCCGTCGTGCCTGACGGGCTTGGCCAACGAAGAGGTTATAGACGGCGAGTGCGAGCGCTGCCATACCAAGGTTACGCGCAAGCGCATACGCCAATGGGTGCTGAAGATAACCCAATACGCCGACAGGCTGCTGGCCGATTTGGATACGGTCAACTGGCCGGAGCCGGTCAAGCAGATGCAGCGCAACTGGATAGGCCGCTCCGAGGGCGCGAGCGTCATCTTTACCGTAGACGGCACGGGAGACAGGCTCGAAGTGTTCACGACGAGGCCCGATACGCTGTTCGGCGCCACATACATGGTGCTGGCCCCCGAGCACGCCCTCGTCGCCGGGATAACGAGCCAAGAGCAGAAAACGACCGTAGCCGCGTACGTCGAGGCATCGGCCAAGAAGAGCGATATGGAGCGCACCGACCTGGCCAAGGGCAAGACAGGCGTCTTTACCGGCGCTTACGCCATTAACCCCGTCAACGGACAGCGCATTCCTATATGGATATCCGACTACGTGCTGGCATCCTACGGTACCGGCGCCATCATGGCCGTGCCCGCCCACGACGAGCGCGACTGGGAGTTCGCCAAGGCGTTCAAGTTGCCCATCATCGAGGTGGTAGCGAAACCCGGCCCCGACGGCAAAGCCGCTCCCTGCGCCGGCGTACCCAACGAGTGCACCTCGGCCGACGGCGTGGCGGTCAATTCAGGCATCCTGAATGGCATGGGCACCGAGGAAGCCAAGAAGGCGATGACCGCCTGGCTCGAGAAGAAGGGCCTCGGGAAGCTGGCCATAAACTATAAGCTGCGCGATTGGCTCTTTAGCCGCCAGCGCTATTGGGGCGAGCCCATGCCCCTTGTCCATTGCGACCATTGCGGCGTCGTGCCCATACCCGAATCCGAGCTGCCCCTGCTCCTGCCCGACGTGCAGAGCTACGAGCCATCGGGCACCGGTGAATCGCCCCTGGCCAAGATAGACGCCTGGGTAAATACGACCTGCCCTAAATGCGGCCGCCCCGCCAAGCGCGAGACAAACACCATGCCCCAGTGGGCCGGCTCGTGCTGGTACTATATGCGCTTCATTGACCCGAGGAACGCCTCCGCCTTCACCGACAGGGCCAAGCTCGAGTACTGGATGCCCGTCGACCTCTACGTCGGCGGCGTCGAACACGCGGTGCTCCACCTCCTGTACGCGCGCTTCTGGCACAAGGTGCTGTTCGATATAGGGGTCGTCAATACCAACGAGCCATTCCAACGCCTCGTCAACCAGGGCCAGATCCTCGGTACCGACGGCGTGCGCATGTCCAAGTCACGAGGCAACACGGTCAATCCCGACGACTATATTACCGAGGTAGGCGCCGACGCCTTGCGCGTATTCATCATGTTCATGGGACCCATCGAGGCCGAGAAGCCCTGGTCCACGGCGGGCCTTACGGGCGTCGTGCGTTTCCTGGAGCGATGCTGGGCACTGGGCGAGAAGCCCGTCAGCGGGGCCGCCATGGACAAGGCCCTGGAGCGGCTGCTCCACAAGACTATACGCAAGGTCAGTTCCGATACATCGAGCATGAACTACAACACGGGAATTTCCCAGATGATGGTGTACTCTACCGAGCTGGCCAAGCTGGAGTCCCTACCCCGCGCGGCTTTCGAGCCCCTGGTACTGATGCTCGCGCCTTTCGCGCCGCACCTTTCCGAGGAGCTGTGGGAGAACCTGGGGCATAAGGATAGCGTCGCCAAGACGGCCTGGCCGAAGTTCGACCCGGCCCTCTGCGAGGACGACGAGGACACGATAATAGTGCAGGTCAACGGCAAGCTCCGCGGCGACTTCAAGGCCGCCAGGGGAACGGCGAAAGACAGCCTCGAGGCTCAGGCGCGGGTTCTCCCCAGGATAGTCGGCCACCTCGCCGGCAAGGATCTGGTCAAGGTGATAGTCGTTCCGGGGAAGCTGGTCAACTTCGTCGTTAAAGCCTGATATACGAATCGGGCCACGGAGCCACGGAGTCACGGAGGCAAGAGTAAGGAAGGATGGAGAAGAAAAAGTCTTGAGAGGAGAATATTCATCATCCCCCCTCCTTCCCCCTGGCTTTCTATGGCCTTCTCCGTGTCTCCGTGGTTGAATTGTCTCGATCAAGCCCTTTTCAACTCAGGTCTTGAACTGGTCAGTCTCCGCGGCGACGGCGTCGACGCTGCGGGAGGCTGCGACTGTCAGCTCGTTCGTGTCATGGGCCGCGCGCTGTATTTCATCGGCGCCGGCGGCCATCTCGGTCATGCCGTTCTCCAGTTCGCTCGCCAGTTGCAGGAGGTGGCGCATCTCGAGCAGCACCTCGTTGGAGTCGTTCTGCATTTCCTCGGCTGACTGCCTGACCTCGGCCGTCACCTCGTTGATGTTGGCCAGCGAATCGAGGATCTGGGCAGAGCCGGTGCTCTGTTCCTGCATGGCGTACTTGATCTCTTCCTCGAGCCTCGAGAGGATGCGTATCTGTTCCAGGATCTCGTCGAAGGTCTTGGCGCTCATGCCGGAACTGGTCACGACGGCATCGATGACATCCCTGATGCCCTTGATGCTGCGGGAAATAGTCTTTGACTGGCCGGCGGCGTTCTCGGCGAGCTTGCGTATCTCGTCGGCGACCACGGCAAAGCCTCTGCCTGCCTCGCCGGCGTGGGCGGCCTCGATGGCCGCGTTCATGGCCAGGAGGTTGGTCTGCGCGGCTATGCCCGCGATAAGGCTGTTGGCTTCCTGAAGGTTCTCGGATTGCGCATCTATCTCCCTGACCTGCGTCACGACAGTCTCGATGGCGCCCCGGCCTGTTTCTGATTTTCCGAGGAGCTTCTCGTAGTAGCTGCCCATCCGCTCTATGTTGGCCGTCACCGACTGGATGTTGGCTACCATCTCCTCGATCGAGCTCGACGATGTGGAAACGCCCTCGGCCTGCTTCTCGATGAGCTTGTACAGCTTGATGATGTTCCTGGCTATCTGTTCGGTCGATGCGCTCGACTCGGTAACGGAGCTGCTCTGGCTTATCGCCTGGAGCTTGAGGCTCTCGATGTTGGCCGTGATCTGACGGACGGCGCCAGCGGTCTCCTCGGTGTTGGATGACAGGCGGATCATGCCGTCCTTGAGCGAACGGACCTCCGACTTGACCCTGTCGAGAAGCCCGCGGAGCATCCCGACGAAGGTGTTGAAGAAGCCGGCCAGTTCGCCGAGCTCGTCCCTGATGCCCGATTCGAGCGTCCTCGTGAGGTCGGCGTCTCCCGACGAGACGCTTTCCATGCCGGAAGAAACCACGTGGAGCCGCTTGAATATGTTGGCGAGGAGCAGCAAGGTCAGGAGCATGACGAAGAGGACTGAAACGCCGACCAGCGAGCCGATGAGCACCATGGCCCGCCCCAGCCCTGCTGCCCTCGACTCGAACCACGACTCGGCGCCGGCGGTGACGGAGTCGATCACCTTCTGCACCAGGTCGGATACGCCGGCTGTCGTGTTGTAGAATTCCAGCCCGTCGTGTCCGAAGCCGCCGCTGGTGGCCTTGCCGAGTATCTCGATGACTGCGTTCTGCAGCACGTACCACTCGGAACTGATCTCGAGTTCCGACAGCGCGCTGCTGGCCTCCGCTTCAAGAGCTTCCGAACCGTTGGCCAGGTTGACGGTGATGCCGGCGTTGGAATCGGCGAGTTCCAGGATGGCCTGGTGCTGGATGGGCAGGTCCAGGGAGTATATCGAGCTTGCGAGGCACTGGACCCGCCCGGCGTTCTCCTTGGCTTTCTCGAACAGCACGATTGTCTGGAGCTGGCGAGTCGCCTCGGCAGCCTCTGTCCTGGACAGCTTGACCATCTGCGCGATGAGCATATCGGCTATCCCGTTGTACATGGTATACGCTGCCCGGCTCATCACCGACCTCTCGTCTATCTGCTTGCGCAGCTGCGGAAGGCTGGCCAGGGTGCTGCTGATGGCGGGCATCACCGTCTGGTCAAGATCGGGGCTGGACAGCGCCTGTCCGGCCGCATCCCAGGCATCGCCGGTACCGTTCCTCGTCGATATGATGCCGTCAGCAGCGGCGGCTCCCGACAGGTAGAGGTACGCTATGCCGCGTTCCTTCTGCACGTTGGTGATGAGCCTGCTCATCTGTTTCATGGCATGGAGCCCGCTGTCGGCGGCACGCACCCTGTTCCTGTCCTGGCCGGATTGCAGCAAGAGCACGGTACCCAGGGTCAAAGCGAGCAGGAGGGGGGCACCCGAGACGATCAGGAGCTTGTTCCGTAGTGAAATGGCCATTCGGTTGTCCTTGTCAGTGTATGACTATCGGTATCAAGGCGACCATGATCGCCGACGCAAGTATGCCGTCGCTTTTCCGGGCGGCTGACCATGGCGCACCGCCGACCTCCCCGCGATTTCCGCGGCTGGCATCTTGGTCATAATAGACCGAATTGAGTATCTCGTCGATGTCTTTCATGAAAGTCGCGAGGCGGACCGAGCCTTTGTGCTCGAGAATCCTGTCATAGCCCCGGAGAGCCTCGGCGAAGAATGCGCCAAAACGTCCGGGGAGGCGCAGGTTGGGGCCGAGGCAGGTTTTCGAGATGAACATCAGCGCCTCGAAGGTGACAGCCTTGCGCAGGCCTTCGGAGAGCGCTATCTCGGTGATGACCAGCGGGCCCCAGGAGACAAGCTTGCGGCCGAGCGGGACGAGGAGGTTTGCGCCGACGATGCTGGCCAGCACGACTATCGTGGTGACCGGTGAAAGCCTTCTGCCTGAGAGCCACGCCGCTGCGGCAGCCACCGCCAGCATGGCGACGCGGCCCGCCAGGGATGGCTGGAACAGCAGGATGGCGGACAGGGCGACTCCTGCCATCGCGAGCCTTGACGGATCGAATGCCGCTTCCCATCGCTCCCTGCGTTCAGCCCTGGTCATGGCGGGCCTCCCTGACGCGGGCAAGCCAGGTAGAGCTGGAAACGAATGCCTCGGCGAAGGCCCCGAGCGCAAGGCCGGAGGCGAGGCCGAGCGCGAGGAATGCCGGAGCCATGAATCTTGCGCTCGGGCCGAACACGAAAAACCTCGCGAGCGCTACCTGCGCCATGTTTGAGGCAATCGCGCCGGCGACGCACAGCCCGACGCAGGACAGGACGCGTGGACCCGCGACCGCCCTGAGTCCGCGCATCACCAGGGCGCTCGCGAGCGTACCCGCGAGCGAGAACAGGGCAACGTACGAGAACAGCGAACCGGTCAGCACGTTCATGCCTACGACCTTGACAAGCGCGAGAGCCATGTAGGCGCCGAACGGAAGGAGGTCGACGGCGATGAGTATCGGGAGGTTGGCGAGTCCGAGCCGCATGAACGGTACCGGCCTCGGGAGCATGTATTCGACCGTGGACAGGAAGAAGGCCAGCGCTCCGAGGAACGCGGCCAGCCTGCGGCCTCCGTCCGGGTATGACGGGATGCTCCTAGCGGACGAACGCGTCGATGTCATCGGTCGCCTCCGAACCTTCTATGCGGATGAATACGCCGTTGGGGAGGCAAGCCGACCACTGCCCGGTGCTTCCGATGCGCGGCGCAGCCACGCACAGCTTGTTGGCGCAGGGGGACTCGTCGATATGGGCGAATCCTCCTTCGATGCGGATCACCGAAACGCCGAGTATTCCCCTGGCTTCTATCGTCCTGTCCTCCGAAAGGGGATAGATCCATTCTCCCTGGTCAGTCGATACGACCAGGGAGGACGATGGAGGGCCGCCATAGACCGAGACCGACAGGTACAGCAACGCCATGGCGGAAAGGGCGATGATGAGGACGTCGAGCGGACGGACCCTGATGCGCGGCCTCTCGGGATCGATCAGTGGCAGCCGCCGCAGCCGCAGCCACCCTCGTCGTCGCAGTCGCCGTCGCCGCACTCGCCTTCACCGCAGCCGCAACCGCACTCTTCGTCTTCGCCGCCGTGCACGTGGCCGTGCTCGAGCTCCTCGGGGCTCGCCTCTCGGACGTCCTTGACCGTGACGGCGAAATGGAGTGCCTTGCCCGCCAGCGGATGGTTGGCGTCGATCTTGACCTGGTCGCCTTCTACGCCAACTACGGTGACGACGCGCATGCCTCCGCCGTCCTCCTGGGACTGGAACTGCATGCCAACCTCGATCTTGTCGGGCTCGGCGAAGTCTGTCTTGGCTACGGCGATGACGAGTTCGTCGTCGCGCTCTCCGTAGGCGTCGGCCGGTTCGATGACGCAGTTGACGGAATCTCCGGCCTTCTTGCCTTCGAGATGGCGCTCGAGGCCGGGTATGATGTTCTCGTTGCCGTGCAGATACACGAGCGGTTCGCCTTCGGAGCGGTCGATCATCTGACCCTGGGCATCCTTGAGCTGATAGTCGATGGAAACGACGCGGTCCTTCTGGATATTCATGATAGCCTTCCTTTGTAAAACGGGTATGTCGACGGGCGGGGCCGAACGGAACGATGAACGCCTGGCGGTAACGGGTTTGTGGCCCTGCCTGAATGTCCGTAAAGATTACGCCGATTCGTCCTGTACAAAGTACCTATACGAATGGAGATTTTCAAGTAGCGAAGTGGCAGTTTGGCGTGCTATAGTCCGCGGACGGAGGATCATCATGACTCTCGTCCAAGCCTGCGTTCTGGGTCTTTTTCAGGGAGTGGCCGAATTCCTGCCAATTTCTTCGAGCGGCCATCTCCTGGTATTCAAGGACCTTATGGGTCTGTCCGGAGTCCCGGCGCTTTTCGACGTCGTCCTCCACCTGGCGACGCTTGGTTCGATTCTGGTCGTCTTCCGGAAGAGGGTAGCCGGCATCCTGGTGTCCATTGCCAGGTATCTGGCGCGGAAGAGCGGCGATGTCGACGCGGAAAACCTCGCCATCGTGCCGCCCGCTCTGGTCGCGACCGTGATCACCGCAGTCGTGGGGCTGCTCGTCGACAGGGTGGACTTGAGCGGCAGTCCCAGGATAGTCGCTGGGCTCCTCCTCGTGACCGCCGCCATGCTCGTGGTCTCCTCGCGCTTCAAGGGCGGCTCGGGCTACTGCGGGATGGGGTGGAAACACGGTATCGTCATAGGCCTTGCCCAGGGCATAGGCGTATTCCCCGGCATCAGCCGGTCGGGCATAACGATAAGCGCCGGTCTCGCTTCGGGTCTCAGGCGCGAAGAGGCAGGCGAATTCGCCTTCCTGCTGGCCATTCCGGCGATACTCGGCGCCCTGGTCCTGAAACTAGGCGACCTTGGCGAGCTTGCGGGCGCTGTGGCCGTGGCGCCGCTCGCGGCGGGCTCAGCCGTAGCGTTCGCGGCGGGCATCGCGTCGCTCCTCCTTCTCATGCCCATCGTCAGGAAGGGAAGGCTCGCGTGGTTCGCGGCCTACCTCGTGCCGGCGGGCTTACTCGGCCTGTTCCTGCTATGATGATACGCCGATACTGATACCAAGGATCGGAGCGAAAGCATTGGCAAACAAGGATTCGACATCGTCGCTCGTCATCGCCTCGAGCGCGGGGCTGGGTGCCATCGGCGCCTCGCTTTTTGCCCTGCTCGTGATGGCGGCGCTCGGCACCGACGTCGCCATCGGTGGCTTCCTGCTCCGTGGCCTGTCGTGGGCGGCCTTCGTGCTGCCCGCCTACCCCTGGGTAGGCGCCGTCATCATAGCCATGCCGGGATTCCGCTGGGATCTCCTCTTCGCGCTGGTCTGCAGCGTGGTGCCGTTCAGCTCGCTGGCGCTGACGGCGCGTTTCCTCGACTATCCCGACCGCTGGTTCTCGTTGTTTCCAGGCATCGCGCCATTCGGCGTCGCGGGTCTCGCAGCTCTTGGATTCGGGCTGACACTGTGCTTCTCCGCGCTCATCGCGCTGGCGGCCGAGAGGATAGGCCGCGGGACTGTCGCGGGCTCGGCCCCTGACGAATCGGCACAGGGAGCCGGCCTTGACCCGGAACCGGACTACGAGCCGCGGAAACTCGAGCTGAGCTACCCTGACCTGCCGCCGGCCCCCTTCCTCTCGTCCATAACCGCGCTTGCGGGCACCGAGGCCCGGCTCGAGGACATCGAGGCCGAAAGCATCGAACCCCTCGACGAAGCCGGTGCGCTCGAGGACGTCGGTCCGGCGGACAGTAGCGCCGGCGCTGAACCCGTGAAGGCGGTCGTCGCGCCGGACAAACCGATACAGGTGATGTTCAACCGGGAGCGGAAAGAAGCGGGTCTTGTGGGAAGCGATCCGGCGCTCGATGCGGAGTTCTGGGAGGACGACGTTCCCGTGGACGACGTTCCCGCGGACAGGCGGCTCCCCTCGCTGCTGCCCAGGGTCGAGGTGTTCCAGGACGGCGAGCATGCCGATGCCGTGCGGGACGGCTTTCCGCCAGCGAAACGCGGCAAGACTCCTCGCGTCGCCCGCGGGAAACCTGTCGTCAATTACTCCCTGCCGACGGAGGGCATCCTGACCGATTACCCTGACGGCCAGTACTGGATAATAGACGACAAGACCAGGCACGCGGCCGACGTGCTGCGGGATACCCTCAAGGAGTTCGGCATAGAGGCGGAGGTCACCGGCATCAAGAAGGGGCCGGTGATAACCATGTTCGAGATACTGCCGGCGCCCGGCGTGCGCCTGTCGAAGATCGCCAACCTCTGCGACAACATAGCCCTGCGGCTGGCCGCGTCGAGCGTACGCATCGTCGCCCCCATTCCGGGCAAGCACGCGGTCGGCATCGAGGTGCCCAACGAGCGGCGGTCGATAGTGTCGTTCAAGGAAATAGTCGAGAGCGAAGTCTTCAAGAACGCCAGGATGGAGGTGCCGGTCGTCCTGGGCAAGGACATCACCGGCGACGTCCAGGTCGTCGAGCTGACGCAGACGCCCCACCTCCTGATCGCGGGCGCCACCGGCTCGGGCAAGTCAGTCTGCGTCAACTCCATCATCCTCTCCATCCTCTACAAGCGCTCGTTCAACGAGGTCAAGCTGATCCTGATCGACCCCAAGATAGTCGAACTCAAGCTGTACAACGGCATTCCCCACCTCTTGACGCCGGTGATCACGGAGCCCAAGCGGGCCTTCCAGGCCCTGCAGTACTGCATATGCGAGATGGAGCGGCGCTACAGTCTGCTCGACGCGATGGGCGTGCGGGACATCCGCTCGTTCAACCGCAAGATCGTCGAGAAGAACATGGCGACCGAGAAGCTGCCGTACATCGTCGTGGTAATAGACGAGTTCGCCGACCTGATGGCGACGACCGGCAAGGAGCTCGAGTCGACGCTGGCAAGGCTCGCCGCCATGTCCCGCGCTATCGGTATCCACCTCGTCCTTGCAACGCAGCGGCCGAGCATCGACGTCATCACCGGCCTGATCAAGGCCAACATCCCCAGCCGCATCGCCTTCATGGTCGCCGGCAAGTTCGATTCGCGCATAATAATCGACATGGTGGGAGCGGAGAAGCTGCTGGGACGCGGCGACATGCTGTACTCGAGCGCGACCGACGCCTTTCCGGTCCGCATGCAGGGCGCTTTCGTTTCCGAGGTCGAGGTCGAGCGCGTGGTGGCGTACGTGAAGACCCTGGGAACGCCCGATTACATCGACGAGGAAATATTCGTCGACGAGGATGAGGACGACGAAGGGCCCTCGCTGTTCGACGCCGAGGACGACGATCCCCTGTACGAGAAAGCCCTGGAGATAGTGCTGTCGCAGGGCAAGGCGAGCGCCAGTTTCCTCCAGCGCAAGCTCAAGATCGGTTACAACCGCGCGGCCCGCCTCGTCGAACTGATGGAGGAGAAAGGCATAGTCGGCAAGGCGCAGGGGAGCAAGCCCCGTGACCTGATGCACAACCCGGAAATGGGAAGCTTGCGGCCGCCCAACGCGCACGCCCGCTACGTGCCTGACTTCACGCCTGACGAATCGGAGGCGGCCGAGTCCGACGCCGGCGAAGAAGAAGCCTGATGCTACCCGGATCGAAAGGCGGCACCCGCCTCAGGGGACCTGCGCGGATGGCACGGGTCCGCACGCCCTTCTTCACCATGCATGACCGCGCGGAACAGCGGGAAATTGTCGATGAACAGGTCAACCAGACGCGAATCGAACTTCAGGTTGCGCTGGCTCACCAACAGGTCCAGGGCCTTGTCTTCCGTCCAGGCCTTCTTATAGGGACGCTCGGAGACTAGCGCGTCGAACACGTCGACGATGCTCACGATCCTGCTGGGCAGCGGTATGGCTTCTCCCGCGAGGCCGTTCGGGTAGCCTGAGCCGTCCCAGTTCTCGTGGTGGCTCAGGGCTATGGCCGCGCCTGCCGCAAGGTACGCGCTCTTGGAATTCTTGAGGAGTTCGTAGCCGATAGTCGTGTGCTGCTTGATTTCCCCGAACTCTTCTGGGGTCAGCTTGCCAGGCTTGAGGAGGATGGCGTCCGCAATGCCGATTTTCCCGATGTCATGCAGCGCGGAACTGTGCAGTATGATGCATTGTTCTTTTTCGTCCTGCCCGAGCAATTTCGCGAACAGTGTCGAAAGAGAGCCGATGCGTTTGAGATGCTCGCCTGTCTCCTCGTCACGGAAATCCGATATCCTGCCCAGGAGGTACAGCGTTTCCTCTTCCTGGGCAATTGCGTTGTCCCTGGCTTGCTTCTCGGCATGCGCGGTGGCTTCCAGCTGGAGCTGTGATCCGTGCAGTGTGGATATCATGACGTTGAACCTGGTAGCAAGGAGGCCGATCTCGTCGGCGAATTCGAACGTTACTTTCCTGGACAAGTCTCCTGTGGAGGTGATGGCTGAGATCGTACTCGAAAGCCGCTCCACCGGCCCAATGATATGCGCGACGAAAATGGACAGGAACAGGGTGATCACGATGATGGATACGAGCAGGCTGACAAGGTAGGTGTACTGGATGTTCTGGATGTCGATGAAAAAGGTGGACCGCAGTTCCGTCACCGCAACGGTCCAGCCGAAGGGTTCAAGCGTGAAAGCCACGCCGATTCGGTCTTCACCCAGGAGCTTCGACTCGAACCATCCGGGGGGGATCCTGTGCGACCCCTCATCCGTCTCGTTTGCGCTTGCATCGAACGGCGGCGGGTTCAGACCCGCCTGGAATGTCAACGCTCCATCCGCGTCGAAGGCGATCACGGATTCAGTCTCGCTGCGCAACAGCGAATAGGCGTAGGACCAGAACGCCTCTTCCGCGGCCACGCGGTATTCCGCTTGCGAATCCAGACCCAGCGCGCTGAGCATATCCCATTCACTGTAGAAATAATCCCGCAGCTGTTCTGCCTTGTAGGCCAGATGCTTGTTGGCGATTCTCGAGATCGAAGCCTTCGACTCCATGGCGGACAGGAAGCCGCTCAGCAGGACCACGACCACGACGAGGGGGATGATGGTCAGGTACAACCTGGACCTCAGGCGCAAGCTCTTTTTCATGAACGTACTATAGCATCATCGACCATGGATCAGAAGCGAGTTCTTGGCATACAATAGATGCGCATGGACAATCCCGAAGTCGGCGGCATGCCGCAGCGCAACTCTGATGTATTCCTCATTGTTTCCAACAGCGCGCTTGTCGTGTTCGCCGTAGGTTTCATCTGGATAGCGTCGGTTTTCTATCGCGAGAAGGTGTCGGGAATATCCCTGAGCGAGAGTCGTTTTGTCACGACCGAATGGAGCCTGCTGCAGGAATTGAAGGTCGAGACCGACAGCCGGCTCATGGACAAGGAGCGGGAAATCCTGACGCTGAGGAAGCGCTACCTGCAGCTGGTGCAGGACCCGAAATCCATCAAGGGGCTTGCCGAACTCGAGAGCCAGTTGCGCAGGGCGGAGGAAGAACGGCGGGACATACTTTCCCTCCGGCTGGCGGCTCCGGCCAGTACGGAGCCCGCTGTCGTCGAGGAGGCAGTTTCACCGTCGCCTGAGCAGTCAGCTACAGCGCAGCGTTCTACCCCGTCGAGCGCAGCGAGCGCCATCTTCCAGAGCAGGATCATGATGCTCGAATCCCAGCTTACCGAGGAAAAGGCACTTTCGGTGGCCCTTTCCGCCACGCTCTCCTCCTCGAACAGGGAACGGGACCTGGCCGCCCGGACGTTCAGGGATGAGCTGGCGCTCAGGGACGCCGGCATCGAGGCCCTGTCGACTGGCCTCTCGAGACTCCGCGAGGCCGGGCGGAGCGCGTTTGAAGCCGCAAGCAATGGCTCGCAGGCCAACGACCGCCAAAGCCAGGCGATCGAATTGGACCTCAACACGAAGGCCCTCCTGCGCGCGATCGCGAGTTCGCCAGATATCCGTGCCCGGTATCCCGACCTTTTGGCCTCGCTGGACAGGTATTTCGATCAATTCGGGCTCCTGGAGCGCCTCACGGGACGCGCGGAGGCCTATGGCGCGGTGGTCGATGCCCTGGAGCCGCTGGCCAGGGAAATCAAGAAGCCTGTGCCTCGCTAGCCATGTATCATGGCGGATTACCGATGGAACCGGATTCCCCATATCCCGATAGATGCTGGCCGGCAAACGCGTAGACTCTGTAGATATTCATGGTACTGGGACTCGCACCGGTATCTATAAATGACGTCTGGGATTTCGGCAAGGACTCCGCGCCGACAAGAGTGGTGAAAGCCGCCCCAGATTTCGAGCGCAGTATGGTGAATCCAGCAATTTTATCAGCATAGGGATAATTCCAGGTAATTTGTATTTCGGAAGGACCTCCATAGAAACCATCTGCGTTAACCAGTGTGGGGGCATGCGGCACCACTGTGATGGTGGCGCTCGTCGAGAAGCCGAGGCTGTCGCCGAGCCTGATAGTTACGGGGCCTATCGAATCGCCTGCCGTGTACGAGTACGCGGGACCCACGTCATCGAGCGTACCCAAGTCGAACGCCGTGCTATCGTCGTAGAGCCCGCCGTTGACAGAATATAGCGAATACGGAGCAGTACCTCCTTCAAGGTAAAGCGGCGAAGACTCTCCGGGCCTGAGCGTGCTTGACTGCGGAGTGATCCTTAGTCCGCCGTGCAAGGCGAACTGATCCAGCAGCGAGTATGAGTCGCATCCGCCTAAGATGACCGTGGCCATCGCCAGCATGGCCAGCCAGGCCTTCCGCTTGATCATCCTACAGCTCCGTCCCGACGGTGATGGCGGGCGAGATGCCCATGATCGTGATCTCCCGGTCGACTACCGTCATGAAACGCAATCCGGCGCAAAAAAACAGGCCATGACCCAACGGGATGCCGATGGAAGTCCCCAGTTCGAGGCAGGGTACGGTCTTCATGAGGGTGCCTGACGTACCCGCGACCGTCATGAAGGCGGCGCCTCCGGCTATCTCCAGGCCCGCCTTGAAGGCGTCGTCGGTCCCGGTGCCCAGTTCCAGTCCCAGAACGGCAGTGCCCAGGTAGAGAGGGCCGCCCACGACCCCGATATCGTTGAAGGCCCGGCCGATCGATGCCCGCGCTTCCAGGGTCAGGCTCCGGGCCGGCCGCTTCCATGACAGGCCGAAGCCGAGCGCGCCGCTCACCCCGTAACGGAGGTAGTCCATGGCTTCTCCCACGAACATGATACCTGCCGTCGATACCGAGGCGGTGAAGCCTGGCCGCTGATCGGCCGGAGCGGCCGTCCCCGCCGCTGGCTCCTTTCCCGGCGGCAACTCCGCTTGCGGCAAGTCGGCCGGGTAGCCAGTAGTGGACGGTTCGGAATCTGATGGTCGCGTCATGGCGAGCACAGCGACAGCTGGTTCCGCAGGAGGCATCCCGGGAGGGAGAGCCAGGGCATGATCAGACATGGCCGAAGGATCCGCCAGGAGCCCGTATATTTTCGCGTCGGGAGAGGGGCTTCTGCTCACTCCCGCGGCTTCGAACAACAACCTGATGGCGCCGGCTATGGCGCTGTCCATCGCCGGATCGATGGGAACCGTAAGCGCGATGTTGGCCAGTTCGGTCCCTGGAGCGGTCTCCATGGATAGACTGTAGTCGAGTTCAGCAACGCTTGAATTCATGGAATAACTGGTTGAAAGTATCAAATCCGCGGTGTCCGCATCCCTGATGCTCGACAGGCCTTGCTGGGTCAAGGCAACGCCGGCGGCCAGATACAGAATCTCCTCGAATCGCGCATCCGGCACCTGACCGACGAACCGGTGCAAAACCAGTTCCTGCGCCGATACGACGAGTGGAAGCACCAGGACTATCATCAGGACGAGACACGTTCGAGGCAGTTTTTTGGAGCAATTCTTGAAATTTGAAAAAAATCCCATTAGGTATAATATACGCTAATTGTTGGTCAATACAAAAAATTGTGCTGATTCTCTTCACGTGCTTGTCCTTCTCTCGGCGTATCAGCGACCTGGTTGCGCTCGATCCTTGGATGATACCATCCACTTGGCCAGCGTCCGCCAGTCGACGTTCAGGGCGTAACCCAGGTCTATGAGCAACGACAGGTACTGGTATCGCCCGGCCAGAAGTGACTGCCGCGCCAGATCGACGGCGAGCTGGGCATCCTCGAGTTCCAGGATGGTGGCGGACCCTCGCTCCCAAGCCTCCGTGGTACGGCTGTATATGCGCTCTGACAGGCTTGCCTGTTCTCCCGCCACGAAGAGGCTGTTCCACGCGGATTCTATATCTAAGCGTATGGCCCCGATTTCATCAAGCGCGCTCTTTCGCGCCTGTTCATACGCCAGTGCCAGCTGCGCCTCGGTATCCCTGAGCGCACGCAGTTCAAGATCCTTGCGGGACTTGGGTATCCAGGCGTCGGCGTTGAAGGAGAGGCCGGCGCTCAGGGAGAAACTGTCCCGCGGGTTCCGGAAATCGGTCATGCTGAAATTCCAGCCGGCATCGAGCGTTATCAAAGGAAGGCGGTTGACGGCTCCATGACGGGCTGAAGCGTTCGCTGCAACCTCCCGGGCCAACACGGCTTTCATCATGTCGACGCGACCGTCGACCAGCTCGGTGAATGCGATGTCTGGAATGTTTTCCGGCGCTTCGAGTGCGGTGGTGAGTCTCAGCTTGACGTTGGCGGCCAGGCCAAGCTGGTGTCTGAAAGCGGCCTGGCGCTTCTCGTAGTCCGCCGTCGCCTTCTTGTATGCGGATCCGGCGTTCAGCTCTGACATCTGCGCCCTGAGTACATCCAGTTCCGAACCAAGCCCTCTTTCAAAACGCAAAGCCGCCAGGCGATAGCGCTCCCCGGCCAGCGCGGCTGCTTTGGCTTTGTTGTCCAGGTCAAGCTGGAGCGACACCAGCAAGAAGTAGGCTTTTCCCGCGTCACGCTCGACGCGTGCCCTGCTGTCCTTGTCTGCAAGCGAAGCCAGACGGAAATCGGTCCGGCGCTTCTCGAGATCGTACAGGGTGCCTGTCGTCAGCGTCAGCCTGGTACCCATGCCGAGAGTCGCATCAAATGGTTTGCTTGCCGCTGATCCCTGGCTGGTCGGCGCTTCGATGAACAGCGAGTCGCTCCATTTCCCCGAAAGCCCTGAGCTGATGCCCGGAAGAAGGAGGTTCCAGCTGTTGTCCAGATCACGTTGCGCAGAGCCGAGGGCTAGCTTCTGGCCATAGACCTCCAGACTGGCTCCAAGGGCAAGGTCTACGGCGTCCTGCATCGACAGGGTGACAGGATCGGCGCAGAGCGGAGTCAGCGCCAAGGCGAGAAGCAGCAGGGGCAACGGCTGTTTCATGGGTTGTATCTCCAGAGGCTCAGGATGGCAGGAACCACGAACAGGGCCATGAACGTCGAGAAGATCAAGCCCCCGGAAACGGCGATACCCAGCGGCTGCAGCATCGACGAACCGGAGCCGAGCTTGATGGCGATGGGGAGCATGCCGAATATCGTTGTCAGGGTGGTTATCAGGATAGGCTGGAACCGCAGGCCGGCCGTGACCTCTATCGCCGAGAGGTGGTCGGGAAAGTCCTTCCGGGTATTCAGGTAGAAGTCGATCAGGATGATTGCGTTGTTCACGACTATTCCGCCCAAGAGTATCGTGCCGAGCAACGAATTGAGGTTCAGTGTCGATCCGAACGCGTACAGCGATATGACGACTCCCACGAAGCCAAGTGGGATGGTCACGAGTATGATGAGCGGTATCCACAGCGAGTTGAACTGAAAGCAGAGGAGCAGAAAGATGAGCACGACGGATATGGCCATGGCGACGAAGAGCGACCGTATCGACTCGTCTATCTCCAGACGCGGATTGTCGGGCTTGTAGCTATACCCCGGCGGCATGACCATCTTGTCGGCGAACAGCGCGGTCGCCTCCCGCTCCTTGAGGAGGCGTACGGCATCGGTGATGTCCGTCTGCGAGCTGGCGTAGAGCCTGAAGGCCAGCTCGCCGTTTTCCGAGTATATCTGCGATACGCCCGAGCGTGCTTCGAAATCGAAGAAATGCTTCAGGGGCACAAAGGAATTCTTCCAGGGGACGAGGAAGCCGCCAAGTTTATCGCGCGTATCCAGTTCGGTTTCCGGGTACTTGGCGACCACTGGGACTTCGTAGGTCCCGTCGGAAACGGTCATGGATACCGTTCCGCCCAAGGCGCGCTTGGCCAGGGCGGTCAGAGCCGCGGCGCTCAGGCCCTGGAATCCTCCCAGCGTCTCGTTCCTGGGACTGAGCACCAGTTCGTTGGTCATCGCGGGAGAAGGCCGGACGTTGACCCTGCCGTATATCCGCGATTCGTTGAGGAGTCTCTGCATGTCGTCCAGGATGGCGACTTTCTGCGTGGGCTCGGGGCCGAACACGCTCAGCTGAAAAGCCCAGACCTGGGGCAGGGGCAGGGCCGCCGGATCCCAGGACTGGATATTGAAATACCACGGTCCCTCGCTGACGAAGGCGCGTTCAAGCCGCCCCAGGGCTTCGCTTACTTCCGATGGATCATCAAAATCGATGAGGATCTGGTTCATGCGGCCGGAGACGCTGGCGAAGCTGCGATACCTGAGCCCTGACAGCGCAGTCGACGTGCGCTCCCTCAGCCCGGGCATGAGCTGTTCGATGATGTCGACAGAGGTGTCGAAATCGGCGTGCCTGAAGAAGAGGACGACGCGGTCGGACCGCGGTTTGGACATGATTTCCTTGGGGATTTTCGGGAAGAGGAAGGCGACAGTGGCCACCATGGCGACGAACATAAGCGCCAGGAACAGGCCGGCCGTCCGCCGCCTCGCTATGAGGCAGCGCAGGAAGCGGCGGTAGGACAAGGTAACTGTCCCCATGACGGGTTCCGATATCCTGGCGAAGCCCTTCGCGCTCAGATGGTCCACCTCCTGCTTGCCCTTTCCCCTGAACAGGAAATACGCGATGACCGGCACGAGGCTCAGCGAGACGAACATCGAGCACATGAGCGCGAAGACAACCGTCCTGGCCTGGTCTCCCAGGATGGCGTTGGCCAGCGGGGCCGAGAACGACAACGGCAGGAACACGAGCACCGAGGTCAGCGTGGAGGATATCACCGGTCCCCTGACTTGCCTCGTGGCGTCCATGACGATGTGCTTCCACATCGCGGAATTGAGCACCCGCGTGTCTGCCCTGCGCCACCGGTGGATGTTTTCCATCACGACAATGGTGGCATCCACTATCATTCCCACCGCCAGGGCGAAGCCGCCTAGAGATATCAGGTTGAGCGAAACCCCGAAGATGTACATGAGGATGAAGGAAAGCATTATGGAAACCGGTATGGATACGGCTATGATCAGCGTGTTCCTCGGTTCTCCGAGGATGAGGAAGACAATCAGCACGGCCAGGATGCCGCCTATCAAAGCCGCCTGGACGACCTGGTTGATTGAACGATTGATGTACTTGGCCGGATCGACGTAGAGCTTGAATTGCGTGTCATCGGGAAGCTGGCCGGCTTCCCTCGCCGCCGTCATGATTCCCATGAGCTCTTCTGTCATGCGGTTGAGGTTGCCGCCCTCGACCGGGGTCAGGGTGATCTGGATGGCCGGCCTGTCCTCGATCATGAAGACCCGGCTGGGCACCGTATAGCGGATGTCTATTGCCGCGATGTCTTCGAGGGAGACCATGGACCCGCCGATGCGCCTGATTTCAAGGCGGGGCAGGGCCGCGAGCTCGCCGTCGTTCCTGTCGATGCGCACGCTGTACCGCTCTCCGCTCTCCCGCAGCGTTCCCAGTGGCTGGGGTGAAAGCCCCGCCTGGAAGGCGGCGTTCACATCGGTGACGGTCAGGCCGTACGAAAGCATGGATTCCTGGTCGAGGGTCACGGTTACCTGGAGTTCCTCGAGCCCGAAGATGCCGAATACCTCGACATCCTGGATGGCCTGGAGCCGGGATTCGACGTTGGCCGACAGCAGTTCCATCAGCCTTTCCGGGGAAGTCCCCGCAGAGGTGGCGCCCATGACTATGTAGCCGGCGTTTTCGCCTTCCCTGAAACGGATGGTGTAACCGTCGCGGATCTCCGCGGGCAGACCGCTGTTGATGGAAAACATGGCAGCCTCGACCGAAGACTTGGCATCGTCGCTCTGTATCTCCCAGTCGAAGGTGATGGTGATGGTGCTCGAATCGCTCGAGTAGGTTGTCTCCATGATGTCCACGCCGTCCAGGCCGGACAGGCGCGGCTCGATGCTGTCGGCGTATCCGCGCTGGAAGTCTATCGCTGAAATCCCCGGGTGGCTGAAGCGGACGGTGACCATCGGCCTGCGGGTCTGCGGATACATCATCACGGGCAGTTGCGACGCGAGCACGACTCCGAGCGCGCAGAGGAGGACAGAGAAGACGATGAACCCGGTGGTCTTGCCAAATATCAGCTTGAGCATCTCAGGAACCCTTCTTCTGCGCTTCCCTGTATTCCTGCAGGGTCAGGCCTTCCTTCTCGTAACCGGTCAGTCGGGCCGGGTAGCGCGTTCCCGGAGCAAGGCCCGAGCTGACCAGGATGTCTTCCCCGTAGGGTTTTCCCGCTGTCACCGGAACCAGCTTCAGCCTGTCATCGTCTCCCACGACCCACATGACGCTGCGGCCGAAGCGCCTGAGGATCAAGTCCTGGCTTACGAACAGGCCGCGCAGCGATTCGATCGGCAGGTCCATGAAAAGCACCATGCCTATTCTGGCGCCCGCCTGTGCCTCGAAACGCAGGGTAGCGTTGAACAGGCCTGTCGCATAATCGGGTTCAGCCGAGACCGAGCTCAGGCTGCCCCGAAGCCTGGCGCCGTCTGCCGAGTGGGCGGCAACGGCCGACTTTTCCATAGCCGCGACCCTGAACGCGTCCCTGTCGCTCAGGGCCGCCACGAGGCGGAATTCCGAGTCGTCGATGACCGTGACCGCGGCGGCGCCCGATCGGACTTCCGCGCCTGACATCAGCTGGATTTCCGACACCCGCCCCGCGATGAGCGAGACGACCACGAGCGGCCTGTACGATTCGCCGGGTGCGTCCCTGCTGATGGTCGCCAACGCTTGCCCCGCGGCAACCCTGTCGCCGACGCGGACGTGGATGGCCTCCACGAAGCCCGAGATGCCGACGGTATGGCCTATGCGCCTGGCCGGTTCGAGGCGGCCCGCGACGCTTATGAAAGTAGTCCGCGTTTCGGGCTGGGCCATGGCGATCAGCCCGCCGGCCTGGCCACCCTGCCTGCCGCCCGGTTGCTGGCCGGGTTGCTGCTGGCCTGGCGCCCCGCCGAAGCCTGAGCCGCCCATGGCGCCTGGCTGCTGTGCGTACGCCAGGCTCAGCGTGAATATCGAAATGGAAAGTATATAGACGATTTTAAGCATACAGGCTCCAGGGACGACCGAATGGATTGGAAACCAACATGAATGACGCATTGTATCATGCAAGGCGGCCTTTTCCTTGGACTCCGTTGCCCTGTTCGAGTACTTTTAAGGATACCTGCCAAGGAGGCAATCATGGTGACCGAAGGTTCGATGGCTCCTGATTTCTCGCTCGAGGACGACAGCGGAAAACTCGTCAGCCTGTCCTCGTTCAGGGGCAAGACAGTCGTCGTGTATTTCTACCCAAAGGACGATACACCGGGCTGCACCAAGGAGGCCTGCGGTTTCCGCGACGCCTTCGACCTCTTCCTGTCGAAAGGCGCCGTGGTAATCGGCATCAGCCCGGACAAGGCCGCCTCGCACGCGAAGTTCAAGAGCAAATATGGCCTGCCGTTCATGCTCCTGGCCGATACCGAAACGACTGTGCTCAAAGCCTGGGGCGCGTGGGGTGAAAAGTCGATGTACGGCAGGAAATACGAGGGAGTGATACGCTCGACGGTCATCGTCGGGGCTGACGGGGTGGTAAAGAAGATCTTTCCCAGGGTAAGCCCGCCGGGGCACGCCGAGGAGGTGCTGGAGCTTTTATGAGCGCGACGGCGATGAGGTGTTCCTCATTGCCCCGCACTCCACCGGTACCCCATCCCCCAGACAGTCTCTATTCTCCGCGGGGCAGAAGGGTCGTCCTCGATTTTTTCTCGCAGCCGCCTGATGTGTACCGTGACCGTTGATGGGTCCCCGTAATGCTCGTCTCCCCAGAGCCGTTCATATATTTCCTCTTTTGCGAAAACGCGATCCGGGTTGCGCATGAAGAGGAGCAGGAGTTCGAACTCCTTCGCCGTGAGCGAAACCTCGTCATCATCCTTGCGTACGCGACGGGACGCCTGATTCACCGCCATCCTGCCATCGCGAATCCAGCGTTCCGGGGCGCCTTCCTCGTGGCCGGTGAGCCGGTCGTAACGTACAAGATGGCTTCTCACGCGCGCTACCAGTTCCGCTGGGCTGAAGGGCTTCGTCACGTAATCATCCGCGCCGAGGCCGAGTCCGCGGATCTTGTCACTGTCCTCGCGGAGGGCGGTGAGCATGAGGACCGGGAGGTCGCGCCTGGCGCGGATCGCGCGGCAGACCTCGAAACCATCGATGAGAGGGAGCATCACGTCGAGGAGGACGAGATCGAAGGCGCCCGAAAGCGCGGCCGCCAGACCGGAACGCCCGTCCGCGCGAGACTCCGTCTCGAAGCCACCCGCGGCAAGGTAGTCGGCGATGAGCTGCGAAAGCTGTGGCTCGTCCTCTACTATCAGTATCCGTTTAGGCATGGCGCCTTCCTGAACGAGAGGCAAATACCGAGGCCGCCTTCGGTCGCTCTGGAGGCGTGCGCCGATCCACCCTGGGCCTTCATGATTCTTCGGACTATCGCGAGCCCAAGCCCCGATCCGCCCCGTCCACGCGCGCGGTCGCAGCGGAAGAAAGGATCGAAGAGCCTCGGAATGTCTTCGTCGGGGACGCCATCGCCGTCGTCAGAAACCAGGATCTGAACATCGCTCTCGGTTGACCGAATCCTCAAGGTTATGGCTACCGACGGCCTGCCGCCATGCTTGACGGCATTCTCCACGAGGTTTGTGATAGCGCGTCTGGCAAGTTCCGGATCTGCCAACGCGGCCGCGCCCTCCGCCCCCTGGCTAGTTTCCATCTCGAACTTGATCGAAGCTCCTGGAAATGAAACGGAAAGCGAGTCGCGAAGCTCCCGGAGGAAAGGCCCGATGACGAGCGGGGCAGTCTTCGAACCGCAACCCTCGAGGTCGAGACTGGTATAGGAAAAGAGGGTATCGATGAGACCCTCGAGTTCGAGCGCACGGTCGAGTATGGCTCCCAGGTATCGCTCGCGCATCGCGTCGGTGGAGGCAATACCGTCGCGGAGGCCTTCTGCGTGGCCGCGGATCACCGCGACGGGGGTACGGAGATCGTGGGATACGTGCGCGACGAGTTCCTTGCGGGTCGTCTCTTCGGCAAGCTGCCGCTCGAGCGCCGAGCGCAGCTTCGCGCGCATCGTCTCGAAAGCGGCTGTCACCTCGCCAAGCTCATCGTCCTTCGCGCGCTCGAGGGTAAAACCCAGTTCGCCATCGCCGATGCGCAGCGCCGCATCCTTGAGCCTTGCCAGAGGAGTTATGACGCCCGATGCCACCCACCAGGACAGGAAGCCGTTGCAGAGCACAAGTACCGCGATGAACAGGGCGGGAAGAACGGGACCGGAGTAATTCCTGGTCCAGTGGCCGCTGTTCATGCCGTAGTCCATATGCATCGCCATGCCGAAGATCAGCATCATGAGGACCGCAGGCATGATAACCATGAGGAAGAGCGCAATCCTGATGCGTCGCCGTATCGTCATTCATCACCCGGTTCGAGGTATTGCCGCTCTGGGCGGACTCTTAAAAGACTTGGCGTCGCGCCAGTGGTCGATGGTCAAGTGTGCCGGAAAAAGACGCGATTGTCAAAATGGAAGCGGACCAGGTCTTGCATCGGGGCAAGCACCTGGTCCGAGGGAAAATCAGTAGTGCATGCCCATTCCAAGATAACCCGGGCCGGCGACAGGCCCCAGCCTGGCCTTGCCCGATTCAATGGCGGCTCTCGCGCCGTTCGCCGCGGAAATGGATGACCAATGTCGAACACCTCCATCGACGAGCATCCCGGCCATCGCCATGCCCATCGCCGGAAGGTAATCCTCGAGGCTGTGGGCCATCCATGCGTCATGTATGGCCTGCTTCGAGCTGGAGAGGTAGTCGAGGTTCTCGAAGCGGAGGTCGGAAGGGAGAAGGAAATATAAACCGGCGAGGGTACCGGCTATGGTTGCGGTATGCATCGCGATGAACCCGATCCCCTCAGCCGTGTCGCCATTGCGAATCTGGCCGGCTCCCGGGAAAAACATCGACATCCGGGCGCTACGCATCACATAGGCATCTTTCCGGATAGCCGCCTCTATCCGTGCCCGATAGCCTGCGAGCTCGCTCCCCGACAGCTCGCCGATCGGGCGCGGACCAAGTTCCGACTCGAGCACGGCAAGTTCGGCTCCGGCATACCCGCCGGACAGGGTGAGTACACGTTCGCCCGCGGCCCTGCCATGGCCCATCATCATGGGCTGAGCGAAAGCCGTGGCGGAGATTGCGAGAATCGCAAATGCTGCTATGATGGTCCGTTTCATGGTGTCTCCTTGCCTGAACAAAATACTCATAATCTCAGGATATCGCGCATATGGCGGTAGTCTTCTTCTGAAACCTCGCCGGCGACGAAGCGGCGCCCGAGCGCAGCCATCGCGCCATCCTGATGCTGGCCGCGGAGTCCCGTCATTATCCTTGCGACGAGAAGGATGACGAAGGCCGGGCACAGAATCCTCAAGGCTATGTATGTGATCATGAACCAGTTCATGGGTTCTCCTTCATTCCTCCAGAACGTTGAGGCGATGTCTGTAATCATCTTCACTTATGCGGCCCTCGGCGAATTCGCGCCTGAGTACGGCAAGCGCATCCTCCCCACGTGTTGGACCGCCGGCCGACCAGCCGAAGTCGCCGCCGTGGCGGCGTTTGACGATGAAGGCAGCGAAGATGACGAAGCCCAGGAATACCACGGCGCCTCCCGCGAAATGGCCCGGACCGCGCATCCCGTAATACCCGCTCATATGGCCAGGATAGGGCCAGGACGAGGGCGCCACCAGGAACATCGTCGTTCCAAGCGCCACGATTGCCAGCCCTGCAAGCACCAGGGCGATGGTCATCGCTTTTTTCTTGTTTACCCGCATACGAACCTCCCATGATTCAATGTCTACAGGGAACATAGCGGACAAGTTCGAAGAGAGCCTGAATAATTCATTACGAATTTCTTAACGGTTATCGTTGCCGCGAAATCGATCTCGCCGGCGCTGGTGCCTCAGCCCTGGCGCATGTCCGTCGTCATGCCTTCCTCGTCCGCCTGCGTGATACGGGCAGCACCCAGCTTCCGTAGGATTCGTGGCTGCCATGGATGAAGCTGGTGTCAAAGGCGTCTTCGAGGCTTTCGGGCGTCAGTATTTCAGTCGGCGGCCCGAACGAGGAGGTCCCGTCGTGGCCGACGAGGAGGGCCTGGTCGGCGAAGCGCCTGGCGGCGTTCACGTCGTGGACGCTGACCGCCACCGCCTTGCCCGCCTGAGCCAGTCCGCGGAGCAGTTCCATCAGCTCCATCTGCCTGCCCGGATCAAGGTGGGCGGCGGGCTCGTCGAGGACGAGCAGCGGCGTGTCCTGCGCCAGGGCCCTGGCTATCATCACCCTTCTGGCCTCGCCCCCCGACAGCGACGAGAAGCTGCGGTCGGCGAAGGCCGACGCGTCCATCGCCTCCAGGGCTTCGTCGATGGCCCGCTCGTCTTCGTCCCCGAACGGCGAAAAGGCGCCCCGTATCGCGTAGCGGCCTTGCGCGACGATGTCCCGGGACCGGTATGACCAGGCGGCCTCGGCAATCTGCGGCACCCAGGCGGCGATCCGCGCACGCCTGCGCGGCGGCATGGCCTGCACAGCCTCGGCGCCAAGCAGGGACCTGCCTCCAATCGGCGGCAACAGTCCTATGCATGTCTTGAGGAGCGTCGTCTTGCCGCAGCCGTTGGCGCCGAGCACGACGAAGAGTGTTCCCGGCTTGATGCTGAACGAGGCATTGCCGACGACAACGAGGCTGCCGTAGCCGACCGACAGGCCGTCCGCCTCGAGCAGCGGCTTTGCGTCCTGCGCGTCCAGGGTCATCGGGTTCCCCCGAGCCCGCCCTTGGCTATTTTGTATATGAAGAACGGCGCGCCTATCAGGGCCGTCATCGCCCCGACCGGCATCTCGATAGGCGCGAAGGCAGTCCTCGCGACGGTGTCGGCGACGACGAGGAGGGTGGCTCCCGTCAGCGCGGCCGCCGGTATGAGGAAGGCGTGCCGCGGGCCGACGAGCCTGCGTGCCAGGTGCGGCGACACGAGGCCGACGAAACCTATCGCCCCCGACAGGGCGACCGCCGCGGACACCGACAGCGCGGCGAAGCCGCCCACGATGAACCTGGTCCTCACCGGCCGCATCCCGAGGCTGGTCGCTTCCTCGTCGCCGACCGACAGGAGGTCCAGGGCCCGCGATGAGGCGAGCGCAGCAGCGAAGCCGGCGATCATGGCCGGCGCGGCGGCCGCCAGCTCGGGCAGGCCGCGTCCCGAGAAGCCGCCGAGCAGCCAGAACCAGGCCTGGTGCAGGTCTTTGTCCTTGAGCGCCAGCACAATCGACACGAGTGCCGAGAAGAGCGAGCCCAGCGCGGTGCCTGCGAGCAGGAGGCTTGACGCGTCCGAGCGCAGCCTTGTCGCGCCAGCGACAAGGTAAACGACGAGGGTCGCCGCGAGCCCGCCCGCGAACGCCGACAGGCCTATGGCAGAAAATCCAAGCGCGCCCGCCCCCGAACCGAAGCTGATGGCCAGCACCGCGCCGAAGGCCGATCCGCCCGAGCTGCCAATAACGTAGGGGTCGGCGAGCGGATTGCGGAAGAGACCCTGGAAGACGGCTCCCGACGCGGCGAGCGATGCCCCGACCGCGGCCGCGAGGCAGGCGCGGACCAGGCGGAGCCTCGTTATCATCGCGGCGGGGCCGCCATCCGGTCCCGAGAAAAGCGCGCCGAGCGTCTGTGCGGGCGACAGCCGTGCGGCCCCGAGCGCCAGCGACGCCGAGAAGGCCGCTGCCAGGGCAAGGGCGAGTCCGAGGTAGGCGAGAGCGGCGCGAGGGCGTTGGTCTCTCACGGCTGCCTGTACAGCTCGGGGTAGAGGATACGGGACATCATCTCGAGGGCTTCGACGAAGCGGGGGCCGGCCCTCGAGACTATGTCGGCGTCGAGCAGCGCGACCTGTCCGCCCTTGACCGCCTTGAGCGCTGCCCAGCCGGGGCGCCTGGCGAGGCGTTCGAGGGTCACCGCGTCGCCGTGGCTTTCCGAGGACATGATCCAGTCGGGATCGCGGGCCAGGAGCGACTCGAAGCCGATGACCGGCCAGTCGGCGGTCGAGTCGGCAAAGCAGTTGCGGCCGCCCGCGGCTTCGATGATCTGGCCGGTAAAGGTGAGGGGGCCGGCGCTCATCAGCGGCTCGTCCCATGTCTCCCAGAACACCAGGGGCCGGTAGCCGGTCGCGGCGGCGGAGGTCTTCGCGCGAACGGCTTCTACCCTTGCCTTCATGGAGGAGACAAGCGCCGACGCTGTGCCGCCGTCGCCGGCGATGCGGCCGACCAGCTCCAGAGTCGTGTAGACCGACTGAAAGTCTGTCGACTCCAGAGCCGCGAACCTGAGACCGGCGCGCTCGAACTCGACGGCGAGCTGGCGATGGGCGGCCAAGTCGCCGAGCACGAGGTCCGGCTCCAGGGCCAGTATCGTCTCGATGCTTACGGTCGAGGCCGAGAAACCGCCTATCCTGGCAATCAAGGAGGCGGCCGCCGGGTAGTTGCAGTACGTGGTGACCCCGACGACCGCCTGACCGGCCCCGGCGGCGAACAGGATCTCGGTGATGGCAGGCGACAGCGACACGACGCGCCGCGCCTTGGCGGGCAGCGTCAGGGCGACGCCGCGGGCGTCGGTGAACGTGACGGCAACCGAGGGGGAGCTTATGGGGGAACTCTGGGAGAAAGCGGCCTTCGCCGCAAAGGCGAGAAGGCAAAGCAAGGCGAGCGGTTTGCGTGTCATAGATCCTCCTGTGTTCGAGCGTCGTGCTGACGGTCGGAGCGGAGGAACGATTCCTGTTGGGTGTTCATTCGACGGGCCGCCGGATGCGGCGGACTATCGTTTTGCGCCTGTACCACGAAGCGTTCCGCGAAATTTGCGCCTGACGAGGGTATCCTGGCTCGCCGGTCGCCCCGAAAGGCATTCGGCATACAGTTACGGGCTAGCTCCGGCGTCTCACCGGATTCCCCCTCGTCGTCGCTGTGTACGGTGGAACTATAGGTTCGCCGCCGCGCCGCGGTCAAGGGGATGGCAGACGGATTGAGCGCGATGGTGCGCAAACGATGCGCAGCGCATGGCATGCGCGCCCGAATTTTCCCATGGCGCGGACCGAAGGCTCGGGGAACGCCCCGGAAACGCCACGGGAAGCGCATAGGCCCGGTCCGCGGCGTTTCAGTGGCGTTTCCCTTTGGCACGGTTATTGCTTGATAGGCTGTATGCAAGGAGTCATCAAGAACATGAAGAAAATGAAAACGATAGGCGCGCTCGCGGCAGCCGCCGTCCTCCTGGCGGGCGGCGTGATGATGCTCGGCTCTGGAAAGAAGGCCGTGCCGGGATCGGCGACCGATGACTATGCCTTCGCGACGGTGGAGCGGGGCACGATTGAGAGCGTCGTATCGAGTTCGGGCACGCTGTCGGTCGTATCGTCGGTGACCGTGCTCGCCCAGATGAGCGGCCGCCTCGAAAGCGTCGATGTCGATTACAATGACGAGGTCCGCAAGGGCCAGGTCCTGGCGACGATCAACACCGACCTGCTCCGCTTGCAGGCCAAGGCCGCACAGGCTAACGTGGACAAGGCGCGCGCCAACTTCGACCTGCAGGCTCTGGCGCTGCAGAACGCCCGCTCGCTGTACGACAAGCAGCTCCTCTCCGAATACGACCTGAAGACAAGCCAGTCGGCGCTCGACGTCAGGAAGGCCGAGCTCTCCTCGGCGCGGGCATCGCTCGAGGAAATCGAGACCGAGATCAACCAGTACGCCATCATCACATCGCCGATCGACGGCGTTGTCCTCGAACGCAAGATCGACGCGGGCCAGAGCGTGGTTGGTGGTTCGGGCGCCACGTCGTCGAGCCTGTTCACGATTGCCGAGGACCTGGCCCGGATGCAGATAGAGGCGTCGGTAGACGAACTGGACATAGGCTCCATAAAAACCGGCCAGGAGGTCCGTTTCACCGTCGAGGCCGATCCAGGCCAGACGTATCACGGAACCGTGGAACAGATACGCCTTGTCCCCGAAACGACGAGCAACGTCGTCTACTACGGCGTCATCGTCCTGGCCGACAATTCCTCGGGCAAGTTGCTGCCGGGCATGACTGCCAACGTCGAATTCATAAAGCAGAAGAAGGACGGCGTACTCGCCGTGCCGAGCGCCGCCTTCCGCTTTTCCCCGTCGACCCTGACGGCCGCGGAGATGAAGAAGGCCGTATTCCTGGCCGGGCTCGGCGATCTGACCGAGGAACAGAAAAAGGCCGCGGCCGCGCGCTTCGACGAGGCGCAGAAGGCGCTGGCGGCCGGCGGCTCCGATGCGGCGAAGTCGACCGGCGGCCTTTCGGGCCTGATGGG
>CAZNXK010000013.1:534-43358 GCA_964576835.1 uncultured Treponemataceae bacterium | reverse complement strand
CTCCTGACCAAGGGGCATGTCTACCTGGCGATGCCGCCGTTGTACAAGCTTGTCATCGACAAGAAGATCCAGTACGCCTACGACGACGCCGAGAAGAACAGGATACTCGCCGAGAGCGGCAAGGACCCGGAGAAGGTGGCCATCCAGCGCTACAAGGGCCTGGGAGAAATGAACCCCGAGCAGCTCTGGGAGACGACGATGGACCCGGCCCGCAGGCTGATCATGAGGATACAGATGGACGACATCGTCGAGGCGGAGAACGTTTTCACGACGCTCATGGGCGAGCAGGTGGAACCCCGCAGGCAATTCATAGAGGAGAACGCCATGTATGTCTCCAACCTGGACGTGTGACATGGCAGAACTAACCGGAAGAACCCTGCCGATCGCCATCGAGGAAGAGGTCAAGACAGCCTACCTAAATTACGCGATGAGCGTCATTGTCAGCCGTGCCCTCCCGGACGTACGGGATGGTCTCAAGCCGGTGCACCGGCGCCTGCTCTATGCGATGGACGAGCTCGGCCTCAAGCCGGGTGCCGCCACAAAGAAGTGCGCGCGCATCACCGGTGACGCGATGGGCAAGTACCATCCCCACGGCGACCTCTCGCTGTACGACGCGCTGGTCCGCATGGCGCAGACTTTCAGCCTGCGCTATCCGCTCGTCCATGGACAGGGAAACTTCGGCTCCGTCGACGGGGACCCCGCCGCCGCGAGCCGCTATACCGAGGCCAAGCTTTCCAGGATAGGCGACGAGCTTCTGTCGGACCTGGACAAGGAGACCGTCGACTTCGTCCCCAACTACGACGAGAGCCTCCGCGAACCGTCGGTGCTGCCGGCGGCGGTGCCCAACCTCCTCGTCAACGGATCGTCTGGCATTGCCGTGGGCATGGCGACGAACATGCCGCCGCACAACCTGCGCGAGGTTGCGGCCGCTGTGGCCGCTTACATAGACGACCCCGAGATAACGATTGACGGCCTCATGCGCCATGTTACCGGTCCTGATTTTCCGACGGGCGGCATCATCTTCGGCAAGCGGGGCATCCGTGAGGCCTACGTTACCGGCAGAGGCAAGCTGACGGTTCGGGGGAAATTCGGCCTCGAGACCCTCAAGGGCGGCAAGGAACAGATCGTCTTCACCGAGATTCCCTATACCGTCAACAAGGCGACACTCGTTGCCAAGATAGCCGAACTGATACGGGACAAGATCGTCGAGGGCGTCGGCGACGTCCGGGACGAGTCCGACCGCGAAGGCATGCGCGTAGTCATAGAGCTGAAGCGCGGCGCCGTGGCCAAGCTGATACTCAACCGGCTCTTTGCCCATACCCAGCTGCAGACAACGTTCGGAGTCATCAACCTGGCTCTCGTAGGCGGAATGCCAAAGACGCTGTCGCTCAAGGACCTGATAAAGTATTTCGTCGAGCACCGCGTCGACGTGGTAACGAGACGCACCAAATACGAGCTCCGCAAGGCCGAGGAACGGGCCCACATACTCGAAGGCCTCGTCATCGCTATAGAGAACATCGACGAGGTCGTGCGCATCATCAAGGCCTCCCGCAGCGTCGACGCGGCCAAGGCCGCGCTGATGGAGCGTTTCTCGCTGTCCGAGGTCCAGTCGCAGGCCATCATCGACATGAGGCTTGGCCGGCTGACCGGACTCGAGATCGAGAAGCTCCGTGCCGAGCTTGCCGAGATACGCGCGAAGATAGCCTACTACAGGGACCTGCTGGCGCATCCGGAAAAGGTCCTGGGAGTCATCAAGGACGAGACGAAGGTTATCGCCGACAAGTTCGGGGACGAGAGGAAGACCGAAATCGTCCTCGATGAAGTCGAGGCCATCAACATAGAAGACCTGATCACCAAGGAAGAAATGGTGATCCTTTTTTCGAACAAGGGTTTCGTCAAGAGGGTCCCGGTCAGCGCCTACCGCAGCCAGGGACGGGGAGGCAAGGGGTCCAACTCGGCTTCGTTGCTCGAAGACGACTTCATAGAGCAGATATTCGTCGCCAATACCCACGACTACATTATGTACATCTCGAGCGCGGGCAAGGCGTACTGGCAAAAGGTGCACGAGATACCAGAAGCCTCTCGCGGCGCACGCGGCGCACACCTGAAGAGCCTTCTGGCCATAGGCGCCAACGAGGACATTACCACCGTCGTAGACCTGAAGGGTTTCACGAACGATACCTTCCTGTTCTTCGGTACACTGCGCGGCGTGGTCAAGAAGGTGGCGACCAGCCAGTTCGTCAACGCCAAGACGCGCGGCATCATTGCCATCAACCTCGACGACGGTGACCGCCTGGTGTCGGCGTGCAGGACGCACGGAGCCAACGAGGTCGTGCTCATCACCCGCCAGGGGCAGGCGCTCAGGATATCGGAGACCACGGTGCGGGTCATGGGGCGCTCGAGCCGCGGCGTCTGCGGCATCAGGCTGTCGGACTCCGACGAACTCAACGCGATGCTGCGAGTCAACGAAGGCGAGCAGATGCTCCTCATCAGCGAGCACGGCTATGGCAAGCGCATTGACTACGACAACTTCAACGCGCATGGCCGGGCCACGAGGGGCCAGCGCATCTACGAGCCCGACGAGAAGTCGGGGGAGATAGTCTGCGCCGTGACGATACGCGAAGAGGACGACGTCGTCATCATGACGAGCCTCGGGAAGACGCTCAAGCTCAAGGCCGCCGACGTCAGGCTATGCGGAAAGACGGCCCGCGGAGTTCATATCGTCAACATAGACAGTCCGGATTTCGTCGTCGGCATGGACAGGATAATCAACGAGGACGAGGAGATAGTAAGCGGCACCACCGAGGGGGCTATCGTCGCTGGCCTCGTTCCTGAGCTTGTCGCCTCAGTCGCAGATGTACCTGGAGAGGACATCTTCCCCGAGGAGCAGGACGAGGCGGGCGGTGAAATCCCTGGGCACGAGGCTGATTCGGACAACTAGCGCGTCCAGGGCCACCTTTTCCACAAGAATGGGCCGCGGATCCAGGCAAGAACCCGGATCCGCGGCCTTTTTTGTTTCACGTGAAACATCGAGCTCTGTCCCCAAGCCATGCTCTGTCCCCAGGGGAATGTTTCACGTGGAACTTTTTTCCCGTCGGCCCCTTCCAGGCGCTATACTTCTGCCTGAAGGGGGGAAGCCGTGGCCGAACCCGGTAGAGTACATGAGTCGTTGAGAGCCGCGATCCGCGATTACCGCTTGCTGCTCGACCGGGGCTATCCGGTCAAGGCGACCGTGCAGCTGGTGGGCGATCGCCATCGGCTGGAGCGGACCGAGCGTATAATCCTGTTCCGCGGAGTTCTCGATGGTACGCTTTCGGCGCTGATCCGTTCGCACACCATCGCGAGCCTGACGGGAGAGGCTTCCATGGCTGTGGACGGCTACAATGTCCTCTTTACCCTTGCTAATTATCTGAAGGGCCACCCGCTGTTTGTCGGTACTGACGGACTCTTGCGGGATGCGGGCGGCGCCCATGGCCGGTTCGGGACAGAAGAGGCCTTTCTAACCGCCGCTGGCATGATGGTCGACCGGCTTGCCGGACTCAAGCTAAGGATGGCTTCGATCTACCTCGATGCTCCGGTTTCAGCGAGCGGAAAACACGCCGCCGCCCTGCGCGAGCTTTGTTCCCGGGCTCTGGTCCCGGTCGAGGTCGAGGTCGTGCCGTCCGCCGATCCCTTCGTACGCGACCATGGAGGCAATGCCGTGGCTACAGCGGACTCTGCCATCGCCGCGTCGTCGTGCTGTCCGGTCTTCGATCTGGCACGGGATATCCTGGAACGGCGCTTCGGGGCTTCGTTTCCGGATCTTGCGGCGATGTGTGACGATTAAGGTCGGCAGGATAAGAGACGGAGAGCCTCGAGGAGGAACTCCGTCCGGGTTTTGCCTGGGCGCTGTCAGCCAAGAGTGGCAAGCGCTGCCTTGAACTTGGCGAGGCCCCGCTCGCACTCGGCGGTGGAGCAGGAATAGGCTATCCTGAGATGACCCTCGCCGGCCGTCCCGAAGACGCTGCCCGCGACGGTCGCGATGCCGTGTTCGGCAAGTAACCAGTCGGCCAACTCTGCCGAGCTCTTGCCGAATGACGAGATGTTCGGGAAGACGTAGAACGCTCCCATCGATTCGGGGACGACGATGCCAGGAATAGCGCGCAGTCCTTTGAGCATGACGTCATGGCGTCTGCCGAATTCGCTTGTCATCGCCTCGACGCAGCCCTGGTCGGAGTTGAGCGCTGCCGCGCCGCCGTACTGGGCAAAGGTGTTGACGCAGACGGTCGTGTACTGCCGCACCTTGAGGATGGCCCTGGTGAGTTCTTCCGAGGCCACGGTCCACCCGAGACGCCATCCATCCATGGCATAGGTCTTGGTGAACCCGTTGATTATGATGGTCCGCTCAGCCATGCCCGGCACAGAGTAGATGCTCGGCGCTACCGGACCCGCGCCGTAGTAGATGCGGGCGTATATCTCGTCTGAAAGGACAAGGAGATTGTGGCGAATGGCAATGGCGGCTATCGCCTCGAGGCTTTCCTTGCTCTGGACGCAGCCCGTCGGGTTGCCCGGCGAGGTGATGCAAATCATGCGCGTTTTCCTGGTGATGCAACGCTCGACCTCGGCGGGTACGAGGACGAAGCCTGTTTCGGCGGTGGTCGGTACTTCGACGGGAACGCCGCCGACGAGCGAGACTATGGACTTGTAGTGGTGCCAGTTCGGGTTGGGGATGATCACCTCGTCACCAGGATTGATGAATGCCAGCATTGAAACCATGATGCCTTCGTTGGCACCCGCCATGACCGAAGCCTGCTTCTCGCCGTCGACCGGGATTCCGGTATCGATTCTGGTCCGCTCGCCTATGGCCTTCCTCAGGGCGGGGATGCCGAGGTTCGGCGCGTAGTGGACTTCACCGCGCATCAGGGCCTCGGCCGCCGCCCTCTTGATGTGCTCGGGAGTGTCGAAGTCGGGCCTGCCTATCTGCCAGTGGATGACCTCGCTGCCTGCCGACTCGAGCTCGCGTACCTTGTCGAATACTCTCCGGATGCCAGAAAAGGGCACGCTCTGGAGCCTGGAGGCCATGGCGGCTTCTGGCTTGAATATTGATGGCCTGTCGTTTTGTTCCATTGATCCGTGCTCCTTTACTTGTGCTTGCGCATTATGAGGTCGTCGTACTCGGCGCTGTCTATATGTGCCTCGATGATTACCGGTCCGTCGGTCTTGAATGCCTCGACCAGGGCGGCACGGTAAGCGGCCGCGTCGTCGGCACGCAGCACTGGAACGCCGAAGACGAAATTGGCCGTAGGGCAGGGTTCCAGGTAGAGACCGGTGTTGTACCGCGGAAAATCCTTGCGGTCCTGCTTGAGGCGGATCAGTTCGAGGCTCTCGTCGGCAAGTACGACGAAGACCACTGCGAGCTTCTTGCGGCGAGCCACGGCCATCTCTCCGGCCATCATCAGGAAGCTGCCGTCGCCTGTCACGCAGGCCACCTTGCGGTCAGGCCGGCACAGCTTGGCGGCTATGGCGGCCGGGACGCCGAAACCCATGGACGAGCAGCCGTTGGTCATCAGCTGGAGCCCTGGCGCGGGCGTACGCCACATCTGTCCGATGAGGTGGGTGTGTGCGCCGACGTCGCAGGCCATGATGCCGTCCTGGGGCAGCAGCTCGCGCAGGATGGCCAGCGCGGCGCGTGGTCCGAAGCTGCCGGCGGGAGGCTCCATCGCCTTGAACATGGCGTCGCGGCGGATCTTGAGGGCGGCCTTGTCCCAGGTCGAATCAAGGGGTGCCGCCGCTGCGAGCCGCTCGAGCGAGGCGGGGATGTCGCCCACGATGTCGTATACCTCGCGGTAGACCGACCGGTCGATGTCTGCCTCGACCGTGTCCAGATGCAGGAGCGGGACTTCGGGCATCCAGTCTTCGAAGTTGAATTCCACTGGATCGTAGCCCACCGAGACCACAAGGTCAGCCTGTCGGTGCGTCTCGGCGACACGGTCGCTCAGGGCGTGGAATAGGACGCCGGCGTACCAGGGGTGATCCTCGGTCAGGATGCCCTTGGCCATAGGCGTAAGTACCACGGGGATGCGGTGCTTCTCTGCCAGCCGAGTTATGAGGGAGGAGGCTCCCGCGCGAACAGCGGAGAGTCCCACGGCCAGCACGGGGCGCTTGAAGCGGAGGAATACTTTTTCCATGGTGTCGAGCAGCGACTCATCTGCCGGTGCGATGGCGAGCTTCCGTGGCCATGACGGGGCGTAGGCTGGGAGAGCGTCGGGAATCTTGCGCGAGCCAAGGTCCTCGGGGAGGCCGATGTGCACTGGTCCGGGAGCCTCGGCGGTGGCTACCCGCAACGCCTGGGCGAGTATCTGGTCGATGCGGTCAGCGGTGAGCCGTGTCGTCGCCTTGGTGATGGGGCGGAACAGGGCCTGATGGTCTATCGCCATCTGGACGGTCCTGCCTATCAGCTTCTCGGGCGGTTCGCTTGTCAGCGCGATCACCGACGTGCGGTCAAGATATGCGTTGACGACTCCCGTGCTCAGGTTGGTCGCGCCGGGACCGACCGTGCCGTAGCATACGCCTGGAATGCCCGTTAGCCGCGAGCTGACATCCGCCATGAAACCAGCGCTGGCTTCATTGCTTACCAGCACGAATTCAATGCCTTCCTTCCTCATCGCTTCCATATAATAAAGCCAGGAGCCGCTCGGTACGCCAAATACGTACTGTATGCCCCTCTCCTTGAATCGTCGTATCAGCTGCTCTGCTACCGTCGTCATGGTGTCACCTCGATTCTTGGATTCACGTATGATGCATAACAGGGGAGTAATACATCCTATATCCTATATTCTTACCACATGTCGACGGATATGGCAAGGTCAAGCCGTGAAGCTCCAGGCAAATATGGCGCGATGGTTTTCTTTTCAGTATTGAACGGGCGTGGTATAGTAAGCCCTAAATACAGGATATTTCCTATATACTGTGGACATGTGAGGAAGGTACCCAAGATGACCAGGAAAATCGTAAGTCTTTCAATGCGCGAACAACTGTACGACGCGCTTCGCGACCTGATCCTGAAAAACACCTATCGTCCCAACTCCGTGCTTCAGATTGACCACCTGGCGGAAGAGTTCAGCGTGAGCGCCACTCCAGTCAGGGAAGCGCTTGTCAGGCTCGAAGCGGACGGTCTCGTCAGGCTGATCCCCAACAAGGGTGCCATGGTCACAGACATCAGGGAGGAGGACATACGGAATACCTGGGAGATGAGGCAGTTGCTCGAGCCCTACGCTTCCGGCCAGAGCGCCGCGTTGATACCAGGCAGCGAGATCCTGGAACTCGAAGAGAAGATTCTTTGCCTGCGCGACGAGCCTTTCGACAACGAGCGCTACGTTGACTGCGATACCAGGCTGCACGAAATCCTCTATGTCCACCTCGCCAATGCCTTTCTTGTCGACGCGATACGGAGAGTGCACCAGATGTCCATCCGGATCCGCTACCTTCCCGAAGGCTCCGCGGCCTTGCACGAGCGCGTGGTACACGAGGTCATCCATGAGCATCTGGCAATACTGGCCGCGCTCCGGACGAGGGATGCAGAGAAGATATCCGCGCTGGTTCTGTCGCATCTCAAGAATGGCGAAAAGCGCGCGATGACTGCACTGTCCGACAAGGCCCGATAAGGTTTCAAGCGATCTTCTCTTGCGCCCTTGGAAAACACATGATAGGATATAGGATATAGGATATAATTCTATTGGAAGTGGCTTTGCCAGCAGCAATCGCCTGTTGCAGCGAGGCCCTTCCCATTCAGTGTGAACAGGGGGAGCCGTGAAAAAAGACAGCTCAACGGCAGGAACGCAAGCCCAGGGAGTGCCGGTCGATGCCGAGGCTCTTTTGGAAAAAGTGGATACGGAGTCGAGGTACCGCAAAAATTTCTCTGAGTTCTGGAAGATCGCCATCCTGGTGTTCTCCTCGGTATTCATCGGCTACCATCTGATTACGTCCGGAATCGGAATACCCGAGGCCATCAAGCACCGCGCCATCCATGTCGGCTTCGTGCTTGCCCTGGTCTTCCTCTATTACCCGGGACGGAAAAAAGCGGAGCGCTCCCGGCCAAGCGCAATCGATCTCGTGTTGTTCTTCACGGTGGTTGCGGTTACGGTCTTCACGGTGATAGACCGGGATGCCTTCCTCCTTCGCGCCGGTGTAGCCAGCATGACCGAAAATATCGTCGGCGGCATACTGATCCTGCTGGTGCTCGAGGCGTGCAGACGCGCCGTTGGACCCCAGTTGCTGATACTGGCGGTCCTCTTCCTGCTTTACGCCTGGCTCGGCAAGTACATTCCGGGCATATTTTCCCACCGAGGCCAGTCCATCAAGCGCATCATCTACCAGATGTACCTGGGCAGCCAGGGAATTTTCGGACTACCCATTGCCGTCTCGTCGACCTACCTCATCATCTTCGTGATACTCGGCGCAACGCTGGAGAAAAGCGGGCTCGGCAAGCTCTTCAACGATCTAGCCATGGGCGTGGGAGGTCGACTCGTCGGCGGGCCAGCCAAGGTTGCGGTCGTGGCCAGTGCCCTCTTGGGCATGATCTCGGGCAGCGCAGCGACAAACGTCGCTACGACGGGCGCTTTTACCATTCCTCTCATGAAGAAGATCGGTTACAAGCCGCAATTTGCCGGAGCGGTAGAGGCCGCGGCGTCGACTGGCGGACAGATCATGCCGCCGATCATGGGTTCGGCAGCCTTCATCATGGCAGAATTCCTCGGCATGAAATATCTTGACATTGCGGCCGCTGCCATAATTCCCGCGCTTCTGTACTTCGCCGGCGTGTACTTCCAGATCGATCTGCGGGCCAGGAAGATAGGGCTCAAGGGGCTCGACAAGTCAGACATGCCCGATGTGCTGCACACTGTGCTCCGTTACGGCCACATGATCATCCCGATCTTTGTCCTCGTCTACCTCATGATGGATGGCCGCACTCCCTTGTTCGCAGCTTTCTATACTGTTCTGGCCACCGCGATCCTGTCGTGGATGCGGAAAGAGACCCGGATAGGCATCAAGGAGCTCAAGGTCATCGCGGTCAATTCGGCGCGCGGCAGCCTGAGCATCGGCGTGGCCATGGCCACCGCCGGTTTCATCATCGCCGTGCTTTCCATGACGGGTATCGGCATCATATTGTCGGACAACATCGTCAGGCTGTCGGGCGGCAGCCTGCCTATCGCGCTGGTCCTCGTCATGGTCGTCTCGATTGTGCTCGGCATGGGACTTCCGACCAGCGCCTGCTATGTCATCGCGGCGTCGATTGCCGTGCCCATTCTCGTAAAGATGGGAGTCAATCCCTTCCAGGCCCACTTCTTCGTCTTCTACTATGCCTGCCTCTCGACCATCACCCCGCCAGTCGCTCTCGCGGCCTACGTAGCCGCGGGACTTTCAGGCGCCAAGTCGAGCAAGGTTGGCTGGACCGCCTTCAGGCTGGCGCTCGCTGGATTCATCGTGCCCTTCTTCTTCATCTATTCGCCGGCGATGCTTCTCGTGGATGCCACCGCTCTCCAGATCGTATGGGCGGCCGTTTCCGGACTCATCGGCACGTATTTCCTGTCCATCGCCGCCGAGGGATATCTGATGATGGAGCTGCCGGTATGGCTCCGCCCCGTTTTTTTCGTGGCTGCGATCGCCCTCATAGCTCCTGGAATTACTTCGGATATTCTTGGAACAGGACTCGCCGCGGTCGGATTTATATATGTATTGATCGCCAAACGGACAAAGAAGGCCGCAGTCGCATGATGGATCGACGCCGGGGCCCGTGTCCGGCTTGCGATACTTGTTCCAGAAGTCTCGACTTTTTCAAGGAGGACGAACGATGAAGAATTCATTCAGGATCGCCGTTGTCGCGGCGCTGATCCTCGCAGTCGCTGGATCGGCCGCCTTCGCGGCTCCGATCAAGCAGATGTCCATGGGTACCGCCGGCGTAAGCGGAAGCAACTACCCGACCGGCATAGCCATGTCCCAGGTGTGGAACCAGAACATCGCCAACATCAAGGTCGTCGCCATCGCGACCGGCGGCAGCGCCAACAACATCGACCTGCTGCGCACCAACGACATCGATGTCGCCATGTGCCGGTCGCTCGAGGCCTATCGCGCCACCAACGGCATCGCTCCCTATCCAGAGAAGATGCCCTGGCTCAGGTCTCTCACCGGCGGCCTCTTCTCCGACGTGTTCCAGGTCGTCGCCACCAAGGCGAGCGGCATCAAGTCAATCGCCGATTTCAAGGGCAAGCGCATCGCGGTCGGCCCGGTAGGTTCCGGCGGCGAAATCGATGCCCGCGAGACTTTGGCTGCCTACGGACTGACCTACAAGGACGTCAAGGCCAGCTTCGTCGAGTATACCCAGGGCATCGAGATGCTCCAGGACGGACAGGTTGACTGCGGTATCCTCGGGCTCGCTCTCGGCGCTTCGGGCATGACCGAGATGATGCTCGACAACAAAGTCAACATAATCCCGATCACGGACCAGGCTCTTGCCAATCTCCGAAAAGTCAACCCGAACTACGGTCGCCGCACCATCCCCGCCGATACGTATCCCAACCAGCCCTACGCTGTTGCCACGGTCGGCACACCGCCGGACATCATCATCGTCCGTGCCGAACTCGACAACGACCTGGCCTACCAGATGACCAAGGCACTGTACGAGAACCTGAAGACCCTGAACTCCGTCACCGCGCTGATGAAGCAGTTCGGGCCGAGCCTCGTTCTTTCCGATGACCAGATGCTCATTCCCTATCACCCCGGTGCCAGGAAATACTTCGTCGAGCAGGGCTGGCTGAAGTAAAGTTCGGTCCGCCTCCTGACGGCTGCAAACTGCCGGGCCGCCCCGGGAAGAGATTCCCAGGGCGGCCATTTCATTTGAATTGATTCAAACAATCAAGGAGAAAGCCATGAGCGAAGTCTACAGGAGAGACGGCGAGTACTGGGTGAGCCCCTACAACTTCAGGCAAGAGGTCGAAGCGGAACGGGTGCCCGGGCACCAGGTACTGATCCATGACGCAACCCTCAGGGACGGAGAGCAGACGCCCGGCGTCGTCTTCCGCAAAGCCGACAAGGTCGCAATAGCCAAAGCGCTCGACGCGGTCGGGGTGGACAGGATAGAGGCGGGCATGCCCGCGGTGTCGCGCGAAGACTTCGAGGCGATCGTCGAGATACGCTCGCTCGGTCTCAGGCCGAAGATATTCGCCTTCGCCCGCGCCTTGGATGAGGACATCGATCTAGCGCTGGCCTGCGGCGCGCACGGGGTCGTCATCGAGGTCCCCATCGGGTACCCCAAGCTGCTCCACCAGTTCAAGTGGACATGGGAGGACGTATTGCGCAAGAGCGTCCCGGTCATCAATTATGCCAGGAGCAAGGGGCTCTACACGGTCTATTTTCCCTACGACTCGACGAGGGCCAGGGAAGCTGACCTCGATTCCTTGCTGCGCGGCATCATGGATGAGTCGCCCCCCGATTCCATCGGCATCGTCGACACGATGGGCTGCGCCACGCCCGAAGCGATAGCCTGGCTGACGCGCAAGTACATCGCTGCCACGAAGCTACCTGTCGAGATCCATACCCACAACGATTTCGGCCTGGCGCTCGCCACCGAGCTTGCCGCCGTGGGCGCCGGCGCAAGCGTCGTCCACTCATGCGTCAACGGGCTCGGCGAGAGGACGGGCAACGCTCCCCTCGAGGAACTCGTCATGGCGTTGAAGCTGCTGTACAACGAGGACTCGGGGCGGAACATATCCGCGCTCAGGGACCTGTCCGCACTCGTCGCTTCCTTGAGCGGTATCCCTGTCGCGCGCAACAAGCCTGTCGTCGGCGAGGAGAACTTCACCCGGGAGTCGGGCCTCGGCGTCAACCTTGTCGTGGAGGAGCCCCTGGCAATGTTCGCAGTGCATCCCGCCCTCATGGGGCGAAAAGGCAAGGTCGTGCTCGGCAAGAAGAGCGGCAAGCTCTCGGTGAACTACAAGCTCGATGAACTCGGCCTTGGCACCCTCGAGGACGAGCAGGGTGCTGCCGTCCTGTCCACGGTCAAGGAGCTTGGAAACCGGAAGCGCGGCCTCGTGACCGACGACGAATTCCGCGAGATAGTACAGGGTATCCATCACGGGAAGTGATTCGGCAGGACTTGGCTTCCGGACTCGTCCTTCAGCCCGCCTCGTTCGCTGGCGGCGCCATTCGTGGCGCCTTTTCGAGCCATGCAGCCCGCGCCTTGAACGACGGGAGGATACCCTCTGATCGCCCTGCGACGCTCGCCAGCTCGCGTCTCACGGTTCAAGTCCTGGTGTACCCTTCCAATAATAAAACCCGCTTCGTCTTTCGGACGAAACGGGTTTTATTCTGGGCCCACCAGGACTTGAACCTGGGACCGACGGATTATGAGTCCGCAGCTCTAACCAACTGAGCTATAGGCCCGATGCGCGGTGTTGGTCAATTATCCATATAGCCCGAAAAAAGTCAACCGAGGACGATTTCCAGCCGATCTTCCATATAGACTCGCAGCGACAGGGATTGCTGGTTGTTGCGCCCGAGAGTGGAAGGAAAACAGAATGTTGAAAATCCCGGTGATATCGGGCGACGAAAAGCTCAATTCGTACATCAAGAGTCAGTGCGACGCCATGGGAAACGAGTACGCGCCAGTGTTCATGAAGGACATGGACGAGGTGATCGCCTACCTGAAGTACGAGCTGCCGGAAATAAAAATGATGTATTTCTCCGATCCCGCCGTGGAGGCCCGCGCCATCCTCGACGAGATCCGCAAGGATCCGTGGCTGCACTACGGCGGAGTCATCGCCATCCATGACGATCTCGAGGAAAAGGAACTTCTCGAGGCGATGCAGGACCAGAATGTCATCGCCGTTCTTCGCAGGAAGGAACTCGAACGCGGGTTCACGAGGCTGATGAAAATCCTGAAGCAGAACAAGCAGATCTTGTTCCAGCGTGGCATCCAGCAGCACCTTCTCAAGAACATCTCCGCATCCTTCGTCATCGACAACGATCCGCTCGACATCACGACGTATTCCAACCTCGTTACCAACTACCTGTTCAACGCCAACCTCATCAACAAGGACACGAAAGAAAAGCTTCATGTCGCGCTTCTCGAGTTGCTCATCAACGCGATAGAGCATGGCAACTGCAGGATAAGCTTTGACGAAAAGACAGCCTGGCTCGAATCAAACCGCGACATCATGGACCTGATACGGCAGAAGAACACCGATCCAGCGATCCGCGCAAAAAAAGTGTATTTCACGTATACCATAAGCCCGGAGACGAGCCGCTTCGCGATCAAGGATGAAGGCGTCGGTTTCGACTGGAAGGCGCGGCTCGGCGCAAAGCGCGAGGCCGAGCCCGGACTCCACGGCATGGGCATGACGATGGTATCGCTGTATGTCAAAAACCTTGCCTACAATGAAAAGGGCAACGAGGTGTCGTTCGAGGTCTCGCACCAGAGGAACGAATCGAACACGATCCCGGCAATTTTCGATGTCTCAAAGGAACGGGTCTTCCAGGACGGTCAGTATGTCTGTTCCGAAGGGGAAGAATCGGATTACCTGTATTATATCGTTTCGGGGAACCTCTACGTGTATTCGAAGGGCAAGCTTGTCTCGGCGTTGACGCCGGACGACATTTTCATGGGGGAGATGAGCTTCCTCCTGTCGAACAGGCGTTCAGCGACTGTCGTCTCCAAAGGCAAGAGCGTACTCATACGCATTTCGAAACAGGATTTCGTCAACCTCATAAAGGAAAACCCGCACTACGGCATTTTCCTCGCAAGGCTTCTGGCGCAGCGGCTTGCCAGGCTCAACTTGCGCACGTCGAGGCTGAACACCGAGTACCTGAAACTGAAGCGCGAGCTGGCTGAAGTAAAAGAGGATCAGGTCGATTGAAACGAAGAGGGCGGAGGCGGGTATGCCCTCAGTGTCTGGTCTCAGGCCACGTAGCCTTCCAGAACCTCGGCACGGCCCGGAACCGAGAGGCGCTTCAGGGCCGCCTTCTCGATCTGGCGGATCCTCTCCTTGGTCAGGTGGAAACGGTCCCCTATCTCCTTGAGGCTCATCGCCCTCCGCCCGTTGAGTCCGAAGCGGTACTGCACGACTTCGCTTTCCTTATCTGTCAGGGTCTGGAGTACGCCGTTGATGTCGTTCTTGAGGCTTTCCTCGACGACGTAGTCATCTGGTGATTTGTAGTTGCTGTTCTCGACGAAGTCGCCGAGTACGCTTGAATCGCGTTCGTCGAAGACAGGCGTCTCGAGCGATACGAGGTCGCGGGAGATGTTCACGAGGTCGGCGACGTGCGAGGCATCCATGTCGAGCATTTTGGCTATCTCGTCGATCTCGCTGTCCTCTGACAAGCCAGCGGAGACGTACTTTCTGGCTTTTTCTATCTGCACCAGTTCGTTGGCACGATTGAGCGGCAGGCGGATCATCCGGCTCTTCTCGCATATCGCCTTGAGGATGGCCTGGCGTATCCACCAGACGGCATAGCTGATGAAGTGATAGCCTTTGTCCACATCATAGCGCTCGATCGCGTTGATGAGCCCTATGTTGCCTTCGCTTATCAGGTCAGACAGGGGTATTCCCTGGTTCTGGTAGCGCTTTGCGACATTGACGACGAAACGGAGGTTGCTTTTGACGAGCATGTCCTTGGCGAACTTCTGGCCCATGGCCGCTTCGCGAGCGTATTTGTCTTCCAGCTCTCGTGTCAGGAGGGGAACCTTGTTGATTTCCTTGAGATATATCGAAAGGACGTTGGAATCCGACGAGGTGTCCGAAGTGTAGCTGATGGAACGCTTTGCTTTCATGTAATGCCTCCTGCCTTATATATAGCAATAGGCGTGCCAAGTGGAGGCTTATTGAACAGATGGGAATAATTCGTCGTAACTACTGGTGATGGAACAATTTATAGAAGCCAGTTCATTGCGCTCAGTATCTGCGGGATAGAGCAGAAATAATATATGAATTATTTAATGTGTAGTATTGATACGGGGCGGGTCGTGGTGCCAGAATAGCGTATCATTTCGATACACAATCAGGTGATGGGAGCGAATGCGTATCGATTCTACCCATGTTCCGTCTCGTACGGCAGGCGCGTCCTGCCGCAACACATCCGGTACGGCAAGCCGGAACCGCAGGCGCAACGGTCCTCCGGCTTGATGGCCCGGCCCTGAAAGAAATCAGCCGCTATCATCCTGCATGGCTTGATGCCCGCCCCTGCTCGAAGGGTGGGGAAATCGATGACGACTTCCCTGTAAGTCTTCAGCTTGTCGTCACAGGTATCATGCCGGTAGGCGGACGAGTCCTGGAGCCTGAGCCAGGCGTCGGCTATCGTGGTGAGTACGGCGTCAATCTCGGCCTGGTGGGAGAATCGACGGTCGGGCACGCGTTCCAGGTAACGCCTGACCTGAATCGAGCAGAAAGCCCGGTAATCGTCGTGTTCAGAGCACGAAGCCCTCGGCATGCCATATTCGTTCGCGAAGTGCTTGTAGGCATCCCTCGCCTGGCCGCGCGGGGAGAGGCGCTGCGCGCTCGAGAGGGCCTTGACCGCAAGGCCATCCTTGCCGAGCCTCCGCAGGGCTATCGAAAGCCAGTATAGCCTCCGTTCGAGCACCGCCCTCCTGTTCGCCGAGCAACCATCGACAGCGGTCCGCAGCAGGCGGAGCGCCGCTGCTGCGTCATGTGCAGCGAGTGCCCTTTTGCCCAGCGAGTACACAATGGCGGATTTGTCCCGCTTCCCATGGTTCATGCCTTGAAAATACTGCCAAGGCGGTCGGCGATCAAGTTTCAGCGGCTCGCGCAAGCAGAAGGGCAAGGCTTTTCGATTCAAGCCGATATGGCAGCGCGTGGTCGACCGGTGGTTCGGCTCCGTGCGGCGTCATGTCATCAGGGGATGGTCGGGAGGTATCGACTGCCCTGTGCCAGGTCCAGCCGGTCTGGGGGGCGCATACGGTAAAATCGACAGCCTCGTCGGTGGCGTTGAGCATGATGAAGAAGTCGTTGTCGTCCCGGTCGGCGACGATGTCTGCCTTCGAGCCATCGAGCCTGGCGGATATCGCCGAACTCATGTCGACCCAGGAGGGAGGAGTCCCGTCGGGGGCAAACCACGCGATATCGGGCAACGCGTTGTAGTTCGCGTCTTTTCCGGTGAAGAACTCCGGTCGCCTGAACGCGGGATGCTTGAGCCTCAGGGATATAAGACCCTTCGTGAAGCGATGGAATTCCTGGTGCTTGAGCGGAAGGCTCCAGTCGAACCAGCTGGTCTCGTTGTCCTGGCAGTACGCGTTGTTGTTGCCATGCTGGCTGCGGCCGAACTCGTCGCCGCCGAGCATCATCGGCGTTCCGATTGACAGGAGCAGCGTCGCGATGAAATTCTTCTGTTGACGCTCCCGGAGGCGTTCTATCGCCGGATTGGCAGACGGACCTTCGTGGCCGTGGTTGAAGCTGAAGTTGGAATCGTGCCCGTCCTGGCCACGCTCTCCGTTGCGCTCGTTGTGCTTGCCGTTGTAGCTGACGAGGTCGCGGAGCGTGAATCCGTCATGGCTCGTCAGGTAGTTGATTGAATGGAAGGGTTTGCGTCCGTCGCGCAGGTAGAGGTCGCTGGAGCCGGTCAGCCGGGTAGCCAACGCGGCTACCGTTCCCTCGTCTCCGCGCCAGAAGCGGCGCATGTCGTCGCGGAAACGGTCATTCCACTCTGCCCAGCGGCCGCCGGGGAAGCCTCCCACCTGGTAGGCGCCGCCGGCGTCCCAGGCCTCGGCGATTATCTTGGTCTGTCTGAGGATTGGATCTTCGGCGATCTGTTCTATGACCGGCGGATTCTCGAGGAGTCTGCCTTTCTGGTCGCGGCCGAGGATCGATCCCAGGTCAAAGCGGAATCCATCGACGTGCATGTCGATGACCCAGTAGTGGAGGCAGTCCAGGATGAAGTTCCTGACGACGGGGTGGTTGCAGTTGAGCGTGTTGCCGCAGCCGGAATAGTTCTTGTAGCGGCGGGGGTCGTCGTCGAGCATGTACCATATCGGGTTGTCGAGTCCCCTGAACGACAGTGTCGGGCCGAGCTCGTTTCCTTCACCGGTATGGTTGAAAACGATGTCGAGTATCAGTTCGATGCCGGCTTTATGAAGTTCGAGGACCATTGTCTTGAATTCATCGACTTGCTGGCCGGAATATCCGGAGGATGCATACCTGCCCTTGGGCGCAAAGAAGGCCAGGGTATTATAGCCCCAGTACTGGTACAGGCGCTTCCCGGTGCGCGGATCGTGCCGGGGATTCTCGTGATGGTCGAATTCCTGTACCGGCATGAGTTCAAGGCTCGTGATGCCCAGATCCTTGAGGTAGGGGATGGCCCCGACGACGCCGAGATAGGTTCCGGGATGCGAGGAACCCGCGCTTGCGTGGGCCGAGATGCCCCGCACGTGCGATTCGTAGATGACGCAGTGGCGGAGAGGGAGATTGAGTGGCCGGTCGCCCTGCCAGTCGAAGGCGTCGTCGTCAACCACGACGCATTTCGGGATCATAGACGCATCGTCGATGCGCGAGAACGACAGGTCGACTTTTGGGCTGGCTCCATCGTAGGCGAGAGCCGAACGCATGTTCCATTCGAAGTTTCCTGACAGCGCCTTGGCGTAGGGGTCTATGAGGATCTTGTTGGGATTGAAGCGATATCCGCGCTCGGGCATGAAAGGACCGTCGACCCGCCATGCGTACAGAGCTCCGGGACCGATGCCGTCGATATGGATATGCCATATGTCGCCGGTACGGTTCTGGACTGGATCGAGGCGCGTGTCGAGTGTCGCCTCGCCGTTTTCCGCCTTTTCATAGAGGCAGAGGCGGACGCTGGTCGCGTGCCGGGTGAAGATGGCGAAATTGACGCCACCCGAGACTGGCGTCGCACCGAAAGGCCTGGGGTTGCCGGGTCGGGCGACGAACTGCTGATCCTGCACGCGAGCCTCCGCTGCTACCGAAAACTGATGCTCCAGTATAGCCGCTCCGGCGGCAAAATTACATGGCCATGCCGCCGTCTATCTTGATCACTTCGCCGGAAACGTACGAAGACATTCCGGAGGCGAGGAACAGCACCACGGAGGCGACTTCGTCTGTCGAGCCGGCGCGCCCGAGGGGGATCTGCGCCATCAGCCTGGCCTTGGCTTCGGCGGGAATGGCCTCGGTCATGGCGGTATCGATGAAGCCGGGCGCGACCGCGTTGACGCGCACGCCGCGGCTGGCTACTTCCTTGGCCAGGCTTTTCGTGAAACCGATGAGCCCGGCCTTGCTGGCGGCGTAGTTGGTCTGTCCGCCGTTGCCGGTGATGCCGACGACGCTCGATACGTTGATGATGCTGCCTGAGCGGCGCTTGATCATCGTGCGGGCTGCGCTGCGGCAGACGATGAAAGCGCTCGTCAGGTTGGTGTCGACGACCGTCCGCCAGTCGTCGACCGACATCCTGAAGACGAGACCATCACGCGTTATGCCCGCGTTGTTGACGACGACGTCAAGCTGGCCGCGCGCGGCTGAGGCCTCGATTGCGGCCTCGAGGGCAACCGGGTCTGAAACGTCGCAAGCGGTCCAGCGCAGTTCCCGGCCGGCGGCGCTTGAGGACGCAAGTTCATCGTGGCAGTCTGCCCTGGAACGGGAATAGTACTCCACCGAGGCTCCGGCGGCCATGAACGCCTTGACGATGGCCAGGCCTATGCCTTTTGAGCCGCCGGTTACTATGCAGGACTTGCCTTCGAGCAATTGTTCTTTCACGTCTTTTCTCCTCTTCTAGTTGGCCAGGGCCGCGATGAGCTCGGCCGTGCCGGCCGGTGTTACGATGACAGGCGATCCTGTGGATTTCCATAGTCCTGCCAACACGCTGCCTGGGCCAGCCTCGACGATGCGCTCCCAGCCGTCGGCAATGATAGCCTTCTCCTCGTCGACCCATCGTACTGGACTGATGATCTGCTGGGCGGCCAGCTGCTTTATCTCCGCGCCGCTCGTGACACGGCTGCCGGTGACGTTTGAATAGAAGGATTTTGACGGGTCAGCGAATACGACGTCGGTCAGGATTTCCCTGAAGCCGTCGTAGGCGTAGCGCATTATGGGGGAATGGAAGGCTCCTGAAACCTTGAGCCTGATGGCGCGTTTGGCGCCTGCGGCCTTGACCGCGTCCTCGGCCTTGGACAGCCCGGGCTCTGTCCCCGACAGTACCGACTGGCTGGGAGCGTTGTAGTTTGCAATCCAGGCGTCGTCGATGCCGGCGGACTTGAGCGCGGCCTCTATGGCGGCAGGCTCGAGGCCAAGTACGGCGGTCATCGAGGAGCCGCCAGAGCGGCGGCCAGCCTCGTCCATCAGCCTGCCGCGCTCGGCGACCAGGCGGATCATCTCCGGGAACGGAACGACGCCGGCTTCCGTCATCGCGGCCCATTCGCCGAGGCTGAAGCCCGCAGCGCCGCTGGCGACGACGCCGCGCTCGCGGAGGCAGAGGGCAGCCGCCGTGTCGACCAGGGCCAGGGCGACCTGGGTGTTTCGGGTCTGCTTGAGGTCGTCCTCGGTGCCCGAGAATATAAGCGCCGCGAGGTCGATTTTCGATGCGTCGGAAGCCTCCTCGAAAAGCGTCCTCACGGAAGCGAAGCCATCGTACAGGTCCTTCCCCATGCCGATGCTCTGGGCTCCCTGGCCCGGGAATAGAATGCAGGTCTTCATTGCGCTATCCTCCTGTGGTGTCCCTTGTAATGGACACCTCTCGTGTTCGTACTGGTGTGGATCATATGATTCGACAAAAACAGCTATTATGTCAATATGGAGGCAGAGGCATGGGAAGCACGGGCGACAGGATCAAGGAAATTCTCCGCGCTGTGCCCTGCGGGCGCGTGGCGACGTATGGCGGGATAGCTGCAAGTGCCGGCCTGGCCAACGGGGCTCGGACAGTCGCGAGGCTGCTCCACTCCAGCGCTTCATCTGACGGGCTGCCATGGTGGCGGATAGTCCGCGCGGACGGCTCCATTGCCCTGCGGCCAGGCGCAGGGATGGAGGAGCAGGTGGCGCGGCTTGCCGGCGAGGATGTTGTCGTGGACAGCGATGGCCGGGTGGACCTGGCGGTCTTCGGCGGGCTCAGTCGCTGGTCTTGAGGTAGCTGGTACCGAAAGCCTCGTAGCCGTACGCTGTCATCGACGTGCCGAATCCGGGAGGCGCGAAGGCCATGTCGACGATGAACCGCGGTATGCCGTCTTTCGCGAGCCTGGCACGCGTCGCTTCGGCAAGTCGCCGACCCAGGCCAAGCCTTCGGTGCTCGGGCGCGACGTAGAGGTAGACCAGCTTGCCGAAAGAACTGTCGGACACGAACACTTTCCTCGCCGCGGCTATTCCCGCCACCGCGCCGCCTACGGCCTCGGCTATCGCCAGCACGAGGCCCTCGCGGCCGCCTTCGGATATTTCCCGTTCCATCATGGTGTACTCGTACTCGACAAGAGGCTCGGGAAATGACGAAAGCGCTTCCTCGAGGCCTTGCCTGAAGAGCGGTTTGCACTCGGGCCAAGCGTCGCGGTCTGCCAGCCTGAAGCTGAAATCGCCGGCAAGAAGGTCGTCCGCTTCCTCTGGTTCTGGCCCGAGCCTTTCAAGCCCGCGCGCTGTCCTGGCCTCGTCGTACCAGGCATGGATTCGCTTGGCCATCGAGGCGCGCTTGAAATCGAACCATCGCCGCTCCATGTCGGGATAGGCTTCGAGTGCGGTCTTGAATGCCCTGAAGACGCCACGGCCCCGGGTCAGCGCGGCATGCAGCTCGTTCCTGGCCATCGGGTCACCCGCGCCCGAAGCGAAGGTCTCCATAAGCGAAAAGCCGTCCCCGCTCGTCCATTTCGGCGGTTCGACGAGGTCAGCGCCGCTTTCGAGCGACTCATAGCCTGAGTCAAGCGCGTCCTCGCCCATCATCACAATGGCCCCCGACTCCGCGTCGACCAAGAAGTCGAGCGACTGGTTTTCCATCGCAAAGAGCAACTCGTCGATTATCGCATCGTTCAGTTCAAACATTCCGCATCCTCCGCCCGGAACAGCAAAACGACGGCTCGAAAAAGAGAGCCTGTCAGGTTAGTATATGACAAGATACTACGATACTCCCGACAGATTCACCATGACCTGAAATGACTGGAAAGGATACGCCATGGCTCATTGCATCGTTCCGGAGGCGGAAGAAATACTCGACACCGAGTTCAAGGTCCACGAGCGGGGTTTCATCAGGCTGGTCGATTACTTGGGGGGCGACGCGAGGATAGTGCAAGCCGCCCGCGTATCGTACGGCGCGGGGACGAAGACCGTCCGCGAGGATGCGGGACTGATCGACTACCTGCTGCGAAACGAGCATACCTCTCCTCTCGAGCAGGTCGTGCTGACGTTTCATATCAAGATGCCGATATTCGTGGCCAGGCAATGGATACGCCACCGTACCGCGAGGGTCAACGAGATTTCGGGCCGTTATTCGGAAATGAAGGATGAATTCTGGCTGCCCGAGCCCGATGCCGTGGCGAGGCAGAGCAAGGACAACAAGCAGGGACGGGAGCTGGAGCCCATGCCTCCCGACCAGGCGGCCGAAGCCATCGCCCTCCTGGAGCGGGGGCAGCATGAGGCGTACGCCGCCTACCGGGAGCTGCTCGACTCTGGCGTCGCCCGTGAGCTTGCGCGCGTCAACCTGCCGCTTTCGATGTACACCGAGTGGTACTGGCAGATCGATCTGCACAACCTGTTCCGCTTCCTGTCGCTGCGGCTGGACGCTCACGCCCAGCGCGAGATCAGGGAATACGCCGCGGTCATTTTCGATCTGGCGAAGAAGGTGTCGCCGAGCGCCTGCGCCAGTTTCGAGCGGCACCTGCTCAACGGCGTCAGGCTTTCGGCAGATGAAGCCGATGCCGTGCGGAAACTGGTCGAGGGCAGCGAGGCTGGCCTGTCGGCGGCGGGCCTCGGCGAGAAAGCGATCGGCAAGCTCCGCGAAAAGCTAGGTTCGTAGATACTGCTGCTCGCCCATGCCGAACAGGCCCAGGGCGTCGATCTTCTCGGCGCCGTCGGGCGAGCGGAGCCTGCCTTCGAACGAGCCAAAGGGGCCGTGGTAGTCGGACGATGCGAGGAGCAGGTTGATCTTCATGTCGTTCTTGCGCTCAGGCTTGAACATAAGGTCGACGAGGCCTTCCGTGTCCTGGATGTGCCACGGCTTGTCATGGCCATTCGGCCGGGTGACCTTTATCGGCGGCAGAGGGAAGACCCGGCTGTTTATCCACAACACGTTCTCGTTGTACGTCCTCTGGTCGCGGACCTGGTTGTCGGTCAGATTGAAGCCTACCCTGCGTCCCTTGCTGTCCTGCCCGAAACCGGTGACCCAGTCGTAGCGCATGTGGTAGGGGTAGTAGCCCTTGTGGTCGTCGACGACTCCCATCGAGTCGGGAGAAGCGAACTCGAGACGCTCGCAGCCTGTCTCGAACCAGCCCTGCATCGGCATCAGGACCTTGGTTGAATACATGGCGCGGTTGAGGCCGAGAGGCAGGCAAACCGTCGAGGCCGCCGTCTGCCTCGTGTTGTATGTGAACGAGAAACTGCCCGCGAAGGCCGGGCTCCGGCCACGCCGCGCGCGGCTAGCCTCGACGGTTACCGAGCCTTGCGCCAGGTCGAAGCGGTAGCTTATGGCCGACCGCCTGTCGCGGTACGCTATCGTCTTTCCATCGAGCCGCTCCCCTATGCCGAACCTGCCGAAGGGTATGAGGTGCTTGAAATCCAGGATGCGTCCGCGTTCCCGGTCCCAAGCGCTGAAGCGGGCCAAACCAAGGCTTTTCGCTTCGAAGAGCGTGGTGAAGAAGAACCACCTCTTGTCACCGAACTGGAAGGCCAGCCATTCCTTGCAGCGGAAATCCTTGATCCAGCGTGGAACGGGATAGTGGTACGGCTTGTATACGTCCAGCATGTTGACGGTGCCAGGCGGGCCATTGAAGCACCCCAGGACGAACTTGCCGTCTTCGACTATGCTTCCGGGCGGATCCGCCAGGGTTCTCGAATACGGCGGGTTCGCCCGCCATTACAGCAAGCCATCCTTGTACATGCGATACAGGATCTGCGTTCCCTTGTCACCGAAGCCCTTGTCGCACACGCGGTCGAAGAGATGCTCGGCGAGAGCCAGCAATGGAAGGTCCAGCCCCATGGCTTTGGCCGAATCCAGGGCAATGCGGAGGTCCTTGAGGAAATGCTTCGAGTAGAAGCCCGGCTCGAAATTGCCGGCGAGCATCTTTGGCGCCATGCCGACGAGCTGCCAGCTCTGGGCCGCGCCGCCTCCTATGCTGTCGAGGACGCGCGACGGATCGAGGCCGGCTTTCTGTGAATAGATCATCGCCTCGACGGCCCCGATGAGCGAAGCCGCCACCGATATCTGGTTGGCCATCTTGGTGTGCTGGCCCGCGCCCGGCCCGCCCTGAAGTATGGCCGTCTTGCCGACCACATCGAAGAACGGCTTGACCGCGGTGAAGGTTGCCGGCTCGCCGCCGACCATGATCGAAAGAGTCGCGTTCCTGGCGCCCGTGTCTCCGCCCGAGACCGGCGCGTCGATGGCCGACCTGCCGGCCTTGGCGGCGGCTTCGGATATGCGGGCGGCTAGTGCCGGGTCGCTTGTGGTGAAGTCGACGAGTATCGCGCCGGGTTCCGAGCTTTCCACGAGCCCCGCGGGTCCGAGGTAACTGGCTTCGACATCGGCGGGATAGCCGACCATCGTAAAAACAACGTCGGCTCCGGCCGAGGCGAGAGCCGGCGAATCGGCCCACGAGGCGCCGGCGGCGAGGAGGGGTTCAGCCTTGGATCTGGTCCTGTTGTAGACCGTCATGATCGCGCCAGCCTTGAGCAGGTGCCCGGCCATGCTCGCGCCCATGACGCCGGTGCCTATGAACGCTATCTTGCTTCCCGATACCTTCATGGTCATCTCCTGTTGTCGTTCGTCAGGCGAATTTGTAGCCGAAGCGTCTGAGCATGGCGATGCGGTCGGCCTTGTCGGCGGCGTTCTCGACGCCTGCCGGCGGAAAGCCGTCGATGACCCCGAGTATGCCTGAGCCTTGCGACGTTCTGGCGACTATTGCCTGCACGGGGTTGGCCGAGGCGCAGAATATGCGGCATACCTCGGGGCAAGCCTTGATGCGGTCGAGCACGTTGATGGGATATGCCCCGGTGCCCATGACCAGGTAGAAAGTGTGTCCGGCTCCGGTCGCCAGAGCGCAGGCAGCGGCTTCCGCGACGAGCGTCGGGTCGTTGCCTTCGGTCCTGACCAGGCACGGTCCGGAAGCCTCGTTGAAGGCGAGTCCATACCTGGCTCCGGGGACAGAGCCCGCCATGATCTCGGCAATATCCTCCACCGTCTTTATGAAGTGCGACTGGCCAACGACGATGTTCGCATCCTTCGTCCAGGCTAGCTGGACGACCTCGATCTTCGTTTCCATACACATCCTCCGGACAGCCAGTTTACCCGTGAATCGAGCCTGCCGCAAGCGACTGGATTGCATGCGGAATTCTTCTTGCTTTCACTTGAATATCGCCAGTGAATGACACATATTACACAGCATGCGAGTAAATTGTGTAGAAGGTGACGGAAAATGGCGGATATGACGAAAGACAGGATACTCGAGGCGGCAAGCGCCATAATCCGCGACGTCGGCCCCGAAGGCTTGACCGTAGAAGCCACGGCCGACATGGCAGGGGTGAGCCGAAAGACCGTCTACAACCATTTCGACGGAAAGTTCGCGCTTATAGACGGCGCAGCCGCGGCCTGGACAGCAAGGACGCTGGCCCTCCTCCAGGAGATTGCCGACGATGGATCCCTTCCCTTCGTCGACAAGCTCAACGCCATCGTGGAGCGCGGCTACGCGGAGCTGAGGAACGGGGGCCGCCTGCTCGGCGGCAAGGGCGGAGCCGCCGGTCCGGGTTTCCCGAAGGCGCTCAAGGCGACCTTCCGCGGATTCATCGAGGGCATCGTCAGGGATGCCGTCGACGAAGGCCTGGTCAGGCGGGAATTCGACGCGCCCAGGCTGACCTTTGCCATCGTCAATATAATCGGCGGGCTGACCATCCTGGACGGGCTCGAGGACGAGCCGTTCTCAAAGGTCGACGTACTCAAGGATTCCCTCAAGGCGCTGGTCGGCGGCATCCTGACGCCGGAAGGCGCGCTGGCGATGCGAGGATCTCCTCTTTTCGAATGAAGGACAATGGGATGCATTCAGGAATGAAGTCGAGGCTCGCGCCCCGCGTTCTCAAGTGGTTTCTACCGCTCGTCGTGGTGGCGGGCGCGGTGACGTTCAGGCTGGTTGATTCGGCACGCATGCCCGCAGCGTCAGAGGCGGCACCGATACCGGTGCGCACGGTGAGGCCGGCTTTCGGCGACCTCGTCCGGACGCTCGACTTGAACGCGCACGTGGAATCCGAGACCATGGTGACGGTGCTGCCTCTCGTCTCCGGCGTGCTCCAGGAGATGCTCGTCGACGTCGGCCAGAGCGTGAAGAAGGGCCAGCTCGTCGCCAGGGTCGACGCGCAGCGATACGAACTGCAGCTCCAGCAGGCGGAGGCCGCTTACTACTCCGCCAAGTCGTCGTACGAGAGGCTCGGGCAGCTGTACCGTGCCAACGCGGCAACACAGCAAAGCTACGAGCAGGCCAAGGGCCAGTACGAAGCCTATCAGTCGCAGTACGAGCTTGCGCGTATCCAGCTAGACTACGCCAGCGTCAAGAGCCCCGTCGACGGCGTCGTGCTCGTCAGACACATGTCAGCCGGATCGCTGGCGGCTCCTGAGCGTCCGCTGGTGACCATAGGCGACCTCGGCGACCTGGTACTGCGCGCGCGGGTGCCCGAACGGTATTACGAGGCTTTTATTTCGGGCAAAGACTCCATGCGGATCGACATCCGGAGGACTGGCGGCGGCGGGTACCGTGGAACGATACGGAGCATCAGCCCCTTCGTGTCGGCGGAGACGAAGAACTTCGAGGTAGTCGTCGCGGTTGGCAAGGGGCCGGAGATCCTGCGCCCCGGCATGTTCGTATCGCTCGAGTTCGAGTTGGCCAGGTGGACGGGGGTGTACAGCCTGCCCTTCGAGGCGCTGGCCGGAGGACGGCTGTGGTGGGTCGAGGGCGGCACGGCGAACAGCGAGCCGGTTGCGCCGGTCGAGACTTCCGACACCGCGTTCGCCGTGTCCTCCGTCTGGGCTGACCGTGACGTCATCATCGAGGGCCAGTATTTCGCGCGCGAAGGCTCGCGCGTCTCTGTCGTCGCCTCGCGGGATGCCGCCAGATGATGCTCTCCGATTTCTCGGTAAAGCATCCGGCCATCGTGACGATATTGCTCGCCAGCCTGATCGTGTTCGGCGTGATGGCCGGCCGGTCGCTGGGTTCGGAGATGATACCGTCCGTGGCTCTGCCGGCCGCCACCATAGTGACGGTGTACCCGGGCGCGGGAGCCAGGGAAGTGGAACGGGACATCTCGAGGCTGATAGAGAACCAGATGTCCACGTTGCCCGGCGTAGGCGAGCTGACGTCGTCCAGTTCCGACTCGTATTCCCTCGTTACCATGGAATTCAGGGACGACGTGGACGTCGGCGTAAAGTTGCCCCAGATACGGGAGCTGCTCAACGGCATAGCCGACGATTTGCCGGAAGGCATCGAGGGCAATCCCGTCGTCTTCGTTTCCGAGGCAAGCGCCTTCCTTCCCATCTTTTCGGTGAGGGTTTCCGGCGACATGGATCCCGAGGTTCTGACAAAATACCTCGAAGACCGGCTGAGTCCGGCCATAGCGCGGATTCCCGGCGTCTCGAAGATAAACCTCGTCGGCGGCTCCAGGCGGGAAGCGCGGGTGACTCTGAACGTGGCCGAACTCCAGTCCCGCGGCATCCCGGCTCTGTCTGTCTACGAGGCCCTGCGCTACAGCAACCTCAACGTGCCGGCGGGCAGCGCGGTGTACCGTTCAAGGGAGCTGACCTTCACGACGGCCGGAGCCTTTTCTGACCTGGCCGAGCTCCGGAACTTGACTGTGGGACATGGCGACGGCTCGTTCATCTTCCTCAAGGACGTGGCGCGGATATCGTTGGAGCCTGAACTCCGGACAATACGCGTCCGGGCCGGCGGCAAGGATTACGTGATGGTCGACGTCCTAAAGCGGGACGAAGGCGATACCGTCAAGATAGTCGCGGCCGCCAAGGGCGTTCTCGAGGAAGTCAGGCATGAATCCGGCGACACCATCGACTACGCCGTCATCACCGACCAGAGTGAAACGACGTTGCGGTCGCAGCGCACGGTGATCCAAGCGGCGGCGACGGGCCTTGCTTTGACGATACTCGTCATCATGCTGGTGCTCCACGACCTGCGCGCGACGCTCATCATCGGCCTTTCGATACCGCTGTCGATATTGTTCGCGCTGCTCGGGCTTTTCGGCACGGGACGGTCGCTGAACCTGCTCTCGCTGTCCGGCATGACGGTGGCGATAGGCATGATAGTCGACAACTCCATAGTCGTGCTGGAGAACACCTACCAGAAATTCAAGAAGTCAGGCGACCGCCGCCGCGCCGCGCTCGACGGGGCCGGCGAGGTAGGCGGGGCCGTCCTGGCTTCGACGACGACCAGCATCTGCGTTTTCGCGCCGCTATTATTCCTGACCGGCATCATCGGCGTCGTCATGAACGACCTGTCGCTGACCATAGTGTTCGCGCTGGCGGCTTCGGCGCTGGTCTCGGTCATCGTCGTGCCATGGCTGTCGTCGCTGATCCTGAGGCGCGAGGACCAGCTCAGGCGCCCCGCCTTCATCAAGTCTTCCGAAGCCCGCATCGACAGCTTCCTCGACGGACTGGAGAAGTTCTACAGGCGGTTGCTCGTCGCGGCGCTGTCGAACAAGGCCTTTACCATTATCCTCGCCCTGTCGTTGCTCGTCGCCAGCGTCATACTCTTTTCAATACTGAAGATCAGCTTCCTGCCGCCAACCGACACGGGCGAGTTCGAGCTGCACATAGAGACTCCAGCTGGCTACAGCCTCGAGCGGACGATGGCCAAAGTAGACGAGCTGGATGCGCTCGTGGCGACGCTCGTGCCGGAGATCGAGGCCGCCGTCTACTATGTCGGCGCGAGCAACGCCATAGCGATCACCGGTTCGCCCAACCGCGCCTTCGGGCGGATACGGCTGGTGCCGAGCGAGGCGCGGAAGAGGACCATCCAGGAGATACTGCCTTTGGTCCAGGACGCGCTGGCGAGGAACTTGCCCGACTGCGATGTTACAGTGCTCAACGGCGGCTTCGACTCGTTGCTCGCGATGGGCACCGGGGGTCAGGGCTACCTGATGGAGGTCTACGGGACCGACCTGGAGGCGGTGACCGGGACAGCCAGGATGGCCCGCGAGATACTCGCCCGCGATCCCGACGTCTTCAAGACAGAACTGTCGGTGCGAATGGACTCGGAGCAACTCTACGCCGACCTGAGCCAGGAGTACATGGGCACGCTCGGTGTAACCCCCTACGAGGCCGGCGTCACAAGCCGCATCCTCTTCGGCGGCATGAAGGCCGGAGCCCTGCGCGTCGGCGGGGACGATTTTCAGATACGAGTGACATCCGACATAGCCACGGAGCGCATTGACGACGACATGCTCAACCGCATGGTGCTGCGCACCCGCGACGGCAGGAGCGTCAGCTTCGCGGCGTTCTCGACGATAGAATCGAGGCCGGCGCTGTCGAGGATAGACCGCCGGGACCGCAACTTCTCCGTAGAGGTTCGCGGCTACCTCCGCTCCGACGACCAGTCGGGCGTCACGTCGCGGATGAACGCCGGCATGGCGGCTCTGTCCCTCCCGTTCGGGGTCAAGCACAGGAACGCCGGCACGAGCGAACTTATCGGCGACTCGCTCTCCAGCCTGTCGCTTATGCTCGCCATCAGCCTGTTCCTTGTTTACGCGGTGATGGTCATCCAGTTCGAGCGCTTTTTGCAGCCTCTCATAATCATGGCTTCCATACCCCTGTGCCTGATAGGCGTCGTTCTCGGGCTCTACCTCTTTGGCTCGTCGCTGTCGATCATAGCGATGCTCGCCCTGATAACGCTCGGCGGAACTGTCGTCAACAACGCCATAGTGCTTGTCGACTACGTGAACACGCTGCGATCCGTCTACGGTCTTGAGCTGCGTACGGCGGTGCTCGAAGGCGCGGCCAACCGTCTGCGGCCAATCCTGATGACAGCGATGACCACTCTCTTCGGCGTGCTGCCTATGGCTCTTGCCCACGGCAATGGTTCCGAGGTCTATGCGCCGCTGGGACAGGCTATCTTCGGCGGGCTCCTGTCCTCGACGGTCATAACGCTCGTGCTCATACCCGTACTGTACGAAGTCCTCGAGAAGGGGACGACGATTATGAAGGCGGCCGCCGGAGCCGCGGCGGAGATTGACTACCATGAATGACCCCCGGATCCCGTGTCTCCTCCGCCTGTCCGTGATTCTGGCCGCGCTCCTTGCCTTTGCGGGAACGGCGACGGCCCAGGCCGGCGCGGAGACCAGGCGCGATGCACGGCTGGATCCGTTCCTGTCCGAGTTCGAGGCGGCGCTTGCGTCCTGCAAGGCGGTGATCGATTTTTCGGCGCCTGTTGACGCGGTCCGTTCCCTGCCCGCGCCGGTTGGACGCCCCAAAGGCCCCTACTCGCTCGAAGACCTGCTCGGGCTTGCCGCGGCAGGCAACCCCGGCCTGAAAGCGAACGCCGCGGCCGAGGTCGCCGCCCGCGCCGATTTCTCCAGCGCCAGGGCCAGGCGATTGCCGACGCTCAGGACTGAAACGACCGGGACGTACATCGGCAACCCGACAGATCCGATATCGATACCCGCAAGTGCATTTGCGCCCGGGATGCCCTCAAGCGCCATTGTGCTCTACGAAGGCTCTGGCGACTCCCTGTACGACTTCAAGCTGGCAGGCGACCTGCCGCTCTTTTCCTGGGGCAAGATAAGCCTGGGCGTCGACCTAGCGCGGACCGGGCTAGGGGCCGCGGCGCTGCAGCTGGAGAAGGCCAAGTGGGAATTGGCAGTCAGGCTGCGCGGCGACTGGGACGCGCTGGCGTATCTCGGGCGGGCGGGCCAGGTCCTCGACCTGCAGGCGCGGATAGGAGAGCGGCTCGTCGAGCTGGCCAGGCAGAGCGCCGCCGCGGGCTTCATGACCCAGGTCGAGCTGGCCGACGCGCGCATCAGCGTCAAGAAAGTGGAAATGGAGCGGACCAGGCTCGACGAGAGACGCGACCGCCTTCTGTCTGACCTGTCGTCGATTGCCGGTTTGCCCGCACTGTCCCCGGCGGACCTTGACCTCGAGGTGCCGCCCGCCGGCGCTCCGCGATGGACGGAAGACGCGATCTGGCCACTGGCAAAGGAAGGCAGCTACGACCTGGCCCTGGCCTCGGCGCAGCTCGAGGCCAAGCGGGGACTCAGGCGGCTGGCCGAGAAGGAAGCGCTCGGGCTGCCCGACATCGGTCTGCACGTGGAACTGAGTTACGGCGGCTCCAGCCTACCTTTCTTTGCGCAGGATTGGCGCGACGATGACGACTACCAGTTGACGCTGAGCCTCGGCGCCTCGGGTAACCTGATGGGCAACGCCGTCAAGCATGCCGAGGCGGCGCGTGCCAGGGCCGAGCTGGCCGGGGCAGAAGCCCGGCAGGCAGACGCCGAGCGCTCGGTACAGTCGTTCATCAGCGGCGCATACCTGGGAATCAAGCTGGACAAGGCCCGGCTCGAGTACGCGATGCTCAGACAGGAAGGCTGGGGCGCGGACCTCGAACAGCAGCGGGCGACGATACAAGCTGGCGCGGGTTCGGAATCCGACTACCTCTCGCTGATGCTCGAGGCGCTCGGCGGACTGGCCGAGGCCTACGGCACCCTGGCTGAATACCGCTCCGGCTTGCTCTCGCTCGAGGTCGTCGTCGGCGCTTACTTGAACTGACGGGTAACCTGCACTGCCTTGGCCCAGCGCTCGAGCAGCCTGTCACGCACCCCGCTCGCCATCCCCGGCACGAAGTCGCGCTTGCGCCGCCAGTTTCGCTCCACCTCGTCAAGGTTGGCCCAGTAGCCTGTCCTGAGGCCCGCCAGGTAGGCAGCGCCGAGCGCCGTAACCTCGCCGACCTCCGGCAATATGACCGGCTTGCCTATGATGTCAGCCTGGAACTGCATGAGGAAGCTGTTGGTGCTGGCGCCACCGTCCGCCTTGATGAACGGTATGGCGGCGCCGGAGTCCTTCTCCATGGCGACCAGGAGGTCTCGCGACTGGTAGGCTATGGCTTCGAGGCCGGCGCGGACGAAATGCGCCTTGGTCGTGCCCCTGGTCACGCCGAGCACCGCGCCGCGCGCGTCAGGATCCCAGTACGGCGCGCCCATGCCGACGAAAGCCGGTACCATGACGACGCCGCCGGTGTCCGGCACCATGCGCGCAAGCCGCTCGCTCTCGGCCGAGTCGGCCAGAACGCGCATCTCGTCGCGCAGCCACTGGATGACTGCGCCGCCTATGAAGACCGAGCCTTCGAGCGCGTAGGTGTAGCCCTTGCCCAGATCCCAGGCAATTGTCGTCAGGAGGTTGTGCTTCGAGACGACTGGCTCTGAACCCGTGTTCATCAAGGCGAAACATCCGGTGCCGTAGGTGTTCTTGCTCTCGCCGGGCTTGAAGCAGGCGTGGCCGAAGAGCGCGGCCTGCTGGTCGCCAGCGCAACCGGTCACCGGTATCTCGCAGCCGAACAGGGCTTTCTTCGTGATGCCGAAATCGGCGGAACTCGGCAGCACTTCCGGCAGGATGGCCTCGGGGATCCTGAGCATGCCGAGGATGTCCTTGTCCCAGCGGCCTTCCCTGATGTTGAACAGCAGTGTGCGGCTGGCGTTGGTCGCGTCGGTGACGTGCCTGCCTGTCAGGTTCCAGATGAGCCACGAATCGACTGTGCCGAACAGCAGGTCTCCGCGCTCGGCCCGTTCCCGCAGCCCCGGTATCTCGTTGAACATCCAGACGAGCTTGGTGCCGGAGAAGTACGGGTCGAGCACCAGGCCGGTCCTGCCGCGGATCTCGTCCTCGAAGCCCATTGCCTTTAGTTCCTGGCATATCGACGAGGAGCGCCTGCACTGCCAGACGATGGCGTTGTAGACGGGCTTGCCGGTGGCCTTGTCCCAGACTATCGTCGTCTCACGCTGGTTGGTTATGCCTATGGCGGCTATCTGTGACGACGTAATCTGCGCCGCGTCGATGGCGCCGACGGCCGCGTCGTACTGGGTCTGCCATATCTCGAAAGGATCGTGCTCGACCCAGCCCGGCTTGGGGTATATCTGGTTGAAGGGGATCTGCTTCATGCCTATGACCGCGCCGGTCTGGTTGAAGATGATGGCCCTGGAGGACGTCGTGCCCTGGTCGAGGGCGAGGATATATTTGTCGCTGTGCTGCATGAGGGACTCCGTACGGATCGATGATGGCCAAGTATAGGGCTGTTTCAGCGCTTTGTAAAACGCCGGCACTTGCCCAAGCCTCCCATTTTTATGATACTTGAGGAACAGTACCGGCCCGGCTGGCCGGACCAATCCGCCGATTTGTTCCATATTGCGGGCGGTTCGACCGGGGCTCAGGCGCTCCGGCGAGAAACACGGCTAAAAGGGAGGAACCCCATGTCTGACAAACGCTCGTTGTTCACCTCGGAATCCGTAGGAGAAGGTCACCCGGACAAGCTCTGCGACCAGATATCCGACGCGGTCCTGGATGCTTGCCTCAGGGACGACCCCGAGAGCCATGTCGCCTGCGAATGCTTCACGACCACCGGCATGGTGCTCGTGGGCGGCGAGATAACGACCGATACCTATGTCGACATCCAGACCCTGGTCCGTGACGTCGTCAAGGAAATTGGCTATACCGACCCCGACTACGGCATCGACTACGAGTCCATGGCCATCCTCAACACCATCCACTCGCAGTCGCAGGACATCAACCAGGGCGTCGCGGGACACGGGCTCAAGGAATACGAAGGCCAGCAGGGCGCCGGGGACCAGGGCATGATGTTCGGTTTTGCCTGCGACGAAACGCCCGAACTGATGCCTGCGCCCATCATGTATGCTCACAAGCTTCTCCTGCTCGCTTCGCGGCTACGCAAGTCAAAAGAGATAACCTGGCTCAGGCCCGACTCCAAGAGCCAGGTCACCCTCGAGTACGACGGCCACAAGCCCATCCGCGCGGATGCCGTCGTCGTTTCGCACCAGCACGATCCGGACGTGCCGTACGAGAAGATCAGGGATACGGTGATCGAGCAGATAATAAAGCCGGTGCTCGGACCGACAGGACTCCTTGACGCCGACACCAAGTATTTCGTCAACCCGACCGGCCGCTTCGTGGTCGGGGGGCCGATGGGCGATTCGGGGCTGACGGGGCGCAAGATAATTGTCGACACCTACGGCGGCATGGGCCGTCATGGCGGAGGCGCCTTCTCCGGCAAGGATCCTTCCAAGGTCGACCGTTCGGCCGCGTACATGGCACGGTACGTCGCCAAGAACGTCGTCGCCGCTGGCCTCGCCGAGCGCTGCGAGCTGCAGCTGGCATACGCCATTGGCGTCCCGTTCCCGGTATCGGTGAGGCTCGAGACATTCGGCACCGGCACGGTCGAGGATTCGGCCATCGCGGCGGCAGTCAGGAAGACCTTCGACCTGTCGCCGGCCGGCATAATCCGCACGCTCGGGCTCAAGGCGCCCATCTATCTCAGGACAGCCGCCTATGGCCATTTTGGCCGCGACGACTTCCCCTGGGAGAAGACCGACAAGGTCCAGGCCCTGCGGGCGGCGATAGCTTAGGGAAGGCCGCGGAGAACAGGGCGTATGGAATCCATCAGGGACATATACAGGACGGGTTACGGTCCGTCGTCGAGCCACACCATGGGTCCGAGAGCGGCCGCCGAGGCGTTCGGGGCCGAATACGCGGATGCCGCATCCTTCCAGGTAACGCTGTTCGGGAGCCTGGCCGCCACGGGGCGGGGACACCTGACCGATGTCGCCATCGAGGCCGCGCTCGCCCCGCGCGGGGTATCCTTCGAATGGCGGCCGGAGTTGCAGAAACCGCGGCACACCAACGCCCTTGAAATGCGGGCCATGGCACCAGATGGCTTGGTACTCGGCGAAAGGACAGCCTACAGCGTCGGCGGCGGCAAGATCGTCTTGGAGGGCGACCCGGATTCCACGTCGGCTCCCGTTTACCGTGAGACGACTATGGCCGAGATCCTCGCGACGATGCACCACAGCGGTCAGACCTTCTGGGAGTACGTCGAGGAGCGCGAGGGCGCCGCGATATGGGAATACCTGGGCGACGCCTGGGCTGTCATGAAGGCCGCGGTCGAACGAGGCATCGAAACCGAGGGCGTCCTGCCCGGGGGCCTCCGGCTCCCGCGCAAGGCTTCGTCGTATTACGTCCGTGCCCAGGGATTCCGCGGTTCGCTCAAGCGGAGATCGACGCTGTACGCCTTTGCGCTGGCGGTGGCCGAGGAAAACGCGGCAGGCGGGCTCGTCGTCACCGCCCCGACCTGCGGGGCCTGCGGCGTTCTGCCCGGCGTGCTCTACGGCATGGCGACCCAGCGCGGTTTCTCCGACGCCAAGATACTTCGGGCACTGGCGACGGCCGGCCTCGTCGGCAACCTCGTCAAGAGGAACGCCTCGATTTCCGGCGCGCAGGTCGGCTGCCAGGGAGAGATAGGCACAGCCTGCGCGATGGCTGCCGCGTCTGCGGCTCAACTGTTCGGCGGCACGCCGGACCAGATCGAGTACGCCGCCGAGATGGGGCTGGAGCACCACCTGGGCCTGACCTGCGACCCTGTCGGCGGACTCGTGCAGATTCCCTGCATAGAACGCAACGCCTTTGCAGCGTCGCGCGCGCTGGACGCCAACACCTACGCGCTCCTGTCGGACGGCAGGCACCGAATCGGCTTCGATACCATCGTCGAGACGATGAACCGGACAGGCAACGACCTTCCCAGGATCTACAAGGAAACATCCGAAGGCGGGCTGGCCTGCCTCGTCTCCTGCGATTAGCCCCCGGGAGCGGCGAGCGCCGGCGGGCCTGCCGTCAACGGTCGAGCAGGTAATCCTTGAAGGAGCCCGCGTCGGCTTCCAGATCGACGGACAGATTCTCCTTTCCGAGCGATTCGGCTATGGCTGCCGGGACCGGCAGCTTTCGGCCGAGCGCCGCCTCCACCGACTCCGCGAACTTGCCCGGGTGCGCCGTGCAGAGGAAGGCGCCGGTCTCGCCGGGTTTGAGCGAGCGGCGCAAGGCTTCGTAGGCCACGGCGCAGTGGGGCTCGCCCGTATATCCCAGCGAGTCGAGGGAACGCATTGAAGCTACCGTTTCATTTTCGTTGACCGAACGGGCGTCGAGTTTCCAGCCATGCTCGGACAGGAGCCTCTCGGCCCGCGGCCAGTTGTTGGGCCGGCTGACGTCCATGGCGTTGGAGGCCGTGGAGACCGTAGGGCGCGGCTCCCAGCGGCCGGTCGCGACGTAGCGCGGCACGGTGTCGTTGGCGTTGGTCGCGGCGACGAAGCGGCCTATGGGCGCGCCCATGGCCTTGGCGATGAGGCCGGCGGTCAGGTCCCCGAAGTTGCCCGATGGCACCGAGACGACGAGGCCGGCTCCAAGGCGCTCCGCCGGAATGCCGGCGCAGAGGTCCCAGAAGTACAGCACCTGGGCTACGAGGCGGCAAATGTTGATGGAGTTGGCCGAGTTGAGGCCGAGAGCCGACTTCAGCTCCCCGTCGTCGAACGCCGACTTGACGAGGGCCTGGCAATCGTCGAAGCTGCCACGCACGGCCATGGTCTCGACGTTGCCGCCGAGGGTGCAGAACAGCTGTTCCTGCGCCCTGCTTATCCTGCCCTTCGGGTACAGCACCACGACGCGGATACCCGGCGCGTCCAGGAAAGCGCGGGCGACGGCGGCGCCTGTGTCGCCGGAGGTGGCCGTCAGGATGGTCATGGGACCGTCTCCGCGCAGCCTCGCCATGCACTGCGCCATGAAGCGCGCGCCGAAATCCTTGAAGGCCAGCGTCGGGCCGTGGAAAAGCTCGAGGGCGTACGCGTCCCCGACCGGCACGACCGGCGCTTCGAACGGGAAGGCGGCCGACACCATGTCGCCGATGGTTTTGCCGGGGAAATCCGGCGCAAGGAACGGTTCGAGCACGGTACGGTAGCGCTCGAAGCGCGGCGCCAAAAGCAGGGCTTCGGCGTCGAACGACGGTATCGAGACCGGGTGGAAAAGCCCCTGCCCCGAGGCGAGCCCGCGCCGGGCCGCCTCCGAAAAGGTTGCCCGTTCATCCGGCTGCCTGAGGTTGAAATATTCCATGGTGCTACTCCCGTTCCAAGGCGCCAGTGACGCGGACGCCCAGCTCGTCGACCGTGCAGAGGCTCGCGAACGAGCTAGAGCCGTTCGCGGCCAACGAAACTGAGCGAGCCCAGGCCGTGGCAAGCTCGAGCGCCTTGTCTGCTGCGGCCATATCGTCGAAAACCGCGAAAATCGTCGGACCCGACCCGGAAATGCCCGCGGCAACCGCGCCCTCGGACACCAGGCTTGCGCGCATATCGCAGTAGCCGGGGATCATCGGCGAACGGCGCGGCTCGATGACCGGGTCGACCATCAGCGACGCGGCGAGGGAGCCGTTCCCCCGGTGAAGCGCGTCGACGAAACGGCCAAGCCGCGCGGCCATCGCGACAGCGTCGCCCAGAGGGATTGTCTCGGGAAGCACCGCGCGCATGGCTTTCGTTTCCAGCCGTATCCCGGGGTACGCCACCAGCCAAATCCAGTTTGCCGGAACGGGCAACGGCGATTCGCCGAGCCTGAGTCCGCCGAGCGCGCACGGCATGATGTTGTCCCAGTGGAGTCCGCCGGAAAGTTCGGCCTCGAGCGCTCCCATCAATGTCATCTCCGCCGCTTGGTCGAGCGGCCGCCCGTAGTGCTCGTTGCAGGCTCTGACCGCGGCCACGACGCTCGCGGCCGACGAACCGAGACCCGAACCCACCGGCATGCCTTTCCATAGCTCGATGGCGACGGGATCCCCGCGGCCGCACTCCGACCGGACGCGGCCCAGGGCGCCAAGCACGATGTTCGGCCCAGCGATGTCGCCAGCGTATGGTCCCGTAACGGTGAAGGCGTCTTTTTCTGCCGGGGAAATAGTCACTTCGTCGCCGAGGATTCCCGACAGCGGCCGTAAGGCCACGCCGAGGCTGTCGAATCCGACGTTCAGGTTGGCGGATGTCGCGGGCGCGAAAATACGGACCATCTCAAGCCTCCCTTATCCAGTTGAGCGTCCTCAGGATGTCGGAGAAGACGCCCGCCGCGGTGACCTCCGCACCCGCGCCATAACCCCTGAGCAGGAGCGGCACCGGGCTGTAGTACCGCGTACTGAACGCCAGCGCGTTCTCGCCGCCCTTGACCGCGAAGAGCGGGTGGCCTGGTCCGACCGACTGCAGGCCGGCGCAGCCCTTGCCAAAGTTTATTGACCCGACGAAGCGAAGCACCTTTCCCTCTGCCGCCGCAGCCTTCTGCATGGTCTCGAACCGCCCGTCCAGTTCAGCCATGCGGGCAATGAATTCGTCCCTGCCAAGCTTCAGGTACTCTACTGGTACGAGCCCGGCCAGCTTGATGTCCTTGAGCTCAAGGGACAATCCCGATTCTCGGGCTATGATGAGAACCTTGCGGGCGACGTCGGTGCCCGCGAGGTCGTCGCGCGGGTCGGGCTCGGTAAAGCCCCGCTCCATCGCCTCGCGGACGGCGGCCGAGAAGGAGACCCCTTCCTCGAGCCTGCCGAAGAGGAACGACAGCGAGCCGGACAGAATGCCGCTGAAGCTTTCCAGGCTGTCCCCGGCATGCAGCAGGTTCTGCAGATTCCCGATCACCGGAAGGCCTGCCCCGACAGTCGTCTCGTAAAGGTAGAGCCTGCGATGGCGCAGGGCCAGCTGTTTGAGGGCGAGGTACCGCTCCATCGATCCTGAATTGCCGCGCTTGTTCGGCGTGACGATATTGAAGCCGGCCAGTATGAAGGCCGGATACTCTCCCGGAACGGTTTCGCTCGCGCTGCAGTCGACGAGCACGGGATTCGACAGCTCCGGGCCAAGCGCGGTGAGTTCTTCAAGGGACATCGGCCGGCCGGAGCCTTCAAGACGGCTTTTCCAGGTGGCCGGGTCGAGTCCGTTCCTGTCTACCGCCATCCGCCTTGAGTTAGCCACGGCTATGAGGCGTATCCTGACGCCGTGCCCTGCCAGCCGTGCCGACTGTTTGGCGATCTGGGCCAGCAGCGCCGAACCCACGTTGCCGCATCCAACGACGACCAGATCTATCGGCATCGATGAGTCGAAGAACGCCTGGTATATCATGCGGACGCCATGTTCGAGGTTCTGCCTGTCGACCACTGCGGAAATCGAGCGTTCGGAGGAACCCTGGGCGATGGCAACGATGTTGACGTCGGCCCTGCCGAGCTGGGTGAAGCAGCGGCCGGCTATGCCCTTGGTCTTTCTCATGCCGTCGCCTATCGTCGTCAGTATGGCGAGGCCGTCTATGACGTTGACCGGGTCCAGTGCTTTCCCGGCTATTTCCACGGCGAACTCCGACTCGATTGCGGCGATGGCCGCCGCTTCGTCCCCGGCCTGGATGCAGAAGCATATCGAATATTCACTCGATGACTGCGATATGAGGAGGACGCTGACGCCTGCGCGGCAGACCGAGTCGAAGACCCTCGCGGCGATTCCCACGGTGCCTGGCAGGCAGGTTCCGGTGACGGAGACCATCGAGACATGGTCCTGTGCGGCCATGGCTTTGATCGGGCCAAGCGACGAATCGGATACGGGTCCGATCCTGGTGCCGTGACAGGGACTGCCGTCTGCCTTCCCGCCCGCCGGCATTATTGTCGCGGGTACCCGGTACCTGGCCACTGGGCCCGCCAGCGTCTGGTCGAGCCCGGAGCGGGCGAAACGGGAGAGTTCCGCCGCTTCCTCGAACGACAGGTTGTCCAGTTCCAGCGCTCCGGGGACGATGTCGGGGTCTGCCTGGAAGGCTCCATGCGAGTCGGTCATAACCTCGATTCCTGAATCCAGGCAGGCGGCCAGAGCCACCGCGTCTGCAAAGGGGCAGGATACCGATGCGCTCGTGGACGCAGAGGGGTGCATGGAAGCACAGCGGGCGCGTGAGGCAGCCATGTCCACCGACCCGTCGGCATTGCGGGACAGGAGTGAGTCCAGTTGGAGGCGCTCGGCCGGTCCCGGCCAGGGCCAGGCAGACGAAGCGCCGGGGATATCGTCGCAGGCCACGATGACCCGGCCGGAAGCTGCGGCCAGGGCGACGCGGTGCTCGAACCGTTCCCTGGCCTGGTCGTCCTTCAGTGACGAGGACTGTGCGAAGAGTACTAGCATGATGGGGCTCCGGGCTGACATCGTTCGCAGCCCTCAGCGGCCACGATGGCGCGCCTGGGAGCTTCGTTTCTACCGATGATAACATTTTGGCTGAGGGTCGGTAAACTACCCTCGGAGCGACGCTGCTGTCATGGTTTTGGCACGGCGGGATTTCGAATGCGTACGGCGCTGCCGGCTCCGTCGAGATATTCGCTACTCGAGGTCCTTCTCGTAGACCCGGTATCTCTTGATCCGCCTCATGCCGAGCTTCACGAGGGCGTTGCGAATGCGCATGTTGTCCTCCAGAATGTAGTTGGCCTCGAGGCGGACATTCCTGCAGGCGAGCGCGTCGGCCAGGCGAAGGTACAGGAGCACGTCCAGGCCCAGACTCTGGTACGCCGGGAGTATCGCCAGTCCCCAGAGGCGGTAATCCCGCAGCCGCTTCGCGCCGGAGATCAGCCTGAGGAAGCCTGTCGGGAAGAGCCTGCCGCGTATCGATTTGATGATGACGTTGACGTCCGGGAAGCCGAGGCAGCAGCCGACTGGGACGCCCCCGTCCTCGACGAACCATATGGCCGACGGGTCGAGGATAGGCTTGAGGTCGCGTATTAAGCCGGCTGTTTCCTCGCGTCCCACCGGGACGTAGCCCCAGTTCCCGTCGACGCTCGCGTTGAGTATCGAGCGGATATGCTCGGCGTCCCGTTCGAGGTTGCTGCTGTCGATTGTCCGCGTCGTTATTGACGGACGGCGCGCGGCGATGATGGACTCGAAACGCCTGAAACGTTCCGGAACCGCGTAGCCGGCCGCGGCGTCCGCCTCGTACGCTATCAGATCCTTGACGCCGGTGAAGCCCGCGGCGCGCATCAGACGGTCGTAGTACGGCGGATTGAATGGCGACAGGTATACCGGCGGCGTCTCGAATCCGTCCACGAGCAGCCCCCAGCACTCGGCGACCGGGTTGATGGGCCCACGGATTGCGTCCATGCCGCGCTCCGACAACCAGTCTCCGGCTGCGGACATCAGCGCGCGCATGGCCTTCTCGTCGTCGACGCATTCGAATGATCCGAAGAATCCCATTTTCGCGCTGAAGTGTTCGTTGAAGCGGGGATCTATGTACGCGACAATCCGGCCAACCATCCCGTCCCCCGAATAGGCCGCGAACATGGCGTGCTCCGAGCGCTCGAGCACGGCGTTCCCGCCGGGCAGGTAGGCCGCGCGCTCCGCCGACCATAACGGCGGTACCCAATTGGGGTAATCGCGGTAGAGGGAAACCGGAAAGCGCACGAATGCGAGCGTCGAGCGCCGGCCGGCAATGCGGCGGACCTCGATCATTTTTTCTTGCCCCATGCATCCATTGTCGACGTTACCGTAGTCGGCGTTGATTTAAAAGCGGTTGACATGTTCCGCAGCTTCATGGCAGATTTATGTTAACCAAGACTATGATGCAAGGGTTTACGAAGTGCGCGATATGAAGGGTACTGATGACTCGAGGCGTGCTCTGTCCCCGGACCAGCGCGACCGGTATATCGTCGAGCGTCTGAAGGCAACGGACGGATCTGTTTCCGGCGAACTGCTCGCCGCGGAACTCGGAATGAGCCGTGTGGCTCTGTGGAAGCGTGTCGAATCGCTCAAGGCCTGGGGCTACGGCATCTGGGCGACGAGAAAGGGCTATGCGCTTGGAGTCGACGACGGCCTTGCCGGCTGGGAGCTCGATGCACCAGGCCCTGTCGTCCTTTACTCGACCGTGGGTTCGACGATGGACGAGGCCAGGGCCATGGCGGAAGCCGGTGCGCCTTCCGGAGCGACCGTCCTTGCGCTCTCGCAGAGCGCTGGCCGCGGGCGGTCAGGTGGCTCCTGGGAAAGCCCGGCCGGCGGGCTCTACCTGTCGTTCGTCGTGCGCTCGCCCCTGCCGCAATCCCACGCCGGCGCCCTGTCCCTCGAGGCCGCCGCCGCGACCGTGGCTGCCCTCGAGGCAGCCGGCGTGGCCGGGGTCGGCTTCAGGTGGCCCAATGACATCATTGCAGGCGCTCGCGAAGGCGCGCCGCGCAAGGCGGGCGGCGTGCTCGTCGAGGCCTACGGCGACATAGCGGCGGCGGATTTCTACGTGGTCGGCGTCGGGCTCAACGTGTCGCCGGGCCTGCTGGCTGAAGGAGTCCGTAGGGCCGAGCTGGCGGCCGCGATAGTCCGCGCTGTGGTCCTGTGGTCGGCAAGCCCCGCCCTCGACCCCGCACGATGGCTCCGATTGGCACCGCCGGGCGATACGCGGCTCTCGGTGACGCTGTGGAACGGAGAAACACGAATCGTGGAACCCGCCGGTTTCGACGAGAGGGGCGACCTCGTGTCCGCCAGCGGCGGCCGAGGGCTGTCCGTCGGCGAATGCCGAATGATTGTACAGAAAGGATTTCCTGCATGAAACGTGACGCATACCGCCTGGTACTCGTATCCCTCTTTGCCGCGATGATTTCTGTCGGGGCGGTCTTCTCCCTGCCGTTGCCGCCGCCGCTCCCGCCGGTGACGCTGGCAGTATTCTTCTCTCTGTTGTCCGGACTGGTGCTCGGCCCCCTGTGGGGTCTCGCGACGACCGGACTCTACCTGGGACTTGGTTCAGTCGGCTTGCCGGTATTCGCCAACGGCGCGGGCGGGCTTGGGCAGTTCGCTGGCCCGACCGGAGGTTTCCTGCTTGGCTACGCGGCAGCGGCTGTCGTCGCAGGCGCAATCGCTGACAGGCGGACCTGGGGCTTTGTACGGGCCGCCTTCGGGGCTATCGCCGGCGTCGTGGCGCTGTACGCGATAGGCTTGCCGTGGTTCCGCGCGGTGCTCGACGCGCGTCCCGACAAGGACGTGTCGATGCTGGCCGCTTTCATGATAATGGGGCCGTACCTCGCGGGCGACCTCGTCAAGGCCGCCGCCGCCGCCGCCCTCGTCAAGGCTCTCAGGCCCCTCCTCCTGAATTATCTGCCCGTGGGGTCGAGAAGGCCCGGCGTGGAAAAACGGGGTCTGTCCCCGAAGAAGCCAGATGAAGATCGAGCTTGAGGGTCTGTATAAAACCTTCCCTGACGGCACCCGCGGGCTGGACGGAGCGAGCCTTCTTATCGAGACGCCTTCGCTCGTGGTGCTGTCGGGGCGCAACGGCTCGGGAAAGACGTTGCTGATACGGCACGCTCTCGGGCTGGAGACGGCCGACGAGGGTACGGTCCTCGTCGACGGGATGGAGCTCGCGCAGGTTCTCGCCGCGACGAGACGGCGCATAGCCCTCGTGTTCCAGGAGCCCGAGCACCAGATTCTCGGCGTCACCGTGCGCGAGGACGCGGAATTCGGACCCCGGGCCTCGGGCGAGAAACCCGAGTCGTTTGACCTACGCGTTAATAAATCCTTGGCCGCGGCCGGCCTGGCCGGCTTCGGCGACAGACTGTGCGCGGGCCTTTCCGGCGGCGAGAAGCGCAGGCTGGCTGTCGCCTCGGCACTTGTCGCGGGTCC
>CAZNXK010000013.1:0-524 GCA_964576835.1 uncultured Treponemataceae bacterium | reverse complement strand
TGGACGAGCCGTTCAACGGACTCGACTGGGCCGGAGCGTCGGACCTGCTGCAGGTACTCCTTGGGCTGCGGTCGGCCGGCGTTGGAATAGTCGTCGTGACCCATGACCTCGAGAAATGCCTGGCGCACGCTGACAGGCTCGTCGTGATGGATGGAGGCCGCGTCGTGCGCGACGGCAGCCCGGCGGAGCTATGGGGCGAGCTGCCAGGGCTCGGCCTCAGGCGGCCTGCCGGCGGGGTGGAAGAACTGGCGGGAATGACCTGGCTGGCGGCCGTCGGTTGACGCTGCGCAGCCTGTCCGGCGCGCCTCGTTTCGCTCTGTACATGGCGTTGCAGGCCGCCGTCTTTGCCTTGCCATTCCCGTGGCTGGGAATTCCGGCTGTCGTGGTAGCGGCCCTGGGAATCGCCGGGGGACAGAGCTGGGTCAGATGGGTGGTCCGCTCGCGGATCCTCCTGATGGCGGCTGCGCTGCCTGTTCTGGCCGGAATCCCCTGGGGAGCGCCATCAGTGTATGTAGCTCTGTCCC
>CAZNXK010000012.1:35329-43565 GCA_964576835.1 uncultured Treponemataceae bacterium | reverse complement strand
CCGCCATATCAGTTCTATGGAGCCTTGGTTTCTCTCGTCCGCCACCAGCGGGTGCGCGCCTTTCCAGCCTGGCTGGGAGGCGGCGACCTCGTTGGCCTTGGGGTTGTACTTCATCGTGCAGCTGCCGAGCGGGTAGTACTGTGTATCGATCGAGTAATTCTTCTGCGACAGCCTCGTGAAGTGCCTGACGACCGTCAGCTCGTCAAGCTCCGGGAGCCTGAGCTCCTTGCGCAGGAGGCCAGCGGGCAACGGGGTCGCGGGTACGTCGCAGGCGGGCAACACGACACCTGCCCTGCCGGGACTCGACAATTCGAACGCGAGTGGTTCTGGCGTCAGGTTCATTTGGCCGCCTCCTTGAGCGATTGGGCCAGAAGCTCGATCTGGGCCTTGGTGTTCATCTCGGTGGCGCAGACAAGCAGCTCGTGCTTCCGCTCCGGATAGTATCGCGACAGCGCCAACCCGGGTACGACGCCCCTTCGCTCCAGCTTGTCGACAATCGATGCCGCGGGAACCGGCGTCTTGACGACGAACTCGTTGAAGAACGTACCGTCCGCGACGGCGAAGCCAGGCAGCGCCGCGATGAGCTTCGCGGCGTGGTGCGCTTTGTTCCAGCACAGCTCCGCCACCGCCTTGAGGCCGTTCTTGCCGAGCGCTTCGAGGTAGATGGTCGTCTGGAGCATCACGAGGCCCTGGTTGGAACAGATGTTCGACACTGCCTTCTCGCGGCGTATATGCTGCTCGCGCGCCGACAGCGTCAGCACGAAGCCCCGCCGGCCGGCATGGTCGAAGGCCTGGCCTACGATGCGGCCCGGTAGCTTGCGTACGTATTTCTGCGTGACGCCCATCATTCCCAGGTAAGGGCCGCCGTAATTCATCGAGTTGCCCAGGGATTGCCCCTCGGCGGTCACGATGTCGGCGTCGAGAGAACCCGGGCTCGCCATCAGTCCCAGCATGACGGGATTGGCCGACACGATGAAGAGTGCGCCCGTCTTGTGGACGGCATCGGCTATGCCCGCCAGCTCGTGGATGCGGCCCTCGAAATCTGGATAGGCGGCGACCAAGCAGGCAGTCCGCGCATCGGCCGTTTTTGCCGCGGCGGACGGTGGACCAGCGTACTCGTCGATTTCGACCGAGAACGCCGCCAGATAGGTCCGCAGGACATCCTTGTATTCGGGGTGCAGCGCCGCCGGCAGAAGGACGCGGGGACGGTCCGACCCTCCGGTATTCAGCGCCATGATAACCGCCTCGGCCAGCGCGGTAGCGCCGTCGTAATGCGAGGCGTTGACCGTATCGATGCCAAAGAGCTCGGCGACCATAGACTGGTATTCGAAGATTGCCTGCAAGGTCCCCTGGGAAACCTCGGGCTGGTACGGCGTATAGGCCGACAGGAATTCTCCGCGGCTGGCCAGGGCAGGTACGGCCGCAGGGATGAAGTGGTTGTAGGCTCCCGCTCCAAGGAACCATGCGCTGTTCGACGCCGACAGGTTCTTTGCCGCCATCGCTTCGATTTCGCGCAGGATCTCCAGCTCCGAAAGGCCGGATGGCAATCCCAGCTTGGGGTAACGCTTTCCGGCCGGAATGTCGGAAAACAGCTCCTCGACCGATTTTGCCCCTATGACCTTGAGCATCGCCGCGCGGTCGGCTTCGGTATTCGGTATGAAGGGCACGATCTTACTCCTTACCGGATTCAATCTCGTACGCGGCCGGGGTCAGGAGCGCATCCCACTCGGCGGGGTTTGAGGGCTCGAATGCTATGAACCAGCCGCCCGCGTAGGGGTCCCTGTTCACCACGGCCGGGTCGCCTGCCAGCGCCTCGTTCACGGCGACTATCTTTCCGGACATCGGCATGTATATGTCGCTCGCGGCTTTGACCGACTCGACGACGCCGAAGGTTTCGCCCTGCTTGATGACTTTGCCGACAGCCGGCAATTCAACGAACACGATGTCTCCGAGAGCGTCCTGGGCATGGTCGGATATTCCCACTACGATGCGCTTGCCATCCTTGCGGGCCCATTCGTGCGAGCCGCGGTACTTGGCGTCCTTGTCGATTTTCATGGTTTCCTCCTGGTATTAAGAGCGTAATGGAACTGGTTCATGTGAGAATTGGCCACGGAGACACGGAGACACGGAGACACGGAGAAAGCGAAAAGAGAGAAAAAAAGCGATGAAGATATGGATCATCCACAATTCCCCGTTTCCTCTTCCTCTTCCTTTTTTACCCATTCACTCGGTGTCTCCGTGCCTCCGTGGTTCGTATTCCCACGAAATGTCTTGTGTGCTACCTGCGGTAGGCGGGAATGTACAGCGGGCGCTTGACGACGATCGCCGGCACCGGCTTTCCGCGTATCATGACCGCGAGGCTTGTGCCGGTCTTGGCGACCCCCGGCTCGACGAAGGCGTTGGCGGCGAACTTCTTCACCGTCGGGCAGAACATGCCCGCGACCACCTTGCCGACTGTCCGTCCATCCTGGTCCTGCACCTCGTAGCCCTCGCGGGCGACGCCGCCCTGGATTTCCAGACCGACAAGCTTCCGGGTCACGCCGGCCGCGGCCAGCTTTTCGATGGCGGCTTTGCCGATGAAATCCTTTTCCATGTCGCAGGCCCACTTGAATCCCGACTCGAGCGGGCTGATGTCCTGGGACAGCTCATGGCCGTGCAACGGCATGCCTGCCTCGAAACGGAGGCTGTCGCGGGCAGCCAGCCCTATCGCCTTCGTCTCTATGCCGCGCTTGGTGCCTTCGGCGATGAGACCCTTCCATATCTTCTCCGCGCTATCGGCGGGGAAGAACAGTTCGACGCCATCTTCGCCGGTGTAACCGGTGCGGCCGACGAGGCAGGGCACGCCCAGGACCTTGGCCCGGCCGGAACTGAAACGCGGGTAAGCCGATATCTTCGCGTCCGACACCATGTCGAGAAGCTCGATCGCCCGCGGCCCCTGAACCGCGATCATGTACGTTTCATCGGAGCGATCGTCAATCTTCACATCGGCAATCTTGCGGTCTCGCGTTTGCGCGCGCGCAGACGCGAGCATCCAGGCGATATCCTCGGCGCGGTTCCCCGCGTTGACGACTATCCACCAGGCGCCGGGAATGCGGTAGATGAAAAGGTCGTCGATGACGGTGCCGCGCTCGTTGAGCAGGAGCGAGTAGCGGGCATCTCCGTCCTTCATGTCGAGCACGCGGGCGCTGACGAGGCCCGAGACGAAGGCATCGGCGCCGGCGCCGGTAACTTCCACCTGTCCCATGTGGTCGATGTCGAAAAGGCCGACGGAGCGCCTTGTCACCATATGTTCCTCGACGGAACCCGATGGATAGCTGATGGGCATGTCATAGCCGGCGAACGGTGCCATCTTGGCGCCAGCGGCGATATGCCACGAGTGAAGGCGGGTCTCATTCACGGATTCATCCTCCTCGTACGGCACCGATCGGGAGTCGTACAACCGTAATAGTGAGAATGATTGTAACTTGAAAGCCGCGGCACGACAAGCTCGTAAAATTGAAACGGTATTTTGATATTTGAATCAATCGTCGCGTGCGGGAGCCGATCGGTCGTCCTTGGTCGAGGAACGGGACCGTTTTGACGAAAGCCGCCGCTCCCTGGATGCCCTAGTCGGCTTGGTGGCTATCCGCCGTTTTGGCACGCGGCTGGCCCTGGCTATGAGCTCGACCAGCCTGCTAATCGCGATGGCCTCGTTCTGGGCGCGGCTGCGCTCGAGGTCGACGGCGACGAACACACGCCCATCGGCGTCGAGCCTCGGCGCGAGCACCGCCCTTGCCCGCTGCCGTTCAGCCTCAGACAGGCCTTCGACACGGCCGAGGTCGACACGGGCGCGAACCTTGGTTTCCACCTTGTTGACGTTCTGCCCTCCCGGGCCGGACGAGCGCGCGTATTCCAGTTCGACGATGCGCGGAACCGAGGCGCTGATGGCTTCTATGCGCATGAACGGCTCTCCATCAGAACGATGCCCTGGACAACGGCTTGCCTATGAACACGCCGTCGCCGCCAAGATAGTCGCGCTTCTGGCCATCGATGAGGATCTGCACATCCTTGACGGTCGAAAACTCGGTAGCCGTATAGATTATCTGCTTGAGCTGGCCTGCATAGCCTTCTATGCCGTACCGGTTGTACATGAACGGTTCGTTGAAGTTGAGGTACGCGGTGGAGCCGAGCACCTGCGCCGACAGCAGCTTTGCCTCCGAAGGTATCAGGCTTATGTAGCCGCGGGCCAGCTCGTCCGCGTTTGGACCCGACATCAGCGCATCGAGCGCGTCGGTCATCGGCGAGTCGGAAGCGCCGACTGTCCGCTTGACCTGGTGCCTGGTGATGACCCCGTCGTCGTCGACCCTTATGAAGTAGAGCCCGGTGACCCTTGTTGCCTTGACGAGTTCCATGGGCGTTGTCCTGGTCGGTTCAAGGGGATTGTCCGCCGGCTTGCCGCCTGGCTGAGTAGTGGTCCGGGGATTCGCTGCAGGCGCCGCAACAGGTTTCGTCGCAGGCTCGGTCCCCGTGTCGGCCGGTTTGGCGTCCGTGGGTGAAGAAGCGGGCTGCGCGCCCGGTTCAAGGCTGCCGTCTCCTGCAACTGGAGTCTTGACCGGATCGGAAGCAGGCTTAGCCGGCCCCGGCCGGGCGGAGCGGGAAGAGCCGACGGCGTCGATGAAACCGGTCGCCTCCAGGGTGCTCTGTATCTTGTCCCAGCTGAAGACGAAGAGGAGCAGCGTCACGAGAAGCATGATGAGCCATATCAGGCAACCGGTTCCGCTCTTGCCGCCAGTTCCGCCGGAGCCGTTCCTCGAGCCCGTCTTTCGTTGCGCCATGGTACGGCGATACTAGCCGCGTGCCGTCACGCGGTCAAGACAGTTCGGCGAGCTGGTCACGGGCCAACGAGTCGCCTGGATCAAGGTCGAGCACCGTCCTGAAGAATCCCGCGGCCTCTTTGTTCCGCCCCTGTTTCCGGGCCACTACGCCCAGGTTCGAGACGATTTTGACGTTTTCAGGTTCCTTGCGCAGGGCACGTTCGAGGTGGCCCCTGCCTTCGACGAGAAGGCCGAGCTCCATCTCGCAGATCGCCAGCTCGTTGAGAACATCCACCTCGTCGGCGCCGAGCTCCATCGCCTTGAGAAACGCCTCGCGTCCCTGGGCCCATAGACCCAGCCGCCGGCGTCCCCAGCCGACGAGGAACCAGCCGTTCCACACTGTCGGGTCGGAAAGCGTGAATTTGAGCGCCCTGGCGACGCCTTCCTCTTCCTTGCCCATCTTGATGAAGTCGTACGCCTCCCTGAAAATGGAATCAGCGTCACTCCGGACGCGCAGCTTCGCGGCTATCTCCCTTGCCTTCGCCAGCTTGGCCTCGTCGGACCCGATGGCGATGTATGACTCGAAAAGCCTGACCGCCTGGTCGTAGGACCGGTTCTTGAGATGGAAGAAACCAGCGTTGAAGAAGGCGTCTGGATACGCGGGTTCGAGTGCCATGAGTTTTTTATACGTTTCAAAGGCCTTGCTCCTGACTGCATCGGCCAGGTCTTCCTTGCCTGAGCGATCCAGCGAGTCGGCCCTGTCCTCGTGCAGAATCGCGAGGTTGAGCATGGGCTCGGGAGCCGCCGGAGCCAGCCCCCTGAGGGCCTTGAATATCTCCTCGGCCACCTCGAGTTCGCCATTCCGCGCTTTCAGTATGCCAGTCTCGGATAACTCAGCGAATATCCCCGGTTTGACGGCCAGCACGAAGTCACGGTAATACTGCGCGTTGCCGTTGCCCGGATCGTAGGCAAGAAGACGCAACATTCCTGCCACGATCATCTCCCAGGACAGGCCCGACAGGTTTGCCGTTTCCTGTCCAAGCTCGACAGGGACGGGCACCGCTGGATCTACCGTGAACGTGCCTATGGTCCTTGCCATTGACGCGGGTATTTCGATGAATACTATGTTGCCCGGGATCCGGGGTGAATCGTCGTCGCTGTTCATTGTCTCTCCATGGCTTAGGTCCGGGGCACGGGTTAGGTTCAGGTCGGGGCGTCGGCCTTAGGCGCTGAGGGCACTTCGGGCTCCTGCTGGTCCTCGGCCTGGTTCTTCTTCTGCCCCAGGTAATCGTTGATATGCATTTTATAGGACATCGGCACAACGGCTTCGTCGAAATTGATCGCGATGGCTGTCAAATCCTTGCGGCCTTCGACGTCTTCATATCGTACAGCCTTGCCCGAGACGACGACCATTTCCAGCGGTTCCTCGAAATCGACTCGCAATTTGCAAGCCTTTCCGACCAGGAACTTTGCCAGGCCGACGATTATCACCTTCGCCCCGCTGAACGACAGGTCCCGCAGGATGCATTTCCTCGGTACGCCGTCGATCATGATGGTCGATTCCTTACGCGAGAGGCCTATCGTCCGCATGGCGTCAGGCGTCAGGAGTATCCTGTCGTCACGCCTCCTGGTCGAGGCTACGTTGGCTTCGAGCAGTCGCCCCATGATCTCGACGAAGTCATCAGGAGGACGCTGGGTGAACAGTATGGCTATGAACTGAAGCGTTCCGTTCGACTGGGCGTATGGCGAAAAGCCGCTCACCCGTCCCGAAATGAAGAACAGGACAGGGTCGGATTTGTCCGAAATCCTGAAGCACAGCCTGACGCTGACAAGATTGTTTGCCTTGGCGATTCGTTCCATCAAGCCTGGCCGGTTGGGCGCGAGCACCTTGGCTTCGTTGAACGAACTTGAATAGAGCACGCACGGCCATTGCTCGCCGAGACACTTCAGGAAAACCTTCTGGGGCTGGAGGCCGCTCGACTTGACGACTTCCTTGGTGTAGGTGACGGCAATCGTGCGAAAGGTATCGTAGTACTTTGTTAATTGCTGGCTCGTTGCGATTGACATGATGGTAGCCAATCATACGGTATGGGCACCCTTTGGTCAATCAAACAGACCATAGCGGCGGAGTGGCTGCCATGTCATTGACAAAGGGGGGGCACACCCCTATCTTTTGCGAAAGCCGCGCAGAGGGCGCCGGCATCATGTCCGCATAGAGGTAGGATAGATGAAAGAAGAGTACGAGTTCCCGCTCGAGGATTACATGAGCCGGGAGCGATTCGATCGCATGAAGCGTTTCGCCCAGGACAAGGAGACTCCATGCCTCATCCTGGACCTCGAGGTAGTGCGTTCCAAGTACGAGGAGCTCCGCAAGAACATCCCGTATGCCAAGATATACTACGCGGTCAAGGCCAACCCGAACGACGAGGTCGTAGCGCTCCTCCGGGACCTGGGCTCGTGCTTCGACGTCGCGACACGCTTCGAGCTCGACCAGCTCCTGAGGCTCGGCGTAGCGCCCGACAGGATGAGCTACGGCAACACCATTAAAAAAGAGAAGGACATCGCATATTTCTATGACAACGGCGTACGGATCTTCGCCACCGACAGCTTCGAAGATGTCGAGAAGATAGCCCGCGCGGCTCCCAAGTCGAGGGTTTTCTTCAGGATACTCACTGAAGGGCTCGGCGCTGACTGGCCACTTTCAAGAAAATTCGGCTCCCACCCCGAGATGACCCGCAACCTGATACTGCACGCGCGGGACCTCGGCCTCGAGCCGTACGGCATTTCGTTCCACGTAGGCAGCCAGCAGCGGGACATCGGCCAGTGGTCGACGGCACTTGGCAACGTAGGAAACATCTATGCGTGGGCTGAGGATCAGGGCATAAAGCTCGGGATGATCAACATGGGCGGCGGTTTTCCGGCGATGTATACGGACCCGACCAATCCAATCGAGCATTATGCAGGAGACATAAAAAATTACCTGATCAACAACTTTGGCGAAGACTTGCCTGAGATCATCGTCGAGCCTGGCCGATCCATGACCGGCGACTGCGGCATCATAGTCACCGAGATAGTCAATATCGCCAAGAAAAGTACCCACGACCTGTACCACTGGGTATTCTTCGACATAGGCAAATTCGGCGGCCTGATCGAGACCCTCGATGAAGCGATCAAATACCCCATCTATTTCGAGAAATCCGGCCCGACCCTCGACATCATCATCGCCGGACCCACCTGCGACAGCATGGATATCCTGTACGAGAAGACTCCGTACGAGATGCCTGCCGGGACCAAGATTGGCGAACGCGCATACATCCTGACGACCGGCGCCTATACGCAGAGCTACAGCTCAATCTACTTCAACGGATTTCCCCCGTTGAGTACGTATGTCCTGAAATAGCCGCAGAACTTTCTGGCGGGTCCGCGGGGCAGCAGGCCCCCGG
>CAZNXK010000012.1:11931-35319 GCA_964576835.1 uncultured Treponemataceae bacterium | reverse complement strand
AAGCCACAAGCCTTACCTGCGGACCTCGGTCACCAACCTGTCCTTCCAGCCGGAGCCGTCAAGCCGCTCCTCCACCGCCGCCCTGTCCGTCTGCGTTGTGTAGATCACGACGCGGTGGTACTGTCCTGCAAGTTCGATGATGCCGGAAAGTCCGAGCAGGGCCAGGCTCTCGATGGCGTTTCCGGCATGAGCCGCATCGCGGTACGAACCGACCTGTATGCGCACGGCGACGCCCGTCCCGGCTTGTGCCGCGGATTGCGGCCCCGCGTGCAGCGCCGAATCGGGGAAGGCCGTTGCGCGGTCAGGCGCCCGGAAGGCATCCGCGGCCGTTCCGGTTGGTGCCAGGCGTATCTCCACGAGGGCCGTTCCGGTACGGTCCAGCCCGATGGCGACTGCGGCGGCCTTTGACAGGTCGATGATCCTGCCGGCTACGAATGGCCCGCGGTCGTTTATTCGCACGACGACGCTCCTGCCATCGGCTATGTTTGTCACGGTCACCAGCGTGCCGAACGGGAGGCTCTTGTGGGCCGCCGTCATCGCATGCATGTCGAACGACTCGCCGTTGGCGGTCTTCTTTCCGTGAAAAGCCTCGCCATACCAGCTCGCGACGCCTGTCGTTGGAAGGAAACCGGCAGGCGGCCCGGCCGAGGCCACGCCCGACAGGACAAAGGCCGCCAGAAAGCCTGCAACAAACCTGCCTGCTGCACTCACGAGCGTGTAAAACCCTCTGCCACGGCGAATATCTCTGAATACAGGGCGTCGAGGTTGCCCTCGTCGACGCTGGAGAACGCGACGCGTATCCATTTGTCCTGAATCGATATGACGCCGATACCCCGCTCGTCGAGCAGCTTGAGCCTGAGGGCCTCGGCAGAGAAACCCTCGCACTCGAAACACATGAAATAGCCGGAGTTGAAGGGAAGCGCGCGGAAACCGCCTGGGGCCGGGTGGGTGGCCAGGAAGGCTTTCACCTTGTGGTAGCGCTTTTCCAGGATGGCTCCGAATTCAGCCTTCTGACTGGCGTAACGGGGATCCGCCATGGCCTTGGCAAGGATGTTCTGGGTCGGAGCCGCTGAATTGGAAATGCTCGAACGTATGACGCCCATCAGCTTCTTGACCAGGGCGTCGTAGCCGGCCGGGGTGATGGCCGGGCAGGCGAAGGTGACGAAACCGCCGCGGAAGCCCCAGACATAGTCCTCTTTCGTCTGTCCATCGACCTTTGCCGCGAGTATGCGCGGGTGGGCGGCAGCCAGGAGGGCGAACATCGACTCGCGCAGCGTTCCCTTCTCGTATTGCAGGCCGAAATACGCGTCGTCGGAAATGACGAGGATATCGGCGCCGGCGTCCGCTATACGAACCATCGCGGACACTATGCCTCCGGCTTCGGCGAGCGTCGGGGTATAGCCCGTGGGATTGTTGGGATAATTGAGGATGACGACGGCTTTGCCGCTGGCCCTGGCCGCCTGGCTCGTAGCCTTCTCGAGACCGGCCACGTCAAATCCACCCTCGGGCGTAAAGAAGCGATAAGCTGACAGCTTCGCGGCTTTCCGTTCCTCGACGATCAGGCGATAATTCGGCCAGAACATGTCGGCGACGATTACCGGATCCCCCTCATTGATGAACATGTCGGCCAGGTATGAAATCCCCGCGGTCAGACCGGGCACCACGACGGGAGACGAGAAGGATTTACCTTCCAGTGAAGGATTCTTCTTGAACAGTTCCTTGCGCCACGACTCCCTGTTCGCCGGGACGCCGGCCGTCGGCGCGTAGGCCACCGCTTCCCTCTTGGTCAGGCTCGGCAACTGCGAGATAACGGCGTCGAGCGCCATAGGCTCTCCGTTCGCGACCGCCATGCCTATGGTGGCATTGAAGCGTTTTGCCCGTTCCGTTGCCTCGGCGCTCTGGGAAAGGATACCTTTCGGGAAGTACATCCTCGAACCAATATTTGACAGCAATCGCGACACGCAGGTGCCTTCAAGCGATGCATTCAGTTCCACGGCCAATGCGTTCATGACGAGCCCTCCATCATCGTTTCATTTAGGCGGGCCATGAAAACCTTGTCAAGGGCGCAGTGCGTATTGCCAATGCGAGGCATTGTCGATGCGAGGCATTGCGCTCGTGTACGGGCAGCCATATACTTGAAGACAGTCAACCAGCCATGAGGAGGCGTACCGTCATGATGAAGAAGCGATACGCGAAAGACGGCACATCGTGCACCGTCACGTTCATCATCCAGCCGGATCAGGCGGAAGGAATTGTGACCGCATTCGTCTCCGGAGACTTCAACAACTGGAGCCGCAACGCCACTCCGATGAAAAAGAACGCCGGCGGTGGTTTCGAGGCCAGCGTCAAGCTCGATACCGGCAGGGAATTCCATTTCAGGTACCTGCTCGATGACGTCAAATGGGACAATGACTGGCACGCGGACAAGTATGTCCAGAGCCCATTCCGCGACGCCGACAACAGCGTCGTGATCGTCTGATCCCTATCGATACTATTGACATTTTTGACTATTGCAGGTCTACTATATTCCACTAGAAATGTCTGTCCAGTCTCGGACAGCCGGTTCGCACAATCAATCGGGAGGATATATGAAGAAGAACATTGCGGCGCTCATGGCGCTGCTGTCGCTCGCTGCCGTTGTCTCCATAAGCGCCCAGGCCAAGCCCGCTGACGGCTTCTATTTCGCCGAAGAAACCGCCTTCCAGTCCAGTGGCTGGAAAGACCAGGTCGTCCTCCAGGTAAAAGACGGAAAAATCGTAGCCGCCACCTGGAACGGCATCAACAACATGGCCGTCATGGACAAGAAGTCGGAATCTGCGGCCGGCCGCTACGGCATGATCAAGGCCTCCAAGATAGCCAAGGAGTGGCATGAGCAGGCAGCGGCCGTCGAGAAGTACCTGATAAGCACCCAGGACACCGCGTTCTCCAAGTACTCGAACGCGGAAGGCAATACCGACGCGATCACCGGCGCTTCGATGCACGTCAAGGGCTTCTTCGAGCTGGTCAAGGCCGCCATTTCCGGAGGTCCTGTCGCCAAGGGCAGCTACAAGAAAGACGGATGGTTCTACGCCAAGGCCCCCGCCTTCGACAAGAGCGGCTATGCGGCCACAGCGCTTATAACGATCGTCAACGGACGCATCGTCAGCGCCAACTGGAACGCCCAGAACAAGGCCGGCGGCGACTCTAAATTCGTCCGCGCGGTCAAGGGGAGCTACAAGATGAACGCCAAGGAAGGCGAGTGGAACGTACAGGCGCCCCGCCTCGAAGCCGCCCTCGTCAAGCAGCAGGATCCCGCCAAGATTGCCCTGAAGGCCGACGGCAAGACCGACGCCGTCTCCGGCGTCTCGGTCACGGTCAACGACTTCATCGCCGTCGCCACCGAAGCTCTCAAAGCCGCAAAGTAAGAGAACCCCTCACATTCAATAGGCCGCCCCACGGGGCGGCTTTTTTCCCCCCAAGCCCAATAGCCGGACAAGGCTCCGAAGCAACGAAAGCGGGCGCCTCGAGATTCCATGCATGCGCGGCTTTTCGCGAATATCGAGGATGGATGCGAGGCGCGGCCCGCCCGGAACTCCGATGGCATACTTTTCTGTATATCGAGGAGCGCCGGGCGGGCCGCAACGAAGCAACGCCGCGAGCGCCTCGAGATTCCCAATCAGTAAATGCTTTTCGCGAATATCGAGGATGGATGCGAGGCGCGGCCCACCCCGAGATTCCTTGTCAGCTGAAGCTTTTCGTCGCTATCGGGATTGGATGCAAGGAGCGACATGGAATGGGGCCTGATGGCATGCTTTTCTGCATGTCGAGGGTCACATTCCATGCCGCGACGCCGCAGACGGCCCGATATCGACGAAAAGAAAAAGAACGGTATGCCTGGACGTCTGCGCATACCGTTCTCGAAACAGGCATGACTGCCTGCTGACAATATCGGATAGCCGTTGTGCCGGGTTTAGTTTTTTTGATTCTTTTCAGCGAATGGAAGGATCGGACAGTCGGGAAGCATGCCAACGAGCGCTTTCAGCAACGGCGCTGTAGAGCCGGACAGTACGATCCAGGCTCTCGTCGAAGGTTCTGGCCCGGCCGCCGACAGCCTCCGCGGCTGAGGAAAAGAGAAAACCGACGACATCGCGGGCATGGCTTTCGAGAACCGATCTGTCGATGCGGGAAAGTTCCGCGAGCGCCGCATCCAGGGCCGCTCCGCTCGACCCCGTAGCGCGGGAGGCGACGTCCACCGCCTTGTCGGCCATCCCGGCGATCCTTTCAAGCTCAATCGTCAAGTTACACAATATGGATTCCACCGATACCGGTGACGGCGCTTGATTTGCGGCGAGTGAAGCTTCTATCCTCGACTCGATCTCCGCTCGCACAGGAGGATACGCCAGAAGATCCTGCGAGCGGACGCACGGCATGCCGGGGATGGCCAAGCCATGTCCGGATAGATTCCAGGTCGGGGTCTCCGGGTGGGCGGCTATCCTTCTCGTGAACCATCCTGAATACAGCGACAGCCGCTCGTCGCTGGTCACCGTGGAACCGTCGTTGGCGGTCGTCTGGAACGGCCTGCCGCCGCGCATCGCTTCGAAGGCCGACGACGATGCCGGTTCGAGCCTCGTTCCGCTCGCCAGCGAGCGCTGCTCGAATAGACTGGCAAAAGCATGGGTCCTGCCGCCGGGAAACGATAGATCGAGACCAGCCATGAAAACCGGAGCGCATCCCATCACCCGGGCAAAGTCCCACGCCGTCGTTGCTACCGATCCGCCTGCGCCAAGCGCGCCTTTGACCGGGCCCACGCGTTCCTCGACGTACCGTCCCAGCGGATATATGGAAGAACATACGACCCTGTGCCTGGAGCTGAAACGGAGCACCGACGGCCAGACTGCCGCTTCGGTCACCAGCACGCTTCGCGGCGACACGCAGTGGTCGAGGTGTCGCGCATTCCAGTATTGCGGATCGACGACGACGACGAAGTCCGGCTGTAATCCTGTCCGGAGCACCGACCGCAAGGCGGTGTCGACGCAGATGACGACGAACCGTTGCGCGATTCGAGGAAAGGAATCCAGCAGCTCGTCGAGCGACGGACCCGCCGCCACGACCAGGGCCGGCAAGCCGGAGAGCCGGCCAGCCAGCGCCGATACCCCGGGACTCGACGCGGCGGCAAGCACGTTCCTGGACAAGTTGCGTACCCACAGCCGCCCGAAACGCCTGAGAGTCGCGGCATTGATTTCGTCCCGGAGCCGGTAACGTTCCACCTGCTCCTTGAGCGCCTGCGCCGCCTCAGGGAAAGCGGCAAGCATGGCCCGGTTCTCGATCACCGCGATTGAGCGAGGCGAAGCATCGTCGAGGAAATCGCCGAGCCCCCTGCCGCCCGGGCAAAGGATGAGGGCGCAACGCTCGTCGGCTATGACAGGAGCCAGATCGGCCGCCCGCAACAGCGCCGCCAGCCAGGTTTCGTCGACCTCGATGGCGACGACGCTGACACCAGCTTCCATGACGGCCTTCACCGCGTAGCCCAGGCCTAGACCCAGTGCGATGACGAGGTCAGGGCCGGTCGCCACCGCCTCGGCCGCGATGAGACGCCCTTCCGCCTCTGGATCATAGCGCGAGTGAAGCCATGTCGATTCTGTCCTGGCGCTCGGGGCTCCGCTTCTGGCCCGTAGCACTTCGAGCGGGTATGGTTCCACCCCGCGTATTAGCTCCACAAACCTGCCTGACCTGGCGGCAAGCGCCGCGAGATTCGAGACGTATGGATCTGTCGGAACCTGGCTCATTCGAGCCTCAGAAGGATTGTCATGCCGGCGACCACTTCTTCGCCAGGAGCCGGGGTCTGATCACTGACCCAGCCGTCGCCTTGTATCTGCACGCTGATGTCCTCGCGCTCCAGAAGTGCGGTCAACGCACGCTTCGGCAGGCCCCGCAAATCGGGCATGACATCGCCGATAGACGCTGAGTCGATGCCGGAAACCTGGACGCGCCCGCTGTGGCTCGCGGCGGCCGAACCCGAACGGGCGATGCCATAGAGATCGGCGATCGTGTTGGCGACGTCCTTGACGAAAGGAGCGGCTATCCGGCCGCCGTAGGTAGAAGCGCCCTTGGGATTGAATATGGCGGCGTACACGATGTACTCGGGTGCGCCGCTCGGGAACAGAGCTATCGTGCTCGCTATGAAATCGGTATCGGAGTAGCGTCTGGTTGCTGGATCGATGACCTGGGCAGTACCGGTCTTGACCGACATCCGGAGGTCTTCGATGCGAGCCCGGTGCCCTGTCCCGGTATCGAGTACGGCGGCTTCCATTGCCCCGAGGATGGCGTCGGCTTCTGATTGCTCCATGACGCGCCGCACCGATATGGGCGAAGGCGCGTCAATCGTGTTCCCAGCCGCGTCGGTGATGCGGTCCAGCGTCCGGGGGCGCAAGAGCACGCCGCCGTTCGCGATGACGGTTGCGGCGCTCGCCATCTGCAACGCCGTCACGAGCAATTCCTGGCCTATCGCCACGGTCGGCTTGGTCCTGGCCGACCAGTCTTCCGGTTTCCGGAGAAGGCCCGGGCTCTCCCCGGCGAGGTCGGCGCCTGCCCTTTCGCCGAACCCGAATTCCCTGACCTTCGAGTAAAAATCGATAGGGGAAACGGTATCGGAAGCGTATGCGGCTCCTGCGTTGCACGAATACTCGAGTATCCCGGTCACATCGACGACGCCGTGCACTCCCAGGCACTTGATGACGATGTCCTCGCCCGAGGCCGTCGCGTGCTCGTAGCTTCCGTCGCAATAGAACGTCGACCGGCCGTCGATGCCGCCCAGCGCCATGAGCGAACCCATGCTGTAAACCTTGAAGACCGAGCCTGGCTCGTACGCATAGATCGCCACGCGGTCCACCCATGTAGACCGGTCGGCCCCCAGGAAGTCGTTCGGGTCGAAATCAGGCAAGGAGACGTAGGCAATGATGTCGCCGGTTCTGGCTTCCATGGCGACGAGGGCCAATGCCTCTGCGGCGTTGTCCACCAGGGTCTTTCGCGCGAGGCTCTCGAGCCTGTATTGCAGGTCGGCGTCGATGGTCAGGTAGACTGAGTCGCCATACGAAGTACCGCCTTTCGCCTTCGCGGGATCCGCTGCGAGAACGGAATCGAAGGCTGCCTCGGCACCGGCCAGGCCGTGGTTTTCGGTTCCTACGAAACCGATGAGATGCGCCGCAAGCGAACGTTCCGGGTAGACCCTTCCGGCTACCCGGTCGAGCCGTATACCGTTCATCCCGGTGGACGCGATGGCGCTTTCGACTGCCTTGGCCGCGTCTCCGGAGACTCTTCGCGCCAGGTAGGAGAAATCCGGGCCGTCTCCTGTCATGCGGCCTAGTATCTCGGCCTGGTCCGCCCCGAGCGCTGCCCCTATCGCCTCGGCAAACTGGGGCTCGCGTCCCTTCGTCACCGAAGGCTTCCATACCGATATGTCATAGAGGTCGGTATCCACGGCAAGAAGGCGGCCTTCGCGGTCGTAGATCGGACCACGGATGGTGACCACGCGGGACGATGAGGCAGCCAAGGCTCCGCTTGCGCTGAAAGCCAGCCGGCCGTAACGCACGACGGTCGCGCCGGCAACGATTGCAAGCATTCCAAGTACGATATAATGCCGGATGAAGCGCTTATCGATCGACATCGTCCGCAGCGTCCTTCGATGATTCCGTTTTTGATCCTGCGCGGAAACGCCCGCCTGAATACAGTAGCACTTTTCCGGCTATTTTCTCAATCGGCACCGGGCCGTATTCCCGTGAATCGAGCGATACTGGCTTGTTGTCTCCGACGACGAATACCCGGTTCGCGGGAACGAAGCGGCTTCCGTTGATGTGCAATGAAGCAGATGGGCCTATTTCGGCTGATCCTCCCCTGCCGGTCATAACGCCGGCCTCCAGGCGGATGAACGCCGGCCCCACTTCGAAGACCCTCTTGATGGCACGCCTGGACTGCCTGGCGGTCGCGGCCACCAGGACGATGTCGCCAGGGGATGGCTCTGCCCATCTGACCACATAGCGCTCCCCGACCGGCAACCTGATTCCATATGCGCATCGAGCTACCAGAGCGACCGTGCCTGGGACTATCGTCGGCACCATGGATTCTCCCCTGACAATGACGAGGTCGACGATGAAGGCCTTGGCGATGGCCGCGACGACGATGGCCGCAATGACGATGCGCCAGGATGATACTTTTCGACGGTTCTTGTTACTCTTCGCCACGCCCTGCGGCTCCTTGTCGGACTTCGGAAGTTCCTGTAGCTCAATGCCGGAGGCATACTCGCCGATAGTGTAGCGTATGGATATGCAAAGCGTCATTGGTGAGCAGAATATTGTACGGCGACGCAAACCTGTCAGGATAGCCCTCGATACTGGATTTATCCATCCGGTTCGCAACAGCCTTGCCGAAAAAAAAACCGACCGGCTCAACCGGACATCCTCGACCCGTCCCGCGACAAAACATGCGCGTCGGTCATGGCCACCTGCGTCGTTGAAGGCAGGGCTCACCGCATTTGTGGACAAACTGTATTCACCCAAGCTGGTACCGCTGATCCTGGGACTCTTCAGCGCGCTCATGGTCACCGTTACGATAGTCGCGGTCGGAGCCTCGGAGAGCGTTGCGGACCTGAGCGGTTTCCAGCTGCCGGAAGACGGCACGATGACGTCAATCCTGCTCGACTCCCTGTCCGCAGGCGAGCGCCCTGAAGATGAACCGAACGAGGTTCCCGCATTGCCTATGACAGTTTCGCTCGCGAGCTACAAAGTTGCCAAAAACGATACGCTTGACGGCATTTCCCGGCGCTTCGGCGTCCGCCTCGATACCCTCATAAGCATCAACGGCATCACTGACGCGCGCAGGATCGCCTCCGGCTTGACACTCAAGATACCGAACATCGACGGCATCGTGCACACCGTACGAAAGGGCGAAAGCCTTTCGGGGATAGCCGGCGTACACGGCGTCTCGGTCATCGACCTGATCGACACCAACGACCTTTCGAGCCAGACCATATTGCCCGGGCAAGCATTGTTCATCCCTGGAGCCCGACTCTCGTCCTACGACCTCAAGAAGGCTCTCGGCAAGCTTGTCATATGGCCTGTCAACGGCCGCATCAGCTCCAGCTTCGGTTACCGGCCCAATCCTTTCACTGGCATACGGCAATTCCACAACGGGATCGACATTGTCGTGGCAGACAAGTCGCTGATCAAGGCCGCGATCGACGGCCGCGTGGCAGAAACAGGTTACAGCGCGCTTTTCGGCAATTTCGTAATCCTTTCTCATCCCGATGGGTACCAGACTCTGTACGCCCACATGAGCAAGATCATCGCAAAACAAGGTTTAGGCGTGTCTCAAGGCGCTGTCATCGGACTGGTAGGTACGACCGGCTACAGTACCGGCCCGCACCTGCATTTCGGCGTTTTCAGGAACGGGAAGGCGACCGATCCGCTCAAGCTTCTTGGCAGCAGGTGACGTTCCGAACCTCGCTGCCCCGCCCGACTGCCTTGATGAAAGATTTCCAGACTGCTATCATGGATTTGTTCCTGGAGGAATCATGAGGAAACTGGTTGTCGCCATCGTGGCGGTACTCGCAATATTCACGTTCATACGGGAGTACAAGGCTCCGGAGCAGCAGGGATTCCAGCGCGCGAGTATCGAGACCACCGCCCAGAACTGACCGTCACCACGGCCTTTCGATGAGAACCGTCCCTGAAGGGCGGTTTTTTTTATGATTTAGTAGACTCGGAAAAACGCATATTGTGTAGTAAAGTAGACCAAATACTGCGCACCCAGAGAAGTACATTTTCTGTCTATCGATATTTTCTTTCAGCACAATGAAATATTATAATTCAATGGTTGAAACAGTTTTTGGCATGAATATTGCATTCTATTTAACATAGGGGTTAATAAAATGAATGCACAGACGGATATTTCCAGATCAGAAGATACCCTCAAGATATATTATGAACGGGTAAAGCAGATCGCCCTCCTCACCGCCGAGGAAGAGCGTGACCTGTCGATGCTCATCCAGTCAGGCGACGAAGCGGCCCGTTCGCGGCTCATCGAGGCGAACCTTCGCCTGGTCATAAAGATAGCACGCGCTTTCGCGAATTTCGACGTTCCGTTGATCGATCTTATCCAGGAAGGCAACATGGGCCTGATCAAGGCTGCCGAGCGCTTCGATTACCGGCGCAACGTGAGGTTTTCCACCTATGCTTCCTGGTGGATCAAGCAGGCGGTCACCCGTTCGCTCGTCAACTCGAGGCGGGCCATCAGGCTGCCCCATCGCAAGGAAGAGCTGATAAAGCGCATCCACAAGACCTATGGCTACCTTTCCCAGAGCCTGTCCAGGGAACCTACCCGGAGCGAGATCGCCTCGGAACTGTGCATCGACGAGAAGCTTGTCCACGAAGCCATGGAGATGTCAGGCAGCATCATGCCGCTGGAAGGCGACAATGACGACGATGAAGCTGGCAGCGTCCTCGACATCTACGCCGACGAAACCTACAGTCCGGATGCCGAGTTCCAGCGGACATGCGTCCGCGAAAAGACCATCTCCCTCCTCGAGGCGTTGCTGGAGAAGGAACGGCAGGTACTCATATACAGGTTCGAGTTCTATGGCACAAAAAAACAGACGCTCAAAGGCATCGGTCAGACGATGGGCATCTCTGCCGAAACGGTCAGGCAGATCGAGAAGCGTGCCATCAGGAAGCTCCGCGAACAGAGAGACTACGCCGAGTTCATGGGGGCATAAAGACGCGCATGGAGGGCCGCCTGCCCACTTGTAGCTGATGATGGCGCCGTCGTATAATTCTTCACGAACGATGCCCACCAAGAAGCCGATACGCAAGCCCCGCGCCATACACACCAGACTGATAGTGGTCACGAGCGTCCTCCTCGTATCGATGGCGCTTTTGCTTTCTGTCGCCCTGTCAGGCGCGTCCTCATGGGTGAGCCCTTCTTCGTATTCCGGAGCGCCGGTAGACGCGGTACCGGGCAGCGAGGCTCCTGGCCTGCCCGTTGCAAGCCCTGTCACCGAATCGCCGTCAGTCACGACAATCGGTCCTTCGCGTGAAACAATCGCGCCCTCGAAAAAGCCCAGGGGTATACTTGTTTTCGTGATAGACGATGTCGGACACAACACCTGGCAATTGCAGCCGTTTCTGGAACTCCCGTTCCCGATAACCCTGTCTGTCTTGCCTGGGCTGCCGCTGACCGGCGAGTCCGTCGCCATGATACAGAAAGCCGACAAGGAACTGATGCTCCATCAGCCGATGGAAGCGCTGAATGGCCTGGACCCCGGTCCGGGTGCCATCAGGGCGGACATGGATGACAACATCATCAGGCAGACGCTGAGGCAGAACCTGGCCCAAGTCCCCGGCGCGGCAGGCATGAACAACCATATGGGATCGAAAGCCACCTCCGACTCGAGGGTGATGTCGACCATACTCGATGAAACGGCGGCAGCAGGCATCTATTTCCTGGACTCTTTAACCGTAGGCGATTCCGTGGTACACTCCGTGGCCTCGCTTATGAGACAATCCACCTGGGAGCGTACCGTGTTTCTAGACAATACCCCCGACAAGGCTTCGATGCTTCATTACATCGCCGAGGGCACAAAGACAGCCGAAAAACGCGGCTATGCAATCATGATTGGCCATGTATGGTCGGCACAGCTGGCCCAGACCCTCGCCGACCTCTATCCTTCGCTCGTCGAGCAGGGTTTCAGCCTGTCGACGATATCGAGGATCATGATGGATGCGGATGACGATGACGATTCTGGGGATTGAATCATCATGCGACGAGTGCGCGGCGGCCGTCGTACTCGATGGCCGCCGCGTCGTTTCAAGCGTCGTGGCCACGCAATTGGAGCGCCACGCCGAGTTCGACGGCGTGGTGCCCGAGATCGCCTCGCGCCTGCACACCGAGTGGATAGAGGATGTCGTGGCGCGGTCGCTGAGCGACGCGGGCGTATCGATGGCCGGTATCGACGGTCTGGCCGTAACCTCCAGGCCGGGACTGGCAGGATCCCTGCTGGTGGGCGTCTCGTTTGCTAAAGCCCTGGCATGGTCTACTGGAAAACCCTTCGTCGGCGTGAACCATGTGCTTGCCCACCTCTATGCACCGCTATTGTCAGAGGAAGTGGCCTACCCCTTCATCGGATTGATTGTTTCCGGCGGTCATACCCTGATTTGCCGGGCAGACGGTTTCGATGACATCACGGTGCTCGGCACAACGATAGATGACGCGATAGGCGAGGCCTTCGACAAGGTGGCCAAGCACTACGGCCTCGGCTACCCGGGCGGATTGGCCATCGACGCGCTGGCGCGCTCCGGGGACGCAAAGGCATGCCGCTTCCCGTCGACCAACCTGTACAAGGGGGAGCATCGTTACGACGTATCGTACTCGGGGATCAAGACCGCGGCGATACGGCAACTCGACCAGTTCTGGAACCCGGCATACGAGCGCAACGACAGCAATCTTGCCGCCGCATTCGAGAAGGCCGCGGTTGATATGCTCGTTTCGCGGTTGCTCAGGGCAATCGAAGACACGGAAATCAGGACGGTCGTCGCCGGCGGAGGAGTCGCTGCCAACACCTACTTGCGGGCGCGGCTATCGGCAAAATCCGGCTTGCGGATCATCTTCCCGCCCCTGTCTCTATGCGGCGACAACGCTGCCATGGTCGCGGGACTCGGCTATCACATGCTTGTGCGCGGAGACCGAGACGGGCTCGACCTCAACGCGTCGCCGCGGGTGGCGGGTTTCAAGCGTTCTGCATAGACCTGGTCGTCATTCCTTGAGCCTGGTTCCATCGCCTACTCGCCGCATCGTTTCGATGCGGTTGATGATGCCCGACCGTTTGTACGACATGTCGCCCAGCACCGCGCGCTTCTTGCCGTCCTTGCCTTCGAGAATGACCAGAAATCGCAGAGTCCCCGCCGCGGGTTCGCCGAAGTTGTACAATTCGTAAGAACCGCGGGCAAGAGGATCAAGCGCAAGGTCAGACTCGAACGATCCTACGGTCAGGTCGGCGGCACTGCCCGGATCTCCCGAGGACAGCGCCCTGAAATACCGGACGAGTAGCGAAGCCTTGGCCTGTTCGCTGCCGGCGTAGATGCCGAGCCCCACGAAGCCAGCCACGACCATCGCGAGCACGCTTATGGACACGATGGTCAGGACCAGCTTTGGATTACGCATGGCTTGTTTACTTCTTGATGGCGCCGAGCTCGATGCCGACCTTGGTGAACGCGGCTATGGCGGTGTCGATCTGGGCATCCGTATGCGCTGCCGAGACCTGGACGCGTATCCTGGCCTTGCCTCGCGGAACGACGGGGAAGCTGAAACCAATGACATAGATGCCCTCGGCCAGGAGGCGGTCAGCCATCTCGTGCGCCAATTTCTCGTCGTACAGCATTACCGGGCATATGGGGTGCGTGCCTGGCCTGACGTCGAGGCCGGCATTCGCAAGGCCCTGACGGAAGCGCCTGGTATTCGCCTCGAGCCTGTCGCGCAGTCCGGTGGAGCCGGAGAGGATCTCGAGTGCCTTGAGCGTGCCTCCGACGATGGCGGGCGGGACGGTATTCGAGAACAGGTACGGCCTCGCCTTTTGCCGCAGGTACTCGACTATTTCCGACCGGCCGGCCACGCAGCCGCCGGAAGCTCCGCCGAGTGCCTTGCCGAAGGTCGTCGTGATGATGTCCACCCTGCCCATGACGCCCCGGAATTCGTGGGTTCCCCGGCCGCGGGCGCCGATGAAGCCGGTCGCATGGCTGTCGTCGACCATGACGAGCGCGTCGTATTTTTCCGCGAGGTCGCAGATCCGTTCCAGATCGGCGATGTCGCCGTCCATTGAAAAGACCCCGTCGGTGGCTACGAGCCTCTGTCGCTTGGGCGCGGAGACCTGGAGCTTGGCTTCGAGATCGTCGAAGTTGTTGTGCTCGTACACCAGGCGTTCGGCCTTGCACAGACGCACGCCGTCTATGATCGACGCATGGTTAAGGCTGTCGGCTATGATGGCGCAATCGGCGTCGAGGAGAGGCTCGAAGACTGCGGCGTTGGCGTCGAAGCACGACGAGAAGAGTATGGCGTCCTCGAGGCCAAGGAAGTCAGCGATGGCCTTCTCAAGTTGCTTGTGGGGTTCCTGCGTTCCGCAGATGAAACGAACGCTCGACAGGCCATAGCCCCATTCGTCGAGCGCGCGCTTGGCGGCATCCCTGATGCGCCCGTCGTTGGCAAGCCCAAGGTAGTTGTTGGCGCAAAAGTTGACGACGCTCTGGCCACCCTTGACCGCGATGGTGGCGCCCTGGGGCGTCATGATCACTCGCTCGGCCTTGTAAAGGCCTTCATTCTTGATCGACTCGAGCTTGGTACGCAGCTCGTCACGCATCCTACCGTACATCCGCTTCGCTCCTTCTTTTTTTTTCAAATGGTGCGGCTGGCACCCCGGGCGGTATTGTATACATGGCGCGCTGTTGAAACAACGCCCCGGCAACGGCCGGCGTGCCAACGGCGACTACTCTACGACGGCGTTCCTATTCCGTGGAGGAGCTCTTCCACGTCCGACTCGATGCCGTCAAGCGCGTCGAGCATTTCGTCGATGTGCCTCGCGCGGTACTCTGTCTGCATGGTGTCCATTCTCTCGAACGGCAGAGCCGTGGCGTCGGCCAAGCCAGGGCCTGCCTGCAGGGATACTCCGCAATACGGGCAGTAGATGAAGCTGCGCAGGGTCATCCGCCCGCATCGTCTACAGAATGACAGCTTCATGACAGTCTCACAGCAGGGTCGAGGCGAGTTCGGCCAGCTCGCTCCGCTCGGTCTTCTGGAGCGTGACATGGCCGTAGATCGCCTGCCCCTTGAAAGCGTCTACGAGGAAACATAATCCGTTGGAATTGGCATCCAGGTACATGTTGTCAATCTGGTACGGATCGCCGGTCAGCACGACCTTGGAACCCTCGCCGGCCCTCGAGACTATCGTCTTGATCTCGTGCGGCGTCAGGTTCTGGGCTTCGTCGATGACGATGTACTGGTTGGGCAGCGACCTTCCCCTGATGTATGACAGCGCTTCTATCTCGATCTGCTTGTCCTTTATCATCTGGTCGACCGTCTTGGCTTTTTCCCTTTTGTGCGCGCCCAGGATATATTCGATGTTGTCGAAAACCGGCTGCATCCAGTTGGACATCTTGGCCTGCTTCTCGCCGGGCAGATAGCCAATGTCCTTTCCTACCGGCACCACCGGTCTCGTTATGAGCATCTTGGCGTATATCTTCTCGTCATAAATTTTCCTGAGGCCGGCGGCAATTGCCATCAGCGTCTTGCCTGTTCCCGCCTTGCCAACGATTGTCACGAGCTGGATCCGGTCATCGAGCAACAGGTCAAGAGCGACACGTTGCCGAGAATTGAGCGGCGATATCCCGGAAACAGAACCGAGCTCATCGGACAGCGCCTCGATGGTGCCGTCTTCCGGGTTCCAACGGCCTACCCGTTCCCCGGTGTCTCCGCGCTTGTGGAGGATGACGAACTCGTTCACCCTGAGCTGGTCCCTCCACGGAATGACGCCTGTAGCCTCGAATGCCGCGAACACGTCGGGAGGGACCTCCGCTTCGACCACGCCCTGGTAGAGCGTGGCGATGTCGATCTTTTCCTTCTCGTAGTCGACCGCCTTGACGCCGAGCGCCGTCGATTTGACCCTGGCGTTGATGTCCTTGGAGACGAAGAACACCTGCCTCCCGCCCTCCTTCAGGGCTACGGCGCAGAGGATGATCCTGTTGTCGTTCTTTTCCAGGTCGAAGCCTTTCGGCGCGCTGTTCGCCTGGGCCAGCGATACCCTCAATATCGACCCGTTCTCCAGCTTGACGCCTTCGTTCAGGTCACCTTTCTTGGCGATGGAATCGAGAAAGCGGATGGCGTCCCTGGCGCTCTTGCCGCGCTGGTCAGGGTAGGTCTTGAGGCGATCGAGCTCCTCGAGCACCTGCAGGGGGATGACTATCTCGTTATCCCTGAATGACAGGATGGACTCCGGATTGTGGATGAGGACATTGGTGTCGATAACAAAGACTTTCCGCTCGATTGAGTCCGTCATGGATCCTCCGATCGCGCCCCCGGCGCCTGCTTCCAGTATACGCGATGGGAGGACCAGCGCAAGCTTATCAGCGCTTGGAAGGCTGGAGGTATCCGAAGATGCTGCCGCAGAGGCCACCTATGATATGCCCGAATTCAGAAATGTTGTTGGCCCTGAACGCGTTGAACACTTCGCGGCCAAGGTAGAGCAGCATTATCAGGATGAACGTAAGCGGTATCTCTCCCTTGCCGAAATTTGTGAACGAAGCCAGGAGTATCATCATGAAAACGATGCCGCTGGCTCCCATGAGCCCGGTCGGGAAGATGAGGATGTTGAGCAAACCGGTAACGAAAGCGGTGATTACGGTCATGATTATGATGCCGCCCGAGCCGTACGTCGACTCGAGGATGGGTCCCAGGAGCAAGATGAACGCGAAGTTCGACAGGAAGTGGTTTATATCGGCGTGGCCGAAAATATGGGTAAAAAGCCTGAGGTATTCCGGTATCGAGCGAGAGTCGAAGCCACCCCTGCCTGGCACGGAGAACCATGCCTTGGTGAGGCCAGGAAAGATGCCATCCAGAAGCAGCACCATGGCGCAGATCAGGGTAAAAGTCAGCGTAGCCGGGGCATTGTAGCGTATCGTCATGGCGAACTCCTGTTGGTTTTTCTGCTATCCGGCCATCGTCAGCGGTCAAGCTCGATGATTACAGGGCAGTGATCGGAACCCATCACCGTGTTGCGGATCGCGACCGAGCGTACTGCCGGAATCAGGCCTTCGTCAACGCAATGGTAGTCGAGACGCCAACCTATGTCCCTCTCCCGGGCCTTCATGCGGTAGCTCCACCAACTGTAATGGCCAGCTTCTCCCGGATGGAACCGCCTGAAGGTATCCGCGTAGCCGCCGGCAAGGAATTTCGACATCCACTCGCGCTCTTCGGGCAGATATCCGGGATTTTCCACGTTGGCCGCCGGGTAGGTCAGGTCTATCGGCTCATGGGCGATGTTGAAGTCGCCGGATACGACGACGTGACGGCCATCGGCGACAATGGCGTCGCAACGGCACAATACGGCATCACAGAAACGAAGTTTGTAGTCGAGCCTGGCTCCGGCTTCCTGGGAATTGGGGAAATAGGCGCTGGCGACGACGAGGTCCCCGAAGTCAGCCTCGAGGTATCTGCCTTCGGCGTCGAATTCTTCGATGCCGAGGCTCCTCGTGGCCTTCGGCTCGAGCCTCGTGTAGATTGCCACGCCGGAGTAGCCGCGCCTCGCGGCGCTGGACCAGAAGGCTCTGTATGGAGCGCCACCCGAATCGGTCGCCTCGAAGAACTGACTGGACAGCTGGGATGGATCCGCCTTGGTTTCCTGCACGCACACGATGTCGGCGGATTCCTGAGACAGCCACGAGAAAAATCCCTTCTCCGCCGCCGCCCGGATGCCGTTCACGTTCCACGATGCCACTTTCGTCATGCGCTTCTCCAATAGTGCCATGTTCCTCTCCGGCCAAGCGAAGAATCCGTCAAAGACCGTGCGGCGCGGCCGGCCGGGACCGGGTCCCGGCTGTAGCCTCTGACTCCGGGAGCGCTGGTAGCGGCTCGTACCGGGACACGATCCCTTGGGTTGGTCATGGCGTCGTGATGATGTCGAGTTCGACCGACAGGACGACCTGGTAAGTCTTGCCGCGGAGCGCCATCACCTTACGCGTCATCGAGTAGTCGCCTATCTTGAACACCAATGTATGTTCGCCAGGCTCGACCGCCAGACCGGCCATCTCTGATTGATGCACGGCGACGCCGTCTATGGACACGAACGTTCCGGCCGGGGCACGGAAAACGAGGAAAGGCGCGTTGGGGGCGAGCGTCACCGGCACAGCCACCACGCGGCCCGCTTCGACGGCTATCGTAACGACTTCTTCCCGGAAGCCCTCGGCGCTGACCCTTACGACGCGGGCGCCTTTCTTGGCCAATACGACGGCATGGGGATCTTCAACCTTCCTGTCGTCTACGAAAACGGAGGCGGTGCCGTGATCGAAGCCTTCGGGAAAGGCAACCTTGACCTGGATTCCACCTTCGTCCCGCAGAACCGGCCGGATGGTCAGCTTGAATTCCGCCGATTCCATCGTCGGCTTGATGCCTTTGCCGATAGGCGACAGCTTGAAAACGAGGGGAAAACGGTCAACGCCGGCCACCAGCGGTATCACGCTTGCGAACGGGCCGCTCCTGATGCTGTGCCTTTCGGTGATGGGTATGACGAGGTTCATGGCAACCCTGGCCGGCAATGGCTGGGTCGCGACCAGATCTCCGTCATAATCGAGCTGGTCGGTCGAGGGAACAGGCGTTACTTTCGAATAAATCGTCCAGGCTATGGATGATTCGGCGCCCTGAAAGGCCTTGGGAATGCGCAGTTCGAATTCGACTCCCTGGATGAATGTCGGATCGGCAGGAAATGAAACCGCAACGGCCTGGTTATAGCGGATTGAGACCGATGTCCCCTCAGGCATTCTTGAATCGAGCTCCACGACGCCGGCTACGACAGTCCGCATTCCCTGCGAAAATGCCGACGGAGGCGAGGCAATGGCTACTATGACGGCAAACAGGACTATTCGTTTCATGGCTTCAATCCAGGCAGATAACTGGAAGGATCCTTGGCTTTGCCGCTCAGCCGAATCTCGAAGTGCAGATGGGGGCCGGTCGACAAGCCGGTCGAACCGACCGCGCCAATTATTGTACCCGATCGAACCGATTGGTTCAACACGACCAGGACTCGGGAAAGGTGTCCGTAGATGGTTTTAAGGCCGCTTTCATGCTCTATGACGATGCGTAGCCCCAGTACCGGATCGTTTCCGACCTCCATGACGCGGCCCTCCCTGGCAGCCAGCACGTCGGTACCCTCGGGGGCGGCGAGGTCGATGCCGTCGTGCATCCTGTCATGTCCGTCGATAGGACTCTTGCGGATGCCGTACGCGCTCGTCCTGACTCCCTCAGGCAGGGGCATCCTGAAGCTGACATCGAGGAAAAAGGAACGCTCCGTCTGGTAAAATCGGGCACCGGGATAGAAAGTGAATATCGGCCGTATCCCGGCCGATTCTACGGCTACGCGTATGGACGCGGAAGCAGGTCCGATGGATGGTTCCCCGAGCCGCGCCGAAAGGAGCATGTCAATATCGTTTCTGGGGCTATCAGGCACGAAGACGCCGGCGATCGAGGGGATGAGCACCACTTCGCCGGCAGCGAAAACCCGAGGTCGTCCGATGCCGTTCAATGTCGCCAGGGAGTCATAGGGCAGCGACAGCCGGGCAGCGACAGAGAAGAGGTCTTCGCCTCCGGCGGCTGTCCAGCGGCAGATGAACAGGTCCGGATACTGGCCAGTGGATTGTTCGGCTCTATATCCCTGCGCGATAGAATCCTGGACCTGCCTGAACACGATGTCGCGCGGACTGAGCCCTCCAATGACGGGATAGTCGAAAGGTGCCGCGGCCACCGGATTGAGCAAGCATGAGGACAGGACGGCAATGGCCGGGAACAGCCTTCCTCGCAAGGTCACTGATCGATCGGGTCGTCAGCCTTGCGGCTGGACAACCTGGCGACGACCGCGCATAGTGCAACGGCGCCGAGCGAAAGCAACGCCAGCACGGTATACAGCGTAGTATGTTCGGTCGCCAAGTACCAGAGCGGCCAGACCAGGGCAGCAGCAACGCAAAAAACCGCCAGTGCGCCGACCATGCCTAGAACAGCGCCTCGAGCCGATGAGCGGATATTTCCTGAACGAGCGGGGCGAGCCATCATGTAGCCTCTGGGAGCGCCAGCGGTATGAGCCGAAGGTAGGCAAGGACCAGAGAATTCTCGGCAGCGCCCAGACGCCGGGCGGCCTTGTCGAGCATGGCCCCCGGGACTCCGCCTTTCTGCGACGCGGCATACAGTTCTGCGACTATCGGCTTTGCCCGCCAGCGCTCGGCGAGCAAGGCACACAGCGAAGCTGCTTCCTCGGATTCTACCGCGTTCAGCTTGACCTCGACCGAATCGAACTTGTAGAAAGCCGCGGGTCCGAGTGCCAGTGCCTCGTCACGCCACGATTCCACCAAATCGATGACACGGCTCTCCGAGAAATAGGCCGCATCGATCGCCCGCCTGAGCCTGAGCACCGACTCGAGGTGCCGCGGGGAGGACAACACCTTGCGCTCGCTTACCAGGTACACTGCGGCAGCTGACAGGGTACCGAGGAGCAACTCGTCTATCATCGGAACCGGGTCACGGACGAGAATGGAGAAGAACAGGTAAACGACCACGAAGGCGACAGCCGCCAGCGCCACGCGCAGGTAGTAGCCCTTGTTCAGGAAATGGCGTCTGGCGCCCTTTTCCATGGCCTTGTACAGCTCGGCACGGATCGAGTCCGCACCCTGAGGAGTCTCCCCGGTTCCATAACGGCCTATCAGGTCCCCGACATCCTTCGACTCGAAGGCCGTCCCGGTATCGAAAGGATGAAGCACTACGGGAACGGTACTGCCGAGAATGAAAACATAATTGATTGCGCTCATTACTGGTAAGGTACGGTCGGCCTGACGGAGCTGTCAAGCGTCGTGGTCAAAAAGCACCGAGTCTGCAAGCGCCTTGAGTTCAGGGTCTTCAGTACCCGGTACAGCGAAGGCTGCCTTGTTGATGGTGAATATACCGTCGACCATGACGATGACCTCGCCTGAATCCGCAGCGTCCAGCGGTATCGCGTCGGATGGCTCGGCGTCGGCTACGACAGGCAGTTCCTCAACCTTTGCGCCGGGTATTTCGAATCGTCGGTACGCGAAGCCGCTCCCGAGCCGGCGGTACGACGAGTAAGCCAATGGTTCAAGTTCGCCCATCTCGGCATCTTCCGGAACAAAGGGCTGCAACTCCTCGAGGCGGTCGCGATCCTCGGCGGAGAGCATGGAGAATGCGCCATCAGACGCATCGACCTCGTACTCCATTTCGACCGGTTCAGATATGGCGGGTTCCCGGTATGCGGTTTCCTCAAGTTCCAGGAAGCCATCCTCGTCCCGGTAGCCGTCGAGTCCGCTCAGGTCGAGGGCGCTCAGGAAAAGGTCGAATTCTACTTCCTCGAGCAGATCGTCCATCGACGATTCAAGCATTTCCCTGGATTCCGCCGACACGAGTTCTGCGACCGCTTCCTCCACCTCGGACCTGCCGTCAACGGGAAGCGCTTTAAGAGCCTGTTCGAGCTGCGCCGCCGTTTCCCGATTCATTTCCGGAAAATCCTCGAACGGAGAAGTGAACACCAAGCTGGCCATAGGCTCGTCGGCTGCGGAATCCGGTCCGGCGGCTTTTTCAATGGTCTCGGCCAGATCAGCTACCGCCACCATGGCGAGATCCTCGGCCAAGCCAGATTCGACCTGGGGGCGGGTATCGAGATAACCTATGACATCCGAGAGGTCGGTCTCTTCGACGAGTTCAAGCCCGAGGCTTTCCGGAATGATAGGCAGTTCATCCTCGTCATCGAGAGCCAGGGCCAGAGCCTCGGCCGACAAGCTGCCCCACTCCATGTCTTCTTCGTCTTTGGGTGCTTCGGCGGTTGCCGGTTCGGCCTCTTCGAGCTCTTCCAGTTCCTCGACCTCGGCCAGTTCCTCGACGGCTTCGGCGGCTTCTTCGAACTCGGCGGCTTCTTCCGCCTCCTCGACCTCGGCCAGTTCCTCGACGGCTTCGGCGGCTTCTTCGAGCTCGGCGGCTTCTTCCGCCTCCTCGACCTCGGCCAGCTCCTCGACGGCTTCGGCGGCTTCTTCGAGCTCGGCGGCTTCTTCAGCCTCCTCGACCTCGGCCAGCTCCTCGACGGCTTCGGCGGCTTCTTCGAGCTCGGCGGCTTCTTCAGCCTCCTCGACCTCGGCCAGCTCCTCGACGGCTTCTTCCGCCTCCTCGACTGCGGGCGCTTCTCCGCCATCCTCGAATTCCTCGAGTTCCTCGAGTTCCTCCACATCCTCGGGGGCTGTTTCTGCCCGGGCCGCCGGGGCTATGTATGCGGGCAGCGACGTCTGGCGAGCTGCGGCGGCAGTACCTATGACGAACGAGCCCTTGCTCAGGGCTTCCTTGAGAAGAGCCTCGAAACGTGCCATGTCGACGCCGCCGGGACGTTCGCCTCTCGAGGTCATGACGGCGATTATTTCATCCCATGACTTGTCTATCAGGGCGTCCACGTCCGCCGAACGCTTCCTTGCGAGGCTGCCGGCGCTCTTGCGTATCCTGTCCCTGGTCTCGCCCCGCCTGGACTCCAGTTCGCCTTTCCAGCGTTCGAGGTCAAGGTCCCCCTTGCGTTCCAGGTACTCCTCGAGGAGTTCTATCTGGAAACGCTTGATCCTCGAGGCGAGTACGGCGAGTCGGTCCTGCCTGAGGTTGAGGATGAGGAACAGGGAAAGATAGGCGGTGATGAAGAAGGCGGACAAAAGGAGCCACCTCAACGCTTCGGGCATCACGAACCATGACGAAGGTACGAGACGACCCAGGAGGCCCGCGTCGCTCCTCCTTGAAAACAGGACGTACGAATCCGAAGCCTCGGCGGCGCCCACCGTCATCGGCTCGGCATTCGGACCCGCGGCCCACAGGTTGGCTATCCTGGCAAGCAAATCGGGGCCAGCCCAGCTGGGGGTGCCAACGAGGATGCCCGCGTAGCCGACAGCCGTAACGTCATCGCCAAGGGACAGGCGCCCGTCTTGGATCAGCCGCTCCAAAAGGCCTGTGAAGGAGACGTAGAAGACGGCGCTGCCCCTATACGCGCCGAAGCCGTCGACGAAGGGGAAGCGGTAGGCAAAAGCGCGCCTTGCGGGCAACGGGGCGAGGCGGGCGGGCTCGGCCTCTGCCACGCCAAGCTCGGCGTACGGTTCATCTCCGTCCTCGCCATAGTTGCGGTAGATTATCTTCAGCGTTTCAGCGCGGACCACGTCTCCAGGAAAGGTGCTGAAATGGATGCGCTTGCCGTCCTGATCTATGAAGCGGACGCCTGTGAGACCGGTCGTCTCCTGCGCAAGAAGACCGAAAGCCTTGGTCCTCTCGAAAACGTCGCTTGCGCTCTGATTGGGGAGGAAGCTGCGGCTTACATATTCCTGGGACAGGAGCGTGGAGAAGCGGGCGGTGTTCTGCGCGTGGTACGTTTCCGCCGAGGCCGAAAGTCCATCCATGGATGAATCGACGGACCTCTTGACCCGCTCGTCGAAAAAGCGTGTTTCAATGACAGAAAACAATCCTGAATAGGCCAGCGCGGCAAAACCGGCGGCCAGCAGGGTTGAGGCGAGAAGGCTAATAGCAGCTTTCTGTCCTACTGTCATCCTCTTCCTAATCTTCATGGTTCGTCAGTACAGTATCGGCGGG
>CAZNXK010000012.1:11083-11921 GCA_964576835.1 uncultured Treponemataceae bacterium | reverse complement strand
GCTTGTGCCACCCTGCCCGCCATACTATACTGCATGAACGCCGAGCGCCAAGGTTGCTTTGTAGCCCGCATGGACCGGTCGCCGCACCCGGAGTCAGCCAATGGAACGATTTCTCCTGGCGGCCGCGATGGCCGTTTCCTGCACGCTCGGAGCATATGCTGACCTGTTCGCGCCGGACAGGCCACTCGTCGTCATCGAGACCGAGTACTTCTCGTTCATATTCGCCAAGGAGTCACGGCCCGCCGTCGAGTACCTGGCGACGTTTGCCGACGACGAATACCGGGAAATCGCCGCCATGCTCGGCACCGAACCCGGGCTCCGCCTGCCTGTCGTGATGACACCCGATGCCGAATCGGTGAATGGCTACACATCGTCGTATCCCTATGTACGCATCGTGCTGTACCAGGCGCCCGCCGATCCCGGCACCGCGCTCGGCTCCTTCAGGGATGACCTGCGCTCGCTTTTCAGGCACGAACTGACCCACGCAGTCTCGCTTTCGATACGCTCCGCTCCGGAAAACGCCTTGGTGGCCATTTTCGGTTCTCCGCTGGGGCTTTCGTCGTACCTTGCCCCTAAATACATGGTCGAGGGAGTCGCCGTCTCGTTCGAGAGCCAGGACGGCTCAGGCAGGGCCAACGACCCGCTGTCGGCCGCCGTACTGAGGCAGGACATACTGGAAGGCCGGTGGAAAGGATTTGACCAGGCCGGCGGAGCCTGGGACCTCTACCCCGGTGGCAACCTGTACTACCTGTACGGCGGCTATTTTTCTCGCTACCTCCAGAATCGATACGGCATGCCAAGATACGCGGCACTATGGAGACGCTTCGGCGCAGCCTCG
>CAZNXK010000012.1:0-11073 GCA_964576835.1 uncultured Treponemataceae bacterium | reverse complement strand
GGTTCATCAAGGGGAGCTTCTCGGACGTCTACGGGACAAGCCTCTCCGAGGCCTGGGATGAATTCCGCGCGGCGATGACGCCCCGGACTCCGGTATACATGGCAGCGGAGCTCCTTGGTCCGCCGTCTTCGGTCGCTTCCCTTGCGGCTTCCGCATCGACGCTGTTCAGGGCGGATGCCGCCCTGGAGACGGTATTCTCCTACGACACTGAGAACGGGATGGAACGCCCGCTGTTCCGCGCCGGAGCTCATGTCTCCCGGCTCGACGCCACGACGGATGGATCGGCGATCCTTGTTTCGACCATCAGGTGGGTAGCAGGACTTCCCCGCCTAGTGCTCAAGGTCTGGGATGCCCGGACCGGATCGCTGTCCGACCTGCCCATGGAGCATTTGCGCGATGCCGCCTGGTACGCCGGAGGATCGACCGAGGCGGGTGGACGGCAAATCGTCGGCATCATGGTCGATGGCTACGAAACCGACATCGTGACGGGAAACGGCGACGGAATGCGGGTCCTGCTCAGCGGTTCGGAGCGCGTCAGCTACGCCTCTCCCGTCTCGACGGCGGACGGCGGCACGATCTACGCCATCGCCCGCGAAGACGGCGTGAGCTCCGTCGTACGCCTGTCCCTCTCAGGGAAAACCGTCGCCTCGGTCGAGCGGCTCGCTGTACCGGCAAGCCTTTCCTGGATACGATACCTGTCCATTGACAGCGGCGGCGTGATCCGCTTCTCGTGGGACGACGACTCGTTCTACCGACTTGCCGAGCTTGAAGCCGACGCGATCCGCTACCAGACGATTCCTGTCTCGGGCGGCGTCCACCAGCCGGTGTCCGCGGGCGGAGGGGTATACTATCTCGGAAATTTCTCCGCGGGAGTCGCCGTCTGCGCCTTCCCCGCGGACCGCTCCATTCTGGGTTTCGAAGTATCTGCGGCACGCTGGGAAGACGCCTCCGACCTCCTTTCAGCGGAGTCGGTCTACGACGCCGTTCCTGTCCTCGAGACGGCCTCCTACAACGCCCTGGCCTGGATGGCGCCGCGCTTCTGGTTGCCTACCGCTTCGCTCGACCGCGACGGGCTCGTCGCTTCGGGAGCCATCGCGTTCATCGCGGATCCCGTCGAGCGGCTTTCCGCGTCGATACGAGCCGACTGGAACTTCCGGGCGGAGGCGGCCGACCTCGAACTGGCGGCCACCTGGTCACGCTTCGCGACGTCATTGGCCATGCGCCTGTACGACTCGTTCACGTCACCGTCGGAAGGCTACACCACCCGGCGCTCAGGCGCTTCTCTGGGAGCGGGCGATGCATACCGCTTTTTCCCCGGCAGTTCGCTGTCCTGGAGCGTCCAGACGGCTTTCGAGGCTTACGTCCGCTCGGCCTGGGGACAGACCCCCTACGCGCCGTGGTCGGACGCGTCGGCTGCCATGGAGCTTGGCGTCGCTTTCGACGATGCCACCGCGCGCCTCGACGACTCCGAAGCCGAGACAGGCTGGGGCTTCGCCCTGCTGTCACGCATCGACGCCCCGTTGTACCCCCAACCGTCGGTGCCATCTGCCGGCTTCGAGGCCGAGCTGTCCGGGCATCTGGAGCCCGCGGCGCTGGCGGCACGCGTCTGGGGGGCGGCATCGGCTTCGCCGGGGCTGGCCTACGGTCCGGACGGACGGACCTACTCGTCTGGCGCGACCCAGTCGGCACTGTATCCCGCGTGGGCCGAATTCGGAGGAGGGGTTTCCGGCCGATGGCACATTTGCGGGGAAGCGAGCCTCAGGCTGCTAGGCGTGGAAATACAGCGGGGCGCCGGCATGCTGTACGCCAACAGGCTGTCCATCAGGGCCGGAGCCCGGGGTTATGCGGCTTCGGGCGAGGCCTGGCCGGCCGGGGTGGCCGAGGCCGCATGGTCGTCATTCACGCGGGCAACCCTTACCTGGACTCCCAACATGGGCGCATGGGCTGCCGTACACCCGTCGTCATACCTCGAATACTGGTACCGCCCCGGACGCCAGGCAGGCGAGGCGGCCGCGTATGGTTTTTCGTGCCTGCTCGTCGCGTCATACTGAAGATCAGGAAGCGCAATAGAATGCGAGCCAACGAGCGATTTACCGAAGAGGCTGCCGCCGAACTCAGGGCGGCCATCGCAGACGCCGGGTACAACGAGGTCTTCGCGGCGGGCAGGCTCGACGAGCGGGGCCTCGTCGCCGAAATACATGTAGGCGCCAGGGGAGACCGGTCCAGCGTGCCCGCTATAGCCGGATTCCTCGACCGTGGCGACGTCCTGGTGCACAACCACCCTTCGGGGTTCCTGGCGCCAAGCGATGCCGACCTAGCCATAGCCTCGCGCGTCGGCGAGAACGGCGTCGGCTCCTACATCGTCGACGGCGACGTGGAGAATGTCTACGTCGTCGCCGAGCCGGTTCGAGCGCGTGCGCTCGTCGCCATGGACCCCGACGAGCTGGCGGGAGTCCTCGATACCGGAGGCAAGCTGGCGTCGAGGCTTCCGGATTACGAGCCGCGGCAGAGCCAGCTCGCGCTTGTCCGGGCCATAACCGAGGCCATGAACGGCGGCTGGGTGCTGGCAGCCGAGGCTGGCACCGGCGTCGGCAAATCGTTTGCCTACCTGATACCTGCCTTTGCCTGGGCGGCGCGCAACAAGGAACGTGTCGTCGTATCGACCGCGACGATCAACCTCCAGCGCCAGCTGATGGACAAGGACATACCCGTCGTCGCCTCGATATTCAGGAAAAAGCTCAAGGCGGTCCTCGTCAAGGGACGGGGCAATTACCTGTGCCGCACGAGGCTCCAGGACGCGCTCGACGAAGAAGGGCTGTTCGCCGGCGACGACCACCCGCTCAGGCAGATTGCCGCGTGGGCAGATTCGAGCTCATCGGGCGACCGCGCCGACCTCTCGTTCTGGCCCGACGAGGCGCTGTGGACGAGGGTCCGGTCGGAGGCCGACGAATGCCTCAACATGCGCTGCCCCTGGCGTGAGTCCTGCTTCGTGCTCAGGGTCAAGCGCGACGCCGCCGACGCCGATGTCATCGTGGCCAACCACCACATACTGTTCAGCGACCTGGCGGCGCGGTCGGCCGGCGCGGGTTACGAATCGACGGCTGTCCTGCCACCCTACGGCACGATAATCTTCGACGAGGCCCATGCGATAGAGTCGAGCGCTACCAGCTTCTTCTCAGAGGAAATCACGCGTTTCTCGGTGCTGCGCCAGTCCTCCAGGCTCTACCGCGAGCGTCGCGGCAGGAAGTTCGGCATCATCGTCAAGCTGCAGAACCTCAAGGGCTTGCCTCCCGAAATCCTCGAGCGCTTTCCCGACGCCGCCGACGCTCTGCGCGCGGCGATGGAGGCGGCGGATTCGGCCGCACTTGGGCTGGTCGGCACGGGCATGAACCTGAGGCTGCAGGAGAGGAACTCCGGCATCGAGGCGGGCCTCGTCGCGCCGCTCGGCGTCCTTGAGCGCGCCATCCTGGCAGTCGCCGAACTGCTCAAGGACGCGATCGCCGCGGTGCCGGAGGAAGCCGAGGAAGACCAGTCGGTACGGGAGGCGGAGCTGGCCCTGGTGCGGCTTTCGTCGCTCGCGGGCATTTGCGCGCGGTTCAAGGGTTTCGACGAGGATCCCGCCAGCGTCTACTGGCTCGACCGCAGGAAAACCAGCCAGGGCGAGGCTTTCGTCCAGTTCTGCATAACGCCGCTCGACATATCGGACATGATGAACGAGGCCGTGTTCGGTCCGTTCCGGACCATAGTCTGCACGTCGGCGACGCTGACGGTAGGCGGCTCGTTCGAATTCTGGAAACGGCGCGTCGGACTGTCCAACGCCGAATCACGGTCCGAGTGCATGGCCTTCCCGTCGCCGTTCCCCTTCGAGCGCAACGCCATGCTCGGCGCGGCGAGCGACGCCCCCCCGCCAGACTCCCCGGCGTGGCAGCTATGGATAAACGAGGCGGTCTACCGTCTGGTCGAAGCCTCGGGCGGCAAGGCCCTCGTCCTTTTCACTTCGTACACCGCGCTGCGCTCCGCATGGGATTCCGTCAAGCCTCGGCTCGACGCGCTCGGCATATCGGCGTTCAGGCAGGGAGACGACGAGCGGTCCCGCCTGCTCGACGCCTTCAAGACCGACGTGGCCTCCGTCCTGTTTGCCACCGACTCGTTCTGGGAGGGCATCGACGCGCCTGGCGAGACGCTCGAGCTCGTCATCATCACCAAGCTTCCGTTCCGGGTGCCGACCGATCCGGTGCAGAAGGCCCGCGCGGAGGCGGTCGAACGGAGAGGCGGCAATTCCTTCATGGACCTGTCGCTGCCTGAGGCGGTCATCCGTTTCAAGCAGGGCTTCGGAAGGCTCATCCGCCACAGCGACGACAGGGGCGCCGTCGTCGTCCTCGACGTTCGCCTCCTCGCCAAGCGCTACGGCACGGTGTTCGTGTCGTCCCTGCCCGAGACCCGGACAAGCTTCAAGCCGCTCGACGAGCTGGTCCGAGACCTGCGCGCCTTCATCGGCCGTCCTTGACCTGCAAGCGCGGTGACGGCATGACCGGCTCCGGCTTCACAGACGGCCGGACCACGGTTACAATGGACCATGGCCATATTCGCGCTTGAAAACACCATACAGAAATACGACTGGGGATCGACCGAAGCCTTGCCCGAGTTCCTGGGCAGGGAGAATCAAAGTGGCGAACCCTGGGCCGAGCTGTGGATGGGAGCCCATCCCAAGGCTCCATCGCTGGTCATAAGCCCGTTGACCGGCGCAGGGACGGCACTTGATGCCATGATCGCGGCCAATCCGGCATCGATGCTCGGGACAAAGGTGGCAAGCCGCTTCGACGGGAAGTTGCCTTTCCTGTTCAAGGTATTATCGGTTGCCAAGCCCTTGTCCATACAGGCGCACCCGTCGAAACGCAAGGCCGAACACGGCTTTGAGCGCGAGGAATTCGCCGGCATTCCCATCGACTCTCCCGAACGCAACTACAAGGACAGCAACCACAAGCCCGAGACAGTCGTCGCGCTTGGCACGTTCCGGGGACTCTCCGGGTTCAGGACAGTGGACGACATAGTCGAGAACATGAAGGCGCTGGCTCCCGACGACTGGCACAGGATAGTGCGGCGGCTCATCGCCGATCCAGGCATGCTCGAGCTTTCCGTTTTCTTCTATACCTTCGTTTCCATGACGGGGGATACCAAGGGCAGGCACCTGGCGTTCATGCGGAGGAGGAGTGAGCGAATCGTCGCCGCCGAATCCGCAGGCAGCGCTACAGGCAGGATTTTCACGTGCGTCCTCGAACTGATGGACGCGTATCCCGACGATATGGGAGCCCTCGCTCCCCTGGTCCTCAACCTGTTCGAGCTGGCGCCTGGCCAGGCGCTCAACCTGTCGCCGGGGCAGGCGCACGCCTACCTCCATGGCACCGCTGTCGAGATAATGGCAAATTCCGACAACGTCCTCCGCGGCGGGCTGACGCACAAGCACATCGACATACCGGAGCTGATATCAGTGCTCAGTTTCGAAAGCACCGGGGTCACCCCGACCGGGATGGCGCAATCACCGGGCGGCTTTTGCGCCTACGATTGCGGCGTGCCCGATTACGCCATTGCCAAGGCCACTGTCCACGGAACGCTCAAAGCCGGCAGGCGGGCGCACGTTCCCGAGATTCTTTTATGCACCGCGGGTCTGGTCAACGTGTCCACGGGCAAAGACAAGCCGCTGGCCCTGCAACGGGGCGCTTCGGCTTTCGTGACAGCGGACAATGGAACGTACTCGGTGTCGGGTGACGGTGAACTGTTCCGCGCGAGTGTGCCGGCATGACGATCTGGGCGGACGCCGATTCCCTGCCGCGCGAGGTAAAAAACCTGATAGGTCGCCGCGCCGGCTCTTCCACGGGAGAATTCCCCATCAGGGCGATATTCGTCGCCAACAAGCCCATGCCGCTGCCTCCCGGCAAGAACCTGCAGGCCGTCATCGTCGGCCCGGCCGGGGCTTCCGCCTCGCAGCCATCGACAACGGCCAAGCCAGGTCCAGGCAGGGGGAGGGACGACGCGTATGAGACTGCCGACGACTACATCATGGCGGCGGCCGCTCCCGGAGACATCCTCGTGACGCGTGACATTCCGCTGGCGGCCCGGGCTGTCGACAAGGGCATCGTCGCGCTCAACGACCGCGGCGCGCTGTGGACAGCGGGTGAAGTCAGGGAGCGGCTGTCGCTGCGCGACCACATGACCGGACTCCGCGAACTCGGTGCGGCGCCGCCGTCTTCCAGGAACCGCAGCTTCGGGCCGAAGGACGTCAAGGCATTCGCCGACGCGCTTGACCGCGCTATCAGGGCTACGCTCGGCGTTCAGCGCACGTAGCGGTCGAGCAGGAACTCGTAGCGGCTTGACAGGATGCGGCTCTTGGCCAGCGTCGCTGGAACGAACCTGATGGGCGACGAGAGGACGGCGATCAGGCTGGCGGTCTGCACAGGATCGAGCCTCGTGACCGAGAGCCCGAAATACTTCCGGGAGGCGGCTTCTATCCCGAAAACGCCCTTGCCCCATTCCGCCCAGGAGAAATACAACTCGAGTATCCTCTCCTTGGGCAGGAACAGTTCGAGCTCGAAGGTGACGATCAGTTCGAGGTACTTTCGCAGGTAACTCTTGAACGGCACGAGGAAGAGAGTCCTCGCGGTCTGCATCGTCAAGGTCGAGCCGCCGTACATTGGCCGGCCTATCTGCTGGTTGATCTCGATGGCTCGCTGGAACGCTTCGAACTCGATGCCATGATGAGAGAAGAATGTCGAATCCTCGACCGACACGAGCATGCGCCTGGCGGTCTTGGGCACTCGTGCCAGAGACACCGGTATGGGGCGCGTAATCTTCCAGCTGTCGACGTACTTGCGGTACATCGAAAGCGTCGTGGCGGCAGGATCGACGAAGGCAAAGCATACGACGACAATGGCTGTCACACCGACATACCACAGATGGAAGAGTATCACCGCCCGCAGTATTGCCTTCGAAGCGATGTCCAGAGCGCGGATCAGGCGGGAACGCACCTCAGGAGAGGGAAATACTTCACCGCGCTCGAGGCGCAAGGCACGGGTGGAACGCCTGATGGCGCGGTTGAACAGGATGGTCATCATCGACCACCATCCTAGTCTATCCACCCGCTTTAGCCTAGCCATCGTCGCGCCTCGATACAGCCGGGGCAATACAGATGAATATGCATGAATATACCGCATCGCCTCTGACAGCGCTTCGCCTTGACAGGACTATCCGCCTCTCCTACCTTGTAGGATTGCAGGAGGGCAGTACCATGAAACGTATGTTCGCGCTGGCCGCGGTCTTCGCCATCGCAGCGATGGCCCAGGCGTTCGCCGATGAGACGCCAGTCCGGGGGCTCCACCGTTACCGCCTCGACAACGGGCTCGAGCTGTTCGTGCTCGAGAACCACGCGGTCCCGCTCGCACGGGTGCAGATCACTTTCCGCTGCGGATCGATAACGCAAACGCCGGAGACGGCAGGGCTGTTCCACCTCTACGAACATATGCTGTTCAAGGGGAATTCCAGGTACAGCACCGAAACGGCTTTCTCCGCAGCGATGACCGACCTCGGCGTCGCCGAGTGGAACGGCGGGACATCCACCGAGTACGTCACCTACTACTTCACCGTGCCGTCCGACAAGACCGATGCCGGACTCGAGTTCTGGTCCTACGCCATGCGCGAACCGTCGTTCGATCCCGAGGAGCTGGTCATCGAGCAGGGAGTCGTCTCGAACGAGATCAACGGCTACCTGGCGGACCCTGACCGCGTCTATTCCGCCGCCATGGACAACGCATTGTTCGCCAAGTACCCATGGCGCCGTGACGTAGGCGGCAACGAGGCGGTGATACGCAAGGCCACGGTCGAAGCGCTCCGCTCGATACAGTCGACCTACTACCTGCCCAACAATGCGGCCCTCTTTGTCGGCGGCGACGTCGATCCTGACGCGGTATTCATGATGGCCAAGAAGTGGTACGGTGGCTGGAAAGCGGGAGCCAACCCCTGGGCCACCCCCGCTCCGGCCCACCCCATGCCCGGAGTCAAGACGCCGGCCTACCTGGCCTACCCCGACGAGTCCCTGCCCGAAGGCATCGCCTATATGGAACTGCGGTTCCGCGGCCCGGACGTCATCGCCCAGCCTGAGCCGACCTACGCGGCCGATGTCTGGGGGAACCTCATGCAATCACCCGGCGGGCGATTCAAGACGAAGGTCTTCGATACGGTGCCGGCCCTGTACGACAAGGACTATCTGGGTGGCTTCTACTACACCCAGCGCGACGGGGGCCAGGTATCGTTCTATTCGTACTGCTTCGTCGACCCCGGCCTTCCGCTTGCCGACCGCATCAAGACCGCCTTCTCCGGCGCCGTGGTGTCGGGTGAAATCGCGGCAATGGTCTCGGATCCGTCGTACTTCTCCGACTCGGAATTCGCCGTCGTCAAGCAGAGGCTCGAGGACGAGCAGATCCTGAACCTCGAGACACCGGAACAGTTCATCGAAACGCTGTCGTTCTGGTGGGCGGTCGCTTCAACCGAGTATTTCTTCGATTACGTCCCGAACATGAAGCGGGTCGAGCGCGCCGACATCGCCGCCTTCCTGGGAACCTTCGTGCTCGCCAACGTGCCGGTGGTCGCCCTGCGCATGAACCCGGCGGACTGGAAGACGGAAGCGGATTCGCTGGCGGCTGCGGGTTTCTCGACCGTAAGCGCCGATACCGCGTTCTGGTGGAAGGAAGGCAAGTGATGAAAATCATTCGACACTCACGGTGGTCACGGCTCCGGGCCGTTTTGCCCGCATTCATGGCATCGGCTGCCCTTTTCGCGGTTTCATGCGCCGGCTCGCCCGCTCCGGCGGCGGTCGCCAAGCCGGTTTCCGCCACAGAGCCAGCGCTTGCCATCCAGGCGGTCGCCGCAAGTCCCGCGGCGCCTGCCTGGTCGCTGCCCGCCTCACCGGTATCGACGTGGAAGACTCCGACGACGCCGAGCGCCTATATGACCGCGAACCTGCCGACCGTGGAGACGCGGACGCTGGCGAATGGCGTGACGCTGATAGTCAAGAAGAACCCCGCCAACCGTGTCTTCACCATGAAAGTTGCCTTCCGGGGGGCTTCGGCCATGACGAGCCCCGAGAAGGCGGGCATCGAAGCCATGACCCTGGCCATGCTCGCCCGCGGTTCCACCAAATACCCCTACGCCGAACTGCAGCGCCTGCAGTACGAGCGGTCGAGCGCCATAGGTTTCAGCGCGGCCAGCTACGACTGGTCAAGCTTCGACCTCAACACCATCGACAAGTACTGGGACGAGATGTTCCCGGCATTCGCCGACTGCGCTCTCAATCCCGCCTTCGAACCGTCGCAGTTCGCTGTCGTACAGAACGATTTTCGCGTGAGCATACAGAAATCCCAGGCCGATCCTTACAGTTACGCCGTGACCAGGCTTCACGAGCGGATGTTCGCCGGCCACCCCTACGCCGCCGATTTCGGCGGCAACGCGGCATCCGTATCAGCGATGACCCTCGATGACATCAAGGCGTATTACCAGGACGTCATGACCGCCGACAGGATGGTCGTCGTCGCGGTGGGCAACTTCGACGCAGACACGCTTGCCGCCTCGCTCGACGAGACCATCGGCACCATTCCCCGCAAGGGAACAGCCGTGCCGGAAGTCGGCCGGTTCAAGCCGGAGCAGGCTCTGTATCTGGAGAAATTCGACAAGTCAAAAGGCGTGGCCTATGTTCGCGGCGACTACCCGATAGCCGATGCCAGGAGTCCTGATTTCGCTACGCTGCAGCTCGCGTACTCGATGCTCGACGAACTCCTATTCAGCATCGTCAGGACGGACCACGGCGCCGCCTACTCCGTCTGGTCAAAGGCCTTCGGCTTCAACGCGCCCTACGGCTCCTTCGTCGTCTACAAGACAGACAAGCCGGCCGACGCCAAGGGATGGGTCGACGAAGCGGTAGCGCTGCTGGCATCGGGCAGGACGCTGAACATCAAGGGCGGCGACGACAAATACGCACCGATGGCCGAGACGATCTCTGCCTACAAGGCAAAATACGTCAACGCCTTCTTTGGCAATCAGCAGACCAACGCGGAGACCGCCACCCAGCTCGCTTCCAGCTACATCTACTTTGGCGACCACCTCGAGTACCTGCGTTTCATAGACAAGGTCAACGCGATCAGCACCGAAGACGTGGTAGCCGCGGTCAAGGCCTATGTCGAAAGCGCGCCGGTCACCTGGATAATCGTCGCCGACCAGGCAACGCTGTCAAAGGTGGACAAGAGCCGGTTCGAGGGGTTCACCGGTAAGGTGAAGTAGCCTAAACAAGGTCGGCAAAGGTTGCGCTGGCGGCGCGGGCGAGGTCGGCGGGGGACAGCAGCATCTGCAGGCCGCGGGTGCCGGCGCTGACGGATATCGTGTCCCAGAGCGTCGCGGTCTCGTCGATGAAAACGGGAATGGGCTTTTTCATGCCGACGGGCGAGCATCCGCCGCGGGCGTAGCCGGTCAGCGGTTCCAGTTCACGCAGCGGCAACGGCTGGACGGACTTGTCGCCGGCCGCTTTCGCTGCCTTCCTGAGGTCGACCTCGGCCGAACCGGGAACGACGCACATGAACGGGCCTGCCTTGGGTCCGCGCAGGACGATGGTCTTGAAAACCCGGTCCGGGTCGAGTCCAAGCTTGCCCGCCGCCGTCACCGCCGACAGGTCGTCCTCCGACCATTCGTACTCGAGGGTATCCGCCGCGATGCCGAGCGATCGCACCAGCCGGAGGGCATTGGTAGTCACGGGTCCGCTTCCTAACGCTTGTGGCGGAAGACCCGGTAATTGATGGCCGGAAAGATGTTGTTGCGTTTCTCGAGCCTGGTCAGCCATTCGGTGCCGACGGTATTGGCGCAGAGCATTTCGTATATCTTGTTGAAGTTGGTGACGGCGTCCTCGATTTGCTTGCGGGCGAACGATCCCGACTTGCCGGCGCGCAGGAGGAACGGCCAGTCGGATGCCTGGGCCAGGAGAACTTCCCTGGCAGCCTGGTTGAGGACCCGCTCGCGGAGGCCATTCTCGTCGGGGAA
>CAZNXK010000011.1:35941-44265 GCA_964576835.1 uncultured Treponemataceae bacterium | reverse complement strand
ATCCAGGCGATGCGCGCCAAATTCGTCGGCCCCCGGGCGGGCCGCGCCCCCCGGGCGGGCGGCGCCGCGGCGAACGGAGGGGCGCTATGAGCGGAAACGACGGACGGGACGTCGTCCTGGAGGTCAAGGATCTCGAGGTCAGTTTCAGGCTCAAGGGCGGCGGTGTATTCAAGGCCGTCAAGGGCGTCAATTTCGCGATATGCCGCGGCGAGACGTTCGGACTGGTCGGCGAGTCGGGCTCGGGCAAGACGAGCATAGGCAGGGCCATCGTCAGGATAAACGACGTCAGCTCCGGCTCCATACTGTTCAAGGGCCGCAAGATAAACGGCAGGATATCCAAGGAACTCGACCGGGAGGTCGTCCGCAAGATCCAGATGATATTCCAGGATCCCATGGCGAGCCTCAACGAGCGCGCCAAGGTCGACTACATAGTCTCCGAGGGGCTGTACAACATCGGCGTCAAGCGGACCGAGTCGGAGCGCATGGCGCTGGTCGAGAGGGCCCTGCGCGAAGTCGGGCTCCTGCCGGAGTTCGCGTCGCGCTTTCCCCACGAGTTCTCGGGCGGTCAGCGCCAGCGCATCGGCATAGCGCGCGCGCTCATCATGGAGCCGGAGCTTGTCGTCGCCGACGAGCCTATCTCGGCGCTGGACGTGTCGATACGCGCGCAGGTGCTCAACCTGCTGGCTTCCATCCAGAAGGCGAAGGGCCTGACATACCTGTTCATAGCGCACGACCTGTCGGTGGTGCGCTTCATAACCGACAGGATAGCGGTCATCAACAAGGGCGAGATAGTCGAGCTGGCGGAGACGGAGGAGTTGTTCCGCCATCCGCTGCACCCCTACACGCGGGCGCTCATATCGGCCATTCCGCAGCCCGATCCGATAGTCGAGCGGACGAAGGTCGTGACGGTCTACGATCCCCGTGGCCACGACTACTCGGCTGAGGGCCCGACGTGGAGGGACGTCGGAGGCGGCCATTTCGTGCTGGCCAATACCGCGGAGCTGGAGGCGTACCAGTCCAGGATCGACGAGGAGACACGCCGTGAGCGAACCTGAATTCAGGAAGTACCACGGGCTCGGCAACGACTACCTTGTCGTCGACCCGGGCGACGTCGACTTCGATCCCACGCCGGAGGCCGTCCGCGCCGTCTGCGACCGCAACTACGGCGTCGGGTCTGACGGCATCCTGTACGGGCCGCTGCGCGACGGTTCCGGCCTGGATCTGCGCATCTTCAATCCCGACGGCGGCGAGGCCGAGAAGAGCGGCAACGGCCTCCGCATCTTCGCCTGGTACCTCCACGAGCGGGGACTGCTGACGGCGGATGGCATGCGCATTGCGACGAAGGGCGGAGTCGTCTTCGCGCGGGTGGCGGACGCCGCGCGCCGCATCATCACGATAGACATGGGCGTGCCCAGCTTCTCGGCGGCCGACATCGGCATAACTGCTCCCTGGCCGGAGCTGGTCGACCGCGAGATAACGTTCGGCCCGCATACGCTCAGGGCGACGTGCGTGTCGATGGGCAATCCCCATTGCGTCATCCTGCTGCCCGGCGTCACCGCCGGGACGGCCAGGGAGCTCGGTCCCGCGATCGAGGGCGATCCGTTGTTTTCAAGGCGTACCAACGTGCAGTTCCTCGAGCCGGTATCGCGGTCACGCATCCGTATCGAGATATGGGAGCGGGGGGCCGGTTACACGCTGGCATCGGGCAGCTCGTCGTGCGCCGCGGCCGCGGCAGCGAGGAGGCTGGGCCTCGTGGACGACTCGGTGACCGTCATGATGCCAGGCGGAGAGCTGGACGTCGAGTTCTCCGACGGGCACGCATGGCTGACGGGACCGGTGGAGCCGGTGTTCGAGGGGCGCTTCGCACGCGAACTCCGCGAACGCATGGGGCCGCGGCGATGACAGCCTGGATATAGAAAGGAACCGCACGAATGCTCAGGCACACTCGCTACGACATCGATCTCGACGCCGTGGCCCACAACTTCAGGCAGGTGCGCGCGATGATTGGAACGTCGTCCGCGGGAACGTCGTCCGCCAAGGCGCCGAAGGCGGCGGTCGTGCTCAAGGCCGACGCGTACGGGCTCGGAGCCGTGCCCGTGGCGCGGGTCCTCCTCCGTGAGGGAGCCGACATTCTGGCCGTAGCGTGCCTGCCTGAGGCCATCCAGTTGCGGCGCGCGTTCTCCGATCCACCAATTCTAGTGATGGGCCATACCCCGAGCGAGTACTTCACCGAGGCCGTCGGCGCCCGTGTGACATGCACGATATTCGACCTGGAGCAGGCCCGCTCTCTCGCGACGGCTGCCCATGTCGCCGGCACGACCGCGCTGGCGCATGTCAAAGTGGACACCGGGATGAACAGGCTGGGCCTCAAGCCCGACCTCTTCGAGCCAGGCGGCGCCGCCGCTCTCCTGACCAGGATGGCCGGATTGCCTGGCCTCGGGCTGGAGGGTATCTTTACCCACCTGGCGCTTTGCGACGCGGCCACCGACGCGGCCCAGTTCGCCATGTTCGCGGGTCTTCTCGACGAGGCCGCCGCGCTCGGCGTCACGTTCGGTATCAGGCACGTCTGCGACTCGATAGGGTTGATGCGCTATCCGGAGTACAGGCTGGACATGGTGCGCGCGGGCGCGGTGATGTACGGTGTCGTCCCGATGAATACGCCGCTGACCGATACCGCCGACATCCGGACGCCGTTCCGCCTCTCGACGCGCATTTCCAGGATCAGGCCGCTCTCCGAAGGCGAGGGCGTAGGCTACGACTATACGTACCGAGCGCCGCACGGTGGCGCTCTGGTCGCCACGCTGCCAGTCGGCTACGCGGACGGCTACAAGCGATGCCTTTCGAATACGGCGCGCGTCCTCGTCCGCGGCTTACGCGCACCCGTCGTCGGCCTCGTCTGCATGGACCAGTGCACCGTCGATGTCAGCGCGGTACCCGGCGTCCGCGAGGGGGACGAGGTCGTGCTACTTGGCGGCGACTCGAAGGCCCGCCCCGGAGACGGCATTCCGGTGCTCGAGATGGCTGGCTGGGCGGAGACGAACCGCAACGACATCATCTGCTCCGTCGGGCGGCGCGTGCCGCGCATCTATAGCGAGGGTGGCCGCGTCGTCGCCGAATCTGACTGCGTCCTTGGAGGAACCGAATGATCGCCGCACCGAAACTACGGATCGACGCCTGGGACATGCGGCCCTGGCTCGTCGAGATACGCAGGTCTATACACCGGTATCCCGAGCTGGGACTCGAGGAGACCCGCACAGCCGATTTCATAGAGGCCAGGCTGACGGAGCTGGGCATCGAGCACGAGAGGACCGGCACGGCCGTGGTCGGCCTCGTCCGTGGCGCGAAACCCGGGAAGACCGTGGCGCTGAGGGCCGATATCGACGCGCTGCCCATCAGGGAGACTACGGGCGCAGAGTACGCCTCGACGCGCGACGGAGCGATGCACGCCTGCGGCCACGACGCCCACGCGACGATACTGCTCGGCGCGGCCCGGTGGTTCTCCGAACGCCGGGAGGAACTGGCGGGCAACGTGAAACTCCTCTTCCAGCCGGCCGAGGAGACGGTCGGCGGCGCCGAGACGATGATAGCCGGCGGTTGCATGGAAAATCCGCATGTCGATTACGTGCTCGGCCTTCATGTGATGCCATACCTGCCCGTCGGTCGCATCGAGACCAGAAAAGGCGCGCTCAACGGCTCGAGTACGGAGCTCGACTTCACCGTGAGCGGTCGGAGCTGTCACGCGGCCTACCCGGAGCGCGGCATCGACGCCATCATGATAGCGGCCCACGTCGTCACGGCGCTCCACTCGCTCGTGTCGCGCTACGTGTCGCCCCTCGAGGCCGCGGTACTGACGATAGGCACCATTTCAGGCGGCACCGTCTCGAACATCGTCGCCGACGAGGTGAAGATGATGTCGACCCTGAGGACTACGGATGACGGCACGCGCGATATGCTCGTCGCCAAGGCGAAGGCCCTGGTCGAGAACGTGGCCGCGTCATTTGGCGGTTCAGGCGTCGTCGACGTCCACTACGGCTACAAGGCGCTCATCAACGACCCGGCCGTCGTCGACATCGTCGCGGCCGCCGCGGGCGAGCTCCTCGGCCCCGGCTCGGTGGAATGGAAGGAGAAGCCGAGCATGGGCGTCGAGGACTTCTCGTTCTTCTGCAAGGAACGGCCAGGCGCCTTCTATCACCTCGGCTGCGGCAACGAGGCGCGCGGCATCGTCTCGCCACTGCATTCGCCAGGGTTCGACATAGACGAGGATTGCCTGCCCCTCGGCGTCGCCATGCAGGTGGCTGCCACCCTGAAACTGCTTTCGAAGTAAGGAGACATAATGAAGAAGCTCTACATCAGCGCCGATATCGAGGGCGTCTGCGGGATAGCGGACTGGAAGGAAACCGAGATAGAGGAAAGCCAAGGCGCGTACTTCCGCACCGAGATGACCCGCGAGGTCGCCGCCGCCTGCGAGGCCGCCGTCAAGAGTGGCGTCGCGGACATCCTGGTCAAGGACGCCCACGGCTCGGCGCGTTCGATCGATCCCTCCGCCCTGCCCAGGCAGGCCAGGATACTGCGCTCGTGGACGCGCGATCCCTTCGTGATGATGGGCGGCCTCGACTCCAGCTACGAAGGCGTATTCTTCGTGGGCTACCACTCCGCCGCAGGCACCGACGGCAACCCGCTCGCCCATACGATGAACGGCAACAACGTCGCGGTCAGGATAAACGGCGCGCTCGCCTCGGAATTCCTCATCAACTCATACATTGCCGGCCATATCGGCGTGCCGGTGATGCTGCTTGCCGGCGATGCGGCCCTCTGCGCGACCGCCGCCTCGGTCAATCCCCGCATCCGCACCGTCGCGGTCTCCGAGGGCAACGGCAACGCGTCGATATCGATACACCCCTCGCTCGCCCTGGAGCGCATCGCCGCCGCCGCGGCGGACGCGTTGTCGGCCGATCCTGGGACGATGGCCGTGGACATGCCCGACCGGTTCGACGTGTCGATATTCTTCAAGCAGCACTGGATGGCAAACCGCGGCTCGTATTATCCGGGCGCCTCGCGGCCTGGCGCGCACGAGGTCGCCTTCTCCTCGAAGAGCTGGGCCGACGTGCTGGCCTTCCTGTTCTTCGTGTTATGACGCGGGCCTTGTCCAAGGCGCTGCGGCCCGGCGATACCGTTGGGCTGATCGCCCCGTCCGGTTCGGCCAAGGATGCGTCGATGGCGGATCGGGGAGCGGCCATCCTCGAGGCGATGGGATACCGCGTCGTCGTCGGCGACAGCTGCAGGGGCAAGTACGGTTACCTTGCCGCGCCCGATTCGCTGCGGGCCTCGGATATAGAGGCGTTCTTCGCCGATGGCGCCATCGACGGGATAGTATGCCTCAAGGGCGGTTACGGCACGCCGCGCATCCTCGACATGATCGACTACGACCTGGTCGCGGCGAATCCCAAGGTGTTCGCCGGCTACAGCGACATCACCGGCCTCCACCTGGCGTTCAGGAGGTACGCGGGCTTCCCTACCTTCCACGCGCCCATGGCGACAAGCATGGTCGGCGGCTTCGACGAGTTCTCCGCCGCGTCGTGGAAGGCCGCGCTGACGACGGCGGGGCCACTTGGCAGGCTGCCGCCGCCGCCCACGGCCGACGGTTCCCCCGGCCGCGCGCCAGAGTCGCTCGTAGGAGGAAAGGCACGGGGTACGCTCGTCGGAGGCAACCTGTCGCTCGTGGCCGCGCTGACCGGCACGCCGTACGCCCTCGTCCCCGACGACACGGTGCTGTTCCTCGAGGACGTCGACGAAGAGCCGTACCGGATAGACCGCATGCTCACCCAGCTCAGGCTGGCCGGAGTCTTCGAGCGCTGCGCCGGCGTCGTGCTCGGCGACTGGAAGGACTGCGGCGCAAAGGACGAGGACAGGTCCCTGACGCTGCGCCAGGTCTTCGACGACGTCATCGCGCCCGCCGGAAAGCCATGCATGTTCGGTTTCGCGGCGGGCCACTCGACGCCGACGCACAGTTTCCCCATCGGCGTCGAGGCCGTCCTGGATGCCGACGCCTGCACTCTCGACATCGTCGGCTCGGCTAGCCGATAGCGGCCGGTCGTGATAATCTTGAAATAGGAAATCCTGACAGGAAGGTGATACAAGCCATGGCACATCTGCAGTTCGATGGTTGCGACGCTGTCGCGCTCGCGATGGAATACGGTACCCCGCTCTATGTCGTCTCCGAGCGCCTGATCAGGGAGCGGCTGCGGGAGATCCGGAAGGACTTCCTCGAGCGCTATCCCGACACGGCCGCCCTCTACGCGAGCAAGGCCCTCCAGACGCTCGACATCTGCCGCATCGTTGCATCCGAACAGCTCGGGCTCGACGTGGTGTCCGGCGGCGAGCTGTACGCTGCGGCCAAGTCCGGCTTTCCCATGGACCACGTCTGGTTCCACGGCAATTCCAAGACCGAGGCCGAGATCCGCATGGCCGTCGAGTACGGCGTCGGCCGCGTCGTCGTCGACAACCTCCACGAGCTCTCGATCCTGGACGCGGCGGCCAGGACCCTGGGCCGCCGCGTCAAGATCCTGTTCCGCGTGACGCCTGGCGTCGACAGCCATACCCACGACTTCATCTCGACCGGCAAGCTCGACTCCAAGTTCGGCATCCCCCTCGATCCACGGGTCCGCGACGATTACGTCCGGGCCGCGCTCGGGATGGAGGGCGTCGAGCTCATGGGCTTCCATTTCCATGTCGGCTCGCAGCTCCTGTCCAACGAATCCCACCTCAAGGCGATAGGAGTCGTCGCGAAGCTGATGGCCGAAGTCCGCGATGCCTACGGTTTCGAGACGCGCGAACTCAACCTGGGCGGCGGCTACGGCGTTCATTACCATGGCGACGAGAAAACCCGTCCGCTGTCGTATTTCGTCGACGCGATGATGGCCAACGTGCAGTCGGCCTGCGCCGGGGCGAACCTGGCCATGCCCAGGGTAATAATAGAACCGGGGCGCTGGGTGGTAGGCGAGGCCGGCATCACGCTGTACACGATAGGCTCGCGTAAAGTCATACCTGATGTCAGGACCTACGTCGGCATCGACGGCGGCCTCCCGGACAACCCGAGGCCGGCCCTGTACGGCGCCGTCTACGAGGCCACCATAGCCGACCGCGACGACTCGGCCCGCGGCGAGGTCGTGACGGTAGCCGGCAAGTGCTGCGAGACCGGCGACATCCTGATCCGCGACATCGCCCTACAGTCGCCGCGGCCAGGCGACATACTCGCTGTTTTCAGTACGGGCGCCTACAACCACTCGATGGCAAGCAACTACAACCGCCTGCCGCGGCCCGCGATGGTGCTCACCGATTCCGGCGAACACCGCCTGTCGGTGCGGCGCGAGACCTTCGAGGACCTCGTCGCGCGGGAACTGTAGCATGGACCCGCGAGCGTCGAAGCTGCACGGGAGCCTCCTCGTCGTCGACGGGCATTGCGACAGCGCGATGAGCGCCGCCGGCATTGATTTGAGCGGCGAAACGATGCCGCCCGTGGACATGACTATCCGGAACGGCAAGGGGCACGTCGATGTGCCGCGGCTGCTCGAGGGCGGCGTGACGGCGCAGTTCTTCGCCCTCTTCACCGAAACCAGGCTCGTCTCCGCGGCGCGCGAGACGACATGGCGCATGCTCGAGGCAATGGAAGCCGCGTTCGGGCGATCAGGCGATGTCAGCCTCGCGACCAGCGCGGCCGATGTCCTCGCCGCGAAACGTGACGGCAGGCTCGCGGCCATCCTGACGATAGAGGGCGGCGAGGCGATAGGCGAGAGCCTGGACGAGCTGCGCGCCTTCTACTCGCGCGGCGTACGCCTGATGGGCCTGACGTGGAACAGGATCAACGCGATAGGCCGTGGCGCCGAGCATCCGGGTCCCGACGGGCTGACGCCGTTCGGCCTCTCGGTGATCGCTGAGATGGAACGGCTCGGCATGATAGTCGACGCGTCCCACCTATGCGACCAGGCCCTGGACGAGCTGCTGGCCGTCGCCCGTCGCCCGGTTGTCGCGTCCCATTCCAACTCGAGGAGCGTGCTGGCGCATCGGCGCAATCTGACCGACGACCAGGCCGAACGGATAGCGGCGACCGGTGGCCTCATAGGCGTCACGTTCGCCGGCGTGTTCATCGACTCGGACCCGGCAATGGTATCGATCCGGCGCCTGCTCGATCACGTCGACCGGCTCGTATCGGTCGCCGGCGCCGATCACGTCGGCCTCGGCACCGACTTCGACGGCTTCACTGCCAAATACGGACTCGTGATGCCTGACTGCACGCACCTGGCCGAACTGACCGCCGGGCTCGTCGG
>CAZNXK010000011.1:19255-35931 GCA_964576835.1 uncultured Treponemataceae bacterium | reverse complement strand
GCGCGGCTACTCCGACGACGACATCCGCCGCATCATGGGCGGCAACTGGCTCCGCGTCATCGGGGATGTCGTCGGCTAGATGCGCTTCCGGGCCTACTCGGTCTTGAACTGGCCGAACTTCCGGCGCAGCTCGTCCACGATGACGCTCAGGCTCTGCGACTGGCCGACCAGGAGCTGCATCGAGCGCACGATCTCGGCTGAGCCCGTCGTAGCCTCGGCCATGCCCGTGGTAACCCGGTCAGATACTTCCTTTATCTTCGTTGAGGAATCCAGCATCGCGGCGGTGCCGGCCTTGATGTCGCGCGAGCCTTCGCGTATATGGACGGTCACCTCGTTTATCTCGTTGATTGAATCGAGTATCTGCTTGCCGCCCAGGTTGAGCTCGGAGACCGCCTGCTCGATCTCCGTGAAGGCGTTGACGGTGCTGCCGACCTCGTCGCTTATCTTCTCGAAAGCCTCCGAAGTGAGCACCATGTTCTGGTCGGTCTCCCTCACGGAGGCCGAGATGTCCTTGATGAGCTTGGCGATGGTCTGCGAGGACTGGGCCGCCGAATCCGCAAGCTTGCGTATCTCTTCGGCTACCACCGCGAAGCCACGACCCGCGTCGCCCGCATGGGCAGCCTCTATCGCCGCGTTCATGGAGAGCAGGTTGGTCTGCGACGAGATGCCGTTGATTGTATTGGCCATCTCCTGGATCTGGTCGATCTGGCTTACCACCGATTTGAAGGTATCGGCGGTCCTGATTATGTTTTCCTTGCTGTCTGCCGCCAGCTTCGTGAGCGCGGACGTGGTCTTCTGCTTGGTCTGGGCTATGCCGTTCACGTTGTTGAGGGAGGCCATCATCTCCGTGATGGCCGAGGTGGATTGCTCGACCATGGCGGACTGGCTCAGTATCTGGTCGTCGACCTGGCCGATATTCCTGGTGACCAGCTCTATGGCCACGACGTTGTCGCTGATGTTGCTGTCCAGCACTTCGATCTGCTTCTGGATCGAGCCGAGGTTTGCGCTTATCTCCTCGATCGCCGAGGATGTCTCCTCGGTTGACGCCGAGACGTTCTGTTTGATGGTATTGGTTCCATCGATGGCCTTTTTCACGTCCACCATGAGTTCGCGGAGCTTGCCCGTGAACTGGTTGAAGGAAGTCGCGACCCGGCCTATCTCGTCTTTCGTCGTTGCCGGGATGGTGACGGTCAGGTCAGCGTCCGCGGCGGCCAGAGCCTCGAGGTTCCTGCCGACCGTGGCGAGCGGCTTGACCATCGCCAGCATGACGAGAAGGTAGATGCCGAGCTGCGCGAAAAGGAACACCGTGATGAATATCGCCAGCGGAGGGACTATCGAGGCGAGGAGCTCCGAAACCACCTTCGCCCGCGGGAACTTTACGAGCAGGGCCCAGCGGGTATCGGGGATGCGCACGGCCTGCACCATGTATTCATTGCCGTCCGCCTTTGCGTCGAAATAATGGCTTTCATCCGCGAGAAGCGTCTTCTGCAGTTCCTCGGCGGCGGCGCCTTCGTAGCCATAGGTCGCCAGCAGCTCCGGAAGCCCCGAGATGGCGTTGGGATCGTAGAAGTATTCCTTGTCGGCATAGCGGTTCCAGAGGACGTAGCCGCCTTTTGTGTCGTACAAGGCTATCTCGACGGCATTGGATTCCATCTGGGACTTGATGAGCGAGATTATGGGGGTGAGCCTGTAGTTGAACGCCGCTATTCCAACCACGTTCCCGGCCGAGTCAGTTACGGTACGCGCGGCCGTTATCACGATGATGGGTTCAGCGCTTTTCTCCGCAGACACGCGGGGTTGGCTGATGACGGAGGCGCCGGGGTTCTTCATCGCGTCGATATAATAGTCGCGACCACGCACGTCGAAGCCCTGTGCAAGCTGTACGTCCCGGCCGAGAATGAGTCCCGATGATGTGCTGCTGGCCACGTATACCAGGTCCACGGTGGTATTCCGCGATGTCTGATCCAATGCCTCGGTCAAGGAAGCGAATTCTTCCAGGCCCTGGTAGTCGTCGTTGTCCAGGCCCGCCGGGACGCTGCCCATGCGCGACACGACCCGGCCGCTTACCGGGTTGGTGGCCACGGTGCGTAGCAGCTCCAGGCTGCGGGATACCTCGAGGTGGATGGCTTCCCTGATGTTCTCGCTCTGGGCACCCAGCATGGCCTTGGCGTTGCGGAGATCCTTGTTGAATTCCACGGTGAAGAGCATGTAGGCCAGCGCGCATATGAGCGCCAGGGGAACCGCGACGAGGAAAACGAGAGCCTTGGATCGTATGCTGGATTTCATGGCTGCACCTCGGGACTTACTTCGATGGAGGCTTCCGCGTGACCGGGGAAAGCTGTTCCATTCGTCAGCTGCATTTTATAAGTGAAGCATGGTACAGGGAAAGAGGTCTCCGCGTTTGCCGAGGGAACAAAGGACGGGGGAGGCCGGCCGGTGACACCGGTCGGCCGCCGGGACGACTCTAGCGTCGGCTTACTTCGCGATAAGGCCCGAGATCATGCCGCCGGTGACCTCGATGCAGGTGGCGTTGACCGCGTCGTTCTTGGCGGCCCACGCGATGGTGTCGGCAATTTCCTCCGGCTCTATGAGGCGGCCGAGGTGGACGCCTGCGACTATCTTGGCCAGAGCGCCCTGGTCCATGCCCTTGACCATCGGGGTGCCGACGTAGCCCGGCGCTATCGATACGACACGGATTCCTGTGATGCCCTTCATCTGGAATTCGCCAACGAGGATCTTTGGCCAGAGCGCCATGGCGGCCTTGGTCGACGAGTAGTTGAGCTGGCCTACGCCGCCTTCCTTCTGTATCGACGAAATGGTGAACAGCACGCCCTTCCAGCCATTGTTCACCATGCGCACGGCAGCCTCGCGCATCGTGATGAAAGGGCCGACGAGGTTGACGTCTATGACTGCGCGGAAGTCGGCGGTGCTCGTCGAGCGCTTGACCTTGCCGGTTTCCTTGTCGGGCGAGATGAACATGCCGTCGCGGATTATGCCGGCGCAGGGGGCGACTATGTTGATGGCCCCGAACTCGGCTATGGCGAAGTCCATGAACGCCGCGGTCGATGCGTCGTCGGTTACGTTGAGGAGCTTGCCGGCGGCCTTGCCTCCGGCCTTGCGGATGTCCGCGACCACCCTGTCCAGGCCTTCCTGGTTCATGTCTCCGAGTACTACGGAAGCTCCTTCAGAGGCCAGCCTGCGCGCGATAGTCTCGCCGATGCCGCTGGCTCCTCCGGTGATTACGGCTACAGATCCTTTGATAACCATTATTGCCCTCCTAATTGAATGACCACGGTCAATGACCGAGGGTGATGACTGGTCATTGTATATCTTAAAACCCCGTCTGTCAAAAAATTGTTTTTGTATGCCGGTTGACAGCCAGGGTCAGGCCTTGGTTCCGCCGGCCATGGCGCCGCTGCCGGAGAGGGCGGGCAGAATGACTATCTCGCAGTACCGGAGCCCGGCTGCGACGAGGTCCCAATCGTTGTCGGAAATGGCCCAATCAAGGAATACTGACCGCATCGAGCGGTTGAAGAATAGCGTGAGTTCGTCGGCGTCGACATCGGTGCGGAATTCGCCTATTGATTGTCCGAAGACGATGATCTCCTTGATAAGGCCATGCAGGTAGCGCTGGGGGTTGATGAGGAATTTCTCGGCCAGGGGATCTATGATGCTTGTGGAATACAGGATCTTGAGCATGGCCAGCCCGACATTGTCGCGGACGTGCCTTGTCTGGGCGCGCACGAAGGCGATGATCCTGTCCTTCGCGCTGCCGTAGCGCTTCAGGTTATGCTGGTATTTCTCGTAGAATCCGTCTATCGCCTTGAATTCTTCTATTATGATATCGCTCTTCGTCCTGAAATACGTATAGAAGCTTCCCTTGGCGGTTCCGGCGCGGGTCGTGATCTCCTCGACAGTCACCGAGTCGAAGCCTTTTTCCCGGAATAGCGTGACCGCATTCTCGAACAGGATACGGCGGGTTTCCTGTGCCTGTTTCTGTCGTTTGGTCATGCTCGTTACCCTTGAGGCGAAAGTTTTTCTCAATAGATATTTTAACATGGATTTAATGCGGCGCACAACGGTACCCCGGCGCGCGCCGCATGGGCTATCTCGCGGGTTGTCCCGACGGAACGGCCGCGATTCGCATTGGCGTATCGGCAAAGATCCGCGGGTCCATCAGCCTCGGCGCCTGCTTCATGACCGGGGCGAAATCCATCTGGTCGAGCACGTCCTTCTGGAGGTCTATCCCCGGGGCGATCTCGACCAGCTCGAGACCGTCCTTGCCGAGCCTGAATACGGCGCGTTCGGTGATGTACAGGACCGGCTGGTCGCTCTGTACCGCGTACTCTCCGCTGAACGTCTTGTGCTCGACTGATTTGACGAATTTCTTGACAATCCCTTCCTTTTTGATTGCGAGTTTGCCTGCTTCCAAGGCTATGTCAAGATCGCCGGCCGTGAAGGTTCCCAGGAAGAATACCCGTTTCGCGTTCTGGGTGATGTTGATGAATCCTCCGGCGCCGGCGAATTTCGGGCCGAACTTGCTGACGTTGAGGTTGCCTTTCTCGTCGACCTGGGCCAAGCCAAGGAATGCGAGGTCGAGTCCGCCGCCGTCGTAGAAGTCGAACTGGGATGGCTGGTCGACTATGCACTCGGCGTTGGTGGACGCTCCGAAATCGAGTCCGCCGGCAGGCATGCCGCCTATCGGGCCCGGTTCGACAGTGAGTATGATAGAGTCCAGGATACCCTCCTCGGCGGCTACCCTGGCCACGCCCTCGGGCATGCCTATGCCAAGGTTGACCACCGCGTCCTCCTGCAACTCCAGCGCAGCCCTCCGGCAAATGATCTTTCGCTCGGACATCTCCATCGGAGCCAGCGCCGCCATCGGGACGCGGACCTCTCCCGAATAAGCCGGGTTGTACTGGGTCGAGAATGTCTGCCAATGCGACTCAGGCGGCGCCTGTACGACGAAGTCCACGAGCATCCTGGGTATCTTGACGTTCCTCGGTCCGAGAGACCCGGCTTCGAGTATGCGTTCGACCTGTACGATGACTATCCCGCCGGAGTTTTTGACTGCCTGCGCTATGGCGAGGTTCTCGAGCAGGAGAGCCTCCTTTTCGAAGCTGATGTTGCCGTTCGCGTCCGCCGAGGTTCCCCTGAGCAGGGCTGCATCGATAGGGAAGGATTTGTACCAGAGGTACTCGCGCCCGGCGAGCTCGAGGAGTTCGACCACGTCCTTGGTGGTCTTCAGGTTCATCTTTCCCCCCCCGTTCCTCGGGTCGACGAAAGTCTTGAGCCCCACGTGCGTGATATGGCCTGGCCTGCCTCCCGCGATGTCCCTGAAAAGATGTGAAATGCAGCCTTGCGGCAGATTGTAGGCTTCGATCCTGTTCTCGATGGCCATCTTGCCGAGAGCCGGGGCCAGACCCCAGTGACCGCCAATGACCCTGGAGACCAGTCCTTCTCTCGCGAGGTGGTTGAGTCCCTTGGTTTTGCCATCGCCCTGGCCGGCGGCATATACGAGCGTGAGCCCTTTCGGATCCCCGGTCTCCAGGAACCTTTCCTCGAGCGCGATGGCGAGATGCTCCGGGAAGCCGTTCCCTACGAAGCCTTCGGTCGCCACGACCGAACCGGAACGGATATGGGCGACAGCCTCTCGGGCCGTAACCACTTTGTTCTTGGGCATATTCTCTCCTACGTTGATTTGCTGCCTCGAGCCACGTTTTGGTTACCGGGGCTCGGAAGGGTTTGCGGTCTGTAGGCGAGTGGTCGGTCCGAGATACTTATAAACCAACTTACCCGAATGCGCAACGGAAAAATAATGGAAAAATGCAAATTGGACAAGTAAAGTCATTGACTACAGTCACTCAATAAATATCGAGTCGATATGCTTTGAATTGTATTGATGACATATATACATACAGGATATAGGAATAGTACGAGCACCAATGCTGTTGTTCTTGTGGAAAGTATTGGATGAGCTTGTATCATATGAAAATATGGTACAATGGTGAAAATATTTCTTGACAGGATGCAATACCGGATTTACAGTTCGTTGACTAAAGTCATTGACTAAAAACGTTGAAATGGAGGATAGCCATGGCGGGTACCTGTATCGTCGGAGCGTACAATACGCAATTCGGTTCCTTTATACAGAAAAACAAGGAAACTGGTGAAATAACCGATACCAAATCCATCTATCAATTGATGGACGAATCCATACGTGGAGCTGTCGAGGACTCAGGCATGGCGCCCGAGGAGATAGATGCCATCTGGGTCGGTTCCTTCGCGCCTGGTCTTTTCACCAATCAGGATCATATCGGTCCGTACGCCCTGGAATCATTTCCGAAGGCATTCAGGTTCAAGCCGACACAGCGGGTCGAAGGGGCGTGCGCCAGTTCTTCTATGGCGATACTCAATGCTATTTACGGAATAGAAAGCGGCCGGTACAAGACTGTCCTCGTGGTGGGCGTGGAGAAGATGAACCTCCTCAAGTCGGCCGGAGTGACGCACGCGCTGGCAGGAGCGTCGTTCTGGCCAACGGAGGGAGGAACGGGCATGACCTTTCCCGGGCTGTTCGCGGAGTATGCCAAGGGTTACCAGAAGAAATACGGTTTCAGCGACGAGGAACTGCGCAGGATGCTCGCTTCCGCGGGAGCCCTCATGTACAGGAACGGAGTGCTCAACCCGCTCGCCCACTTCGGCAAGGGCGGTCCCAGCGACAAGTACCAGCTGTTTACGGCTGATGCCATCATGGGACTGCCGGATGAAAAGAATCCGATGGTCGCCGCCCCCCTTCGCCTGCATGACTGCTCGCTCGTGACGGACGGTGCCGCGGCCCTCGTCATCTCCAGGACCGACATAGCCATGGCCCGCAAGGACTCCGTCGTGGAATTCGTGGGTCTGGGACATACCACCGAGCGCATGGCCATAGCCGACAGGGAGAACATGCATGAGCTGATCGCCGCGAAGAAGGCCGTGGCTCAGGCGTTCGGCGAGGCGGGAATTGGTTCCAAGGACCTGAAGGCAGTGGAAGTCCACGACTGTTTCACCATCAACCAGCTGCTGTGCACCGAAGCGCTGGGCCTGTCCAAGGATGGAGCTGCGGGACGAGACTACGTCGCCGGCCGCTTCTCTCCCGGCGATGCCTGCCCGGTCAACCTGTCGGGCGGATTGAAGGCCAAAGGGCATCCGGTAGGCGCTACCGGGGCATCCATGCACGTCTTGCTGTACAAGCAGATGCTGGGGAAGCCGATAGGCGCCGCGCGGGCCGCCGGCGTTCCGGACGTTGCCGCGACGCTGAATGTCGGCGGATCGGCCGTTACCAATTCGGTTACCGTCCTGAGACGTATCAAATAGCACGTCGCGCCGAAACACGGTGTCCGGCCGCCGCCATGCGACTGCCGGACGCCGATCCATGAAAAGACAAGGAGGGACAATCCGATCCGGGGCAGCGGTGAAGCCGCTGCCGCGCGGTGCTGAAGGCGTTCGGTCCAACGATACCGCAAGCACATTCTGTCAGCTCTCGAAAACCCACACATTCATTTTTGGAGGATCGTAATGGTCGGAGTCATAGGAATCGTATTGTCCCTCGGATTGCTCATGTACCTCGCGTACCGCGGCATTTCCGTTCTCATCCTCGCGCCTATCCTGGCTTTGCTGGCCGCCGCGTTCTCGGGCATGCCGCTCATCGCGACGTACACCCAGGTGTTCATGCCCAACCTGGCCAATTACCTCAAGCTCTACTTCCCGGTGTTCCTCCTTGGAGCTATCTTCGGGAAGGTGATGGAGGATTCCGGCAGCGCCAAGGCCATCGCCCACGCGATAGCCACCAGGCTCGGCAAGGGCAAGGCCATACTCGCGGTCGTCCTCACCTGCGGCGTCCTTACCTACGGCGGCGTCTCGCTTTTCGTCGTTGTCTTTGCCGTCTACCCGATAGCGGCCCACCTTTTCCGTGAGGCCGGCACCCCGAAGCGGCTCATACCCGGCGCCATCGCCCTGGGCTCCTTTACCTTCACGATGACGGCCTTCCCCGGTACCCCGCAGATACAGAACGCGATACCGATGACCTTCTTCAAGACGACCGTCTACGCGGCCCCCGTTCTCGGTACCATCGCGGGTCTCATCATGTTCGCGGCCGGCACCTGGTGGCTCATGGCCCGCGCCAAGAAGCTCAACGCCAAGGGCGAGTTCTACGGCGACCACAAAAACGAGAACCTCAAGGAGTTCGACGGTTCGAATCTCCCCGGCGTCTTCGTCGCCCTCATACCGATACTCATCGTGCTCGTTCTCAACTATATCATCATCACCTTCATGTACACGGCCAACAACGCCGCCTACGAATACCTCAAGGCCAAACCCTTCGAGACGAACATCAACTCGGTGCGCGGCAACTGGGGCCTGATCATCGCCCTGATCGCCGGAATCATCGTAGCCATCGCCGTCAACTTCAAGCGCTTCAAGGTCAGGGAGACGGTCAACGCCGGCGTATTCGGCTCGATGCTCCCTATCCTCAACACCGCGAGCGAAGTCGGCTACGGCAACGTCGTGAAGACCCTCGCCGCCTTCGCCATAGTCCAGGCCGCGCTGCTCGGCATTTCCGACAATCCGCTGATCACCGCCGCATTGGCTACCAACGTGCTGGCTGGAATCACGGGTTCCGCTTCCGGCGGCATGAGCATAGCGCTCGGCGCCATGGGCGAGACCTTCTACAACCAGGCCATCGCCAAGGGCATCAACCCCGAAGTGCTGCACCGCGTCGTGGCCATCGCCTGCGGCGGCCTCGACAGCCTGCCTCACAACGGCGCCGTCGTCACGCTGCTCGGCATCACGGGCATCACCCACAGGGAAGGCTACGCCGACATCGGCATGGTCTCGGTAGTGATCCCGGTCGCCACCTGCGTCGTGGCGATAGTGCTCGGGAGCATGGGAGTGGTCTGATCCTGCGCAGGCCCATGCGCTCCGTGGGATGCCTCCTTTGGGGGAGCCGCCTGAGCCTGCTTGAAGATCTGCCCCGCCGCGCGGGTCAAGGGGCGGCGGGGTTTTTTTTGTCGGTCAATTCAAGGAGATTGCCATGATCAAGAAGATAGGTGTCGTCGGCGCAGGGCAGATGGGCGGAGGCATAGCCCAAGTCTTCGCACATGCCGGTTACGAGGTGTCGCTATTCGACGCGTACCCTGCCCAGCTCGCAAAGGCCAGGGCTGCCATGGGGAAGAACCTGGCCAGGCTAGCGGAGAAGGGCTCGATCGCTCCCGGCGACGCCGAGGCGATCCTGGGCAGGGTGCTCGAGTGCTCCGAGCTGGAAGCCCTGGCGTTATCCGACCTGGTGATTGAAGCCGTAAGCGAGAACGAGTCCCTGAAGCTCGACCTGTTCCGGAGGCTCGATGCATCGCTCCGGCCCGAGGCTATCATGGCTTCCAATACCTCTTCAATTCCCATTACCAGCCTGGCCTCCTCAACAGGCCGGCCAGACCGTGTCATTGGCATGCATTTCATGAATCCCGTGCCGGTCATGAGGCTCGTGGAGATCATACGTGGACACGCTACCAGCGAGGAAACCTTCGGCGCTGTAGCCGCGGTCGCCGCGTCCATTGGCAAGGAGATAGCCGTATCCCAGGATTATCCCGGATTCATCGTCAACAGGATACTCGTCCCGATGCTGAACGATGCCGCGTTCGCGGTGTACGAAGGCCTGGCCTCGCCGGAGGATATCGACAAGTCCATGCGGCTCGGTACGAACCAGCCCATGGGACCGCTCGCCTTGGCCGATTTCATAGGGCTCGATACCGTACTGGCCATTATGGAAGTCTTGTACAAGGGGTTCAGGGACCCGAAGTACCGGCCGTGCCCCCTGCTGGTCAAGATGGTGCAGGCGGGTCAACTGGGGAAGAAATCGGGCCGAGGGTTCTTCCCATACTCCTAGTCGGATCTCAGCCGAGGCTCCACCCGGCGCCCGCATCCTCTCCGAGAGCCTGGGCAAGGTAGGGCAGGGCCTCCCCGAGGGCTTCGGCGAGGAGCCAGGGAGGGTTGAGCACGACCAGGCCCGAGCCGGTCATGCCGCGCTCGCCGGGGAGGCTGGAGCGTATCCTGAGCCTTGCGTCGATAGACTTGTCAGCGAGGCTCGCGAGCCGTCCGGGCAGCAGCACCGCCTCTTTCCGTTCCAGGAGGGGGTACCATATCGTGTATACCCCGGTCGCGAATCGCCTCAAGCCGTCATCCACGGCCTCCACGACGTGGTCGTAGTCCGCGGACAGCTCGTACGACGGGTCGACAAGTACGAAGCCTCGCCGCGATGGAGGCGGCAGCAGACCCTTGAGGCCGGAGAAGCCGTCGGTGTTCGCGGTTCTGACGCGCCGGTCTCCCCCGAACAGCGCGGAGAGCGGGCCGAAATCGGAGGGATGCAGCTCGAAGAGGGCAAGGCCGTCCCGGGGCCGCAACGCCGCCGCCGCTATCGACGGAGAACCGGGGTAGGCCGGACCCAAGGCGTGTACCAGGCCAAGATACGCGGCGACGGCGGGCGGAGGCGGGTATTCGACCGCGAAGGCCTCGAGCCGCTCGATCCCGCCCGCCCATTCCTCGTTCATCGCCGCGTAACCCTCGCGGAGCGGGTACGAGCCCGCGCCGGCATGCGTATCGACGTAGAGCAGCGGCGTGTCCTTGACGACGAGGCGGGACAGGCAGTCGACCAGCACGAGGTGCTTGAGGACGTCCGCGTGGTTGCCCGCGTGAAAACCATGTCTGTAGCTCAGCACGTCTGCCGCTCCCTGCGCGCTGTGCGCGACGCCTCGATTAAGTCAGCGCGGCATGGTACTATGCCGGCACAAGACCATCAAGGAGACACCATGAAACGAGTTGTCGCTGTAGTCCTCATATGCATCTCGCTGGCGGTACCGGTCTTTTCAGACCCCTCGCGGGCGCAGGCGAAGACGTCGACGACGACAATACAGCTCGCCGGAAAGCCTGCGGACGGCCCCATGGGACTGGGCATTTTCCTCGGGCAGCCCACCGGCCTTACCTTCGAGATTGACCTGTCGGCGACGTCGTGGGTCGACTTCAAGGCCGCCTGGAGCCTGGGCGGCAAGAACGGCTCGGCCATCCTGTTCCAGGGCAACTACGAATACGCGTTTCCCGCGCTTTTCGCGATCGAGAACGAGACATTCACGCCGTTCTTCGGCGCGGGCGCCATAGTCGCCGTCGCCACCGGAGAGGTGGCCATCGGGGCGCGCGTTCCCGGAGGCGTTTCGTACCGTTTCAGGAACATCCCCCTCGAGCTGTTCGTCGAGGCCGGCCTGGACGTGTACCTGTTCCCCGCCTTCGCCCTCGATGGCTCGGGCGGATTGGGAGCCCGCTACCGCTTCTGATCCGTTCCTGGCTCGACGCCACGGCGCCCGCCCGGCGTGCCGTGGTCCTGCTTGCGTTCCATCCATGACGCCATGCCCATGAAGACGATGCCGTTGGCGAAGTAGGCCAGCTGCATCCACCACGGGCAGTGGAAGATGCCGAGTATCGGCCAGCCGGGGTAGGCCCTCCCCGCGTCGAGGTGAACGCCCAACAAGTTATATCCTAGCCATTCGGCGACGATGATGCCTGCCGAATAAACCATGCTGAGGAACAGCCAGCGGAGCGGCCACGGCCCGGCCTGTACCAGCGGGACCAGGTACAGATAGGCGAAGGCGAGCCCGGTCGGCCAGGCGATGACGGGGAAGGCCGTAATACCGAAGAACTCGAGCTTGAAGACGTTGTACCCCGCATACATGTCCCCCGAAATGGAAATCCATACCAGCGAGACGGCGAGAGCCGGAATCCAGCCTGTCAGCCGTCGGGGCCTGAAGACGGCCCCGACGACGAGGCAGGCGGCCGCAGCCGCTATGATGGCCGCGTCGTACGAAACACGGAGGAGGAATCCTGTGATGACTAGCCCGGCTGCCATCGACAGCGCCTCCGCGCCTGATTTTTTCGAAAGGTGCATCAGAGCATTCTAGCATGTACTGCCGGTATTTCTACAACACCCCGGTCAGCACCAGAACGAAGAGGACAACGGCGGCGACCACGCATACGGCCGAAATGACCGTCATCACCCTGGATCCTGTCTTGGCCGACTTGACGAGTTGTTCCTCGCTCTTGACCGTTATGATGAACCTGCCTCCCTTGGCGGCCGGCTTGGCGACGCGCAGCCGGCCGCCATCGTCGCGCGCTTCGCCGAGCACGTAAACCAGCACGCCGACAGGCAGGGCCAACTCCTCGAGCCTGTAGCCGATGGTGCGCCGGCCGCCTCCGATTGCGCCGAGCGACACCCTGAACCCGCCTATCGACAGGGTCGATCCACGATCGCCTGGCTCGAACTTGGACAGTACCTTGACGCCCTCGACCGGGGCGCCTTCGGGCTCGACTTCTACGACGCCGGTTTCGTCCCGCACCATGAACGGCGTCCGGCGTTCGTTCGTCGAGACGTTCTCAGAACCGCGCCTGGTGCCGGTCCTGGTTTTTCCGTCGGAATCGCGTTCGGTATAGGATTCCTCGTATTCACGCGTTACCGTGGAACGGTACCAGACGCATTCCGTTCCCGACATCTCTGATTTCAGCGGAGAGCCGCAGTCCACGGTGCCTTTCAACTCCGCAACCTTGGTAAACGAGCCCGGGCCTATTTCCTTGGCCACATCCGAAGCCTCCGTGGCAAGTCCGGCCGCGGTCGATGTTTCAGCGGACTGGATGTCCAGCGCCTTGTTGCCCTGGCTCCTGCCCATGAAAAAGAGTATGACAGATACGGCTACGAGTCCGATCGGTACGAATATCATGGATGCCTCCGTTCGGAATATTCTCGTACGCGGCGGACATCAATGCAAGCTGTCTTGACAGGCAAACCGCGCGGGGCCGATACTCGCTCACCCTATGGCAACACGTTCGGCGTCATTCGATGCTGTAATACTTCGCTCGAAAGAGGTTCCGTCCGGAGCCCGTGTCGTCACGCTGCTTTCCGCGGACGAGGGCATCGTCGAGGCTTTCGTATTCGGAGGCGGCAAGAGCAAACTGCGTTCCCTGGCTTCGCCGTGGTACTACGGCAAGGCCTGGATATACCGCGATGCCGCCAAAGGCCTCGTCAAGCTCACCGACTTCGACGCCGACCGGGAATATCCGGGAATCAGGGCGGACCTGCCTTCAATTGCCGCCGCGTCGTTCGCGAGCGAGTTCATGACGGCGACGAGCGCCCTTGGCGGAGACTGGGCCGACGCGCTGTCGCTGTGCGTCGATTTCCTGGCCGCGCTCGACGAGGCTTCCGGAAGGCGCGAACCCGAGGCCACCGACCGGGCGCTTGCCCTCTTCGCGATGCGCGCGCTCGAGCTGATGGGATTGTCTCCTGACCGCGACGAATGCTCGTCCTGCGCTGGCGCAATGACCCGCGATACGCTACACTCCTACTCCCGGCGGACGGGAGCGTACCTGTGCGCCAGGTGCGCCGGCTCGGAAAAGGATGCCGTCGCCCTGCCGGCAGGCGCGCTTGCCTGGCTGGAAGCCGCCGGAAGCAGGTCGTTCGGCGATGCCGTCCGCGTGGGGCTGGGCCGGGACGCGCTGTCGGCGCTCAAGGCCTGCGCGCTCGACCTGGCGAGGAAGGCGGCCGGTACGCCTCTCAAGACTCTCGATTCTGGACTGCTGTAAGGAGGCCGCGATGAGGGCCGTGGACATCATAATGAAGAAACGCGACGGCGGCGAGCTGTCGCGCGACGAGCTGGCGTTCATCGTCAATGGCTACGTGTCGGGCGACGTGCCCGAGTACCAGGTGAGTTCCTGGCTGATGGCTGTATTCTTCCGCGGCATGAGCTTCCGCGAGACAGCCGATCTGACGGACCTGATGCTCCGATCCGGAACGACCATGGATTTGTCGGGAATCGACGGGCCGTTCGTCGACAAGCACTCGACGGGCGGCGTCGGCGACAAGGTATCGCTTATCCTCGCCCCTATCGTCGCGGCCTGCGGCGTCAAGGTGCCGATGATGTCGGGCAGGGCCCTGGGCCATACCGGGGGCACCCTGGACAAGCTTGAAAGCATACCCGGCTACACCACCAGGCTCGACGAGAAGCGCTTCCGCGAATACATCCAGCGTGACGGCTTCGCGATGACCGGCCAGACCGACGCCATCGTGCCCGCCGACAAGAAGCTCTATTCCCTGCGCGACGTGACGGCCACCGTCGAGTCCGTGCCCCTCATAACCGCCAGCATCCTGTCCAAGAAGGTGGCCGAAGGCGCACAGGCCCTGGTTTTCGACGTAAAGAGCGGCCCTGGCGCCTTCATGAAGACCGTCGCGGACGCTGAGCGCCTCGCCTCGAGCCTCGTGAAGACCGGCCAGGCGATGGGCAAGCGCATAGTCGGCGTTATCACCGACATGACCGAGCCCCTGGGCAACACGGTGGGCAACTTCTTCGAGGTCGAGGAGTCAATCGACTGCCTCAGGGGCAAGGGTCCCGCCGACCTGATGGAGGTGACGTATCGCCTGTCCGCCTGGATGCTCGTCGCCGCGGGAATCAGCCCCGACGTCGCCGCGGCGACGAAACAGTGCGAAGAGGCGGTCTCGTCGGGCCGCGCCTTCGACCTCTTCGTCCGCAACGTGAAGTCCCAGGGCGGCGACTCCGAGCGGATGATGTCGCTGTACGGAAACTGCCGGTCCGCCCACGTCCGCGCTCTCCGCGCCCCAGCGGCTGGCTTCATCCAGTCGGTTGATGCGTTCAAGATAGGACTCGCCGGAGTCTACCTTGGCGTCGGCAGGAACAGGACCTCGGACCCGGTGGCTCCCGACGTCGGATTCATCTTCGAGAAGAAGAAGGGCTCGCTCGTCGAGGCTGGCGATACCGTCGCCATGGTATACGGCAAGGATGCCGCCTCGCTCGATGCCGCATGGGATCTCGTCTCCGGAGCCCTGTCCATCGGGCCTGAAAAGCCGGCATCCGCCTCGCTGATCATCAAGGAAATTTCAGCGCTATGAGGTGGAACAAGCGGGACGTCTCCCCCCAGGCCGTGCGCGAGCTGTCCGAGCGTTTCGGGCTCGACCTGTTGTCCTCTTCGATACTGGCGCGGCGCGGCGTCCTGGCGCCAGAGGACATGCTCTACTATCTCGAGGACGACACGCGTTTCCTGCGCAACCCGTTCCTGTTCTCCCAGATGGAGGATGCGGTCGACCGCATCCTGCTCGCGGCCGACGAGGAGGAAAAGGTCCTGGTCTTCGGCGACCGGGACGCCGACGGGGTTTCGGCGACGACGCTGATGGTCGAGGCCCTGTCCGGGCTCGGAATTGCGGCCGCCTACCGCCTGCCCAGCGAGGACGAGAAATACGGCCTTTCCCGGGCGGCTATAGACGAATTCGCCGCCGACTACGGCAGCCTCGTCATTACCGTGGACTGCGGCATTTCCAACCACGCAGAGGTCGAGTACGCGAGGGAGAAGGGCATCGACGTCATAATCGTCGACCACCATGTGCTCCAGTCGGGCTCGCCGCCGCAGGCTCTCGCGGTCATCGATCCAAAGCTGGAGGACTGCGGCTATCCCTTCCGCGACCTGTCGGGATGCGGAGTCGCGTACAAGCTGGCCTGGGCGTTGCGCTTCGCGAAGAGCGGCCTCTACAAGCAGCAGGTCGCCCTGCTCAACGTCAGGCCTGTGAAGGACGCCTACGTCATAGAGGCCGTCCGCCTTTCCAACCTCGTCGAATCGGGCAGGATAACGGAGACAATCGTGCCAGGCATGGTGGAGCTCGGCAGCACGAGGCTCGTGCCATTCCTCAAGGACAGGCAGATATTCGTCTGGGACGGCGAGATACAGAAGCGCCTCTTGGCCAAGGCGCTCGGCAAGGCGGCCGAGGTCAACTTCTACGACGTGCGTCCCGACGTCGGGAAGATAATCCCGCAGGCGGCCGGCGCCAGCCTCGTGCGGCTCGCCGAAATGTCGAAGCTGGGCAAGTATTCGCTTAAGGCCGCTGGCGAGCTGGACGTGTTCGCGAGCCTCTTTACGACGTTCGCGCTCCGCAAGGCGGGAAGCTTCGGCAAAGCCGACGGCAAGGCCGACGGCAAAGCCGACGACGACGCGCTCCAGCTCGTCGCGCTGTCGACCATAGCCGACCTGATGCCGCTCCGCGACGAGAACCGCATACTCGTCCAAGCGGGCCTTGCCGCCCTCAACCGCAAGCCGCGCAAGGGGCTTGCCGAGCTCGTCGCCAGGCAGAACCTGGTCGGCAGGCGGATAAGCTCCAACGACGCGGCCTGGCAGCTGACGCCGGTGATAAACGCGGCAGGCAGGATGGGCAAGCCGGACGTCGCCGTGAAGATGTTGCTGTCCGACGACGCGGCCGACCGGGGAAACCAGGCCGACGCCCTCCTTGCCCTCAACGTCGAGCGCCGCCGATTGGGCGCGGAGTGCTGGGAGGCCGTCTACCCCGCCGCCCGCGAGGCGGCCACGGCTTCGGGAGGCAAATACGTCATCGTCGGCCGGCCCGACATCTTCCGCGGCATCACCGGCATCGTGGCCAGCCGCCTTGCCGACACCTTCAAGGTTCCCGCCGTCGCCGGCACCTTCATGGCGGACGGCACCGCGGTCGCGTCTGTCCGCAGCGTCCGGGGCTTCAACGTCAAGGGTTTGCTGGAATACTGTTCCGCTCTGTTCTTCGACTACGGCGGCCACGACGCCGCGGCGGGCTTCAG
>CAZNXK010000011.1:4661-19217 GCA_964576835.1 uncultured Treponemataceae bacterium | reverse complement strand
CCGCCGATAAATGGCCGGACTTCGAACGCATGGCCGCCGAGTACTTGTCGGCCGTCGACATAGACCAGAGCGAGGAAACCGTCGACATAGACGCCGAGCTTCCCCATGAATACCTGGCCCCGTCTCTCGCCGACCTGGTCGAGCGCCTCGAGCCCTACGGCGAGGGAAACCCGCCGCTTGTCTTCCTGTCGAAGCGCGTCCCCATCGTGCAGGTGGACATAGTCGGCAAGCAGGAGAAGAGTCACCTGAAGCTCATCCTGGACTTCGGCGCCCACCGCTGGCCCGCCCTCTGGTGGAACGCGGCGGAGCGCTACAACAAGGACTTCGACGAGTCGGACCTCATAGACGTCGTCTTCCGCCTCCAGCGCAACTACTGGAACGGCCAGGAGACCCCGCAACTGGTAATTATTGACGCAAGAAAAGCGGAATAAGACGCACGCTTCCTGAAGACCGCGGGGTCTCCGCGCGCCATGGATGGCGCGCCCAACGATTGCGCGGACGTGGAACGTCCGCGAACGTCATGGACGACGAGACCCCGCAACTGGTAATTATCGACGCCAGGAAAGCCGAATAACCGCGTCCATCAAGCCTGGTATCACGCCCGTCGCGCCGTTAGGCTTGCTCGGGTTAACTGAAAGGCCATGCACCAGCTGGCGCGGGGGCCCGCTTTGGCACGCGCAAGGCGCGCTTATCACCATTAACTTGACTGACTGGGGGCAGATCCCCCAGACCCCCTTGCTGTACTTTTCTGGCCGGGGATACCCCGGACCCTACGATGCTCAACGTTTCGCGTCGTATGCACTGCTCGCGTTGCACCCCGCGACGGCTAACACAATGTACTTTCCATGAACGAGCAATGACGGTGCGACGGGCGGGTGCGCATAGCGATTAAGACAGGATACTTCAATTTTTAGACCATCCGCATGTCGGTAGTCTCGTTCAATTGATCCCGGAATTTTTTCCAGTGCGGAAAAGTCTTCGACAGTAGTTCGAAAAAGCTGGCGCTATGGTTGTACTCGATGATATGGCAGAGTTCATGGCATATCACGTAGTCGATGCACCCTTTGGGTGCCATGACCAGTTCTGGATTTAAATATATATTCTTTTCCCTGGTACAGCTGCCCCAGCGTTTTGGCATTGCCTTGATTTTCCATACGGGTATTGCGTCAACCCCGACGATCGATGTTTTCCTCACGCACTCGATGAGACGCCCCGAGAAAATTTCCCGGGCTCGTTTCCTGTACCACGATGCAAGGAGGAGTTCCCGCCGCTCCCGGGAATAATTTGCTGGACAGGATAAGTGCAGATGGCCGTTTACAAGATTTACCTTCGGTCGGCCTTCCGTTACTATCAATGTATACTGCCTGCCGAGGTAGCGGAACGTTTCTCCGGTAACGAATTGTGCTTTGGGCTGTAGCGGGGGAAGGCGAGAAAAACCAAGAAGCTTTTGATACATCCACTTACGGCGTTTATTGACTTTTCCGATGATGGAATCGAGCGAGGCAGTATCGGGAGCGACGACTTCGATATGACTGTCGGGATAGACGTGAATCGCCAGCGTTTTTCTCGCGGTCCGGTCGAGGCTGAATGCAAGTTCGGTGGTACCGTATCGCAGCTTATAGTTCACGGCTTTTCGCCACTTCCATGGCCTGCCCGATGATCCTGTCTATCGCGTCGTAATCCCAGGCGAGCTCATGCGCCTTGCTGTACGAGATCAGGTAGTCTTCCATCTCGTTGAACATCGAATTATTGACCGATTGATCGTGGATCCAGTCGCGTTTCCTGAGTCTCTGGATAATGCCTTCGATTGAAATCGCCGCTTCGACGCTTCTTCCGTACGGAACGGTTTTCTCCGATGCCGTAGTTTTGGCCGATTCTTCTTCGACGATCCGGTAGTATGCCCTGGCGTTAGCGTTGACCTTCAATTCCTCGGGGATATCCGATCCGCCCTTCGCGCGCATTTCTTCCATCGACTCGCGGATCTTCTTGAGGTATTCCGCGTCCGACAGGCGCTTGGCCCGGTGCTCGGCTATCGCCTCGTTGATTATCTCCGAGAGTTTTTTATAGAGTAGCGGGTCTTCCTGCATCTTCTCATGGATCGTCTTCTTCATGCGCGAGGCGATGGTGTCAGCCTTCGCGGCGTCGCCCTCTATCCCCTCCAGCTCGCGTTCGAGGGTCTCGAGGCTGAACAGGTCCATGGGCGCTACTATCTGTTTGACCTCGTCCGCGCCTATGTATGTATTGACCATGTTGCGGAGCTGGCTCTCGTAGGCGGAATAATCGACCGACTCGCCGAAGCGTTGCTTGACGGCATTCCTGAGCGACAGGAACATCTTCAGGTCGTTTTTATACCTGGCGATGGTTTTCGGTGGCGTCTCATCCTGGAACCGGGCGTTCCCCAGCGCCAGGCGCAGCGTGTTCGTGAATACGCGCAACGCGTCGTAGAACCGTTGCCTGATATCTTCGGGTTCCAGCCGTAGCTGCATCGCCTCGCTGTCCGCCTTGTTTTCAACGTTGTTGAATACTTGCCAGACATTGGCGTGGTATTGCGGAAGGTTCCTGATTTCCTCGAGGATATTGGTGACCGTACCGGTGATGTCGTCCCTGTCGAAGCCCTGCGCCTCGAGCGCCTTGTACAGCTCGATGGCCTCGTTCAGGTCGCCGAAGATGCCGCGGTAGTCGATGATCAGCCCCGCGTCCTTGCCGTCGTACAGGCGGTTGACCCGGGCTATGGCCTGCAGGATGTTGTGTTCTTTCAGGCGCTTGTCGATATACAGGACGGAATTCCTGGGCGCGTCGAAACCCGTCAGCAACTTGTCGATGACGATGATGATCTCGGGCGTATCAGACTGCTTGAATTGCCTGATCAAGCTGTCCTGATAATTGCCCGGATTGCTGTACGTGTCCATCATCGACTTCCAGAAGCGCTGTACCTCGGGTATCTCCGATTCGTCGACTTCGGTGTGCCCCTCGCGGGTGTCGGGCGGCGACATGATGACCGCCGTACTGACGTCGCCGAATTCATCGAAGTACCTCTTGTACTTGACGGCGTCGGCTCTGGATGAAACGGCCAGTTGGCCCTTGAGCCCCGTTCCCTTGTACGTCGAGGAGAAGTGCTGGATGATGTCATAGCATATTTCCTTGACGCGTTCATCCGACTTGTCGAGTTCCTCTTCCTGCCGGAACTTCCGCTTGAGGTCGAGCCGCTGTTCGTCGCTCAGGCCTTGGGTTATGCGTTCGAACCATCGGTCCAGCTGCGCGCGGTCGCCGTGGAGCTCGCTCATGCGGCCTTCGTAGACCAGCCGCGCGACGGCCCCGTCGGCTATGGCCTGGCCCATGGTATACGAATGGATGAAACCGCCGAACCTGGCCGCGGTGCTTTTCTCCTTCTTGAGGAGGGGCGTTCCGGTAAACCCGATATAGCAGGCGTTCGGGAAGACGTGTTTCATGCTGGCGTGGGCGGCGCCGTACTGCGAGCGGTGGCTTTCGTCGACGAGGATGAAGATGTTCCTGTCTTCCGACTTGAGCTTGTTCTTCCTGAGGCCCGCCTCGAACTTGTCTATTATCGTGGTTATCACGCTGGCCTTGTTCTCTTCTATCAGCCTGAACAGGTTCTCCCCGCTGGTCGCCTTGACGACCTGCTTTCCGCAGTTCCTGAAGGTCTTGTAGATCTGGTCGTCGAGGTCGACCCGGTCGGTCACCAGGATGACCTTGGGATCGCGTATCGTCGTCTCGAGGCTGATAGCCTTGGCGAGGAGGACCATGGTTATGGACTTGCCCGATCCCGTCGTGTGCCAGATGACGCCGCCCTGCCGGGGCAGGTCGCCCTGCACGGCGGAGACCCTGGCCAGCGTTTCGCGGATGGCGAAGTATTGCTGGTAGCGGGGTACCTTCTTTTCCTTGTTGTCGAAGACGACGTAGCGCCAGGTCAGTTCGATTAGCCGTTCCTTGCGGAGCAGGCTGAATATCGCCTTGTCCTGGGCCGTCGGCAGGCGCGCCCCCTGGTTCCAGATGGCCTCCATCCGGTCGCGTTGCCATTCCTTGCGTCCGGAGAACACCCGTGCCGACGCTTCCCGGCTCAGCGGGCGGTTTATGGATGCTTCGAGTTCCGCTTGATCGCTCGTGGAGTACGCTTCCTTCCACACCGACCAGAACTTCTCGGGCGTGCCGGCGGTAGCGTAGAGCGCGTCGTTCTGGTTGACGGCCAGGAGGAGCTGGGAGTAGACGAACAGATGCGGGATTTCATCGACGCCCTGGTTCCGCAGGTGCTGGCTTACGGCTTCCCGCGCCGATTTTGGTTTGTCCGGCCGCTTGCACTCGACGACCGCCAAGGGTATCCCGTTGACGAACAGCACCATGTCGGGGCGCCTGCTCTGGTGGCTCAGGCGGCGCTCTATGACGAACTCATCGCAGACATGGAACACATTGTTCCCGGGATTGTCCCAGTCGATATACCTGAGCGAGAAACTGCGCGTGTATCCATCGATGGTCTGCTCGAAGCTCTTGCCGAGCGTCAGGAGGTCGTACACCCGCTCGTTGGTGGTCATCAGGTTGTCGAAGGGAACGTCACGCAGTTCCTGTATAGCCTTGTCTATATTGGATTCCGAAAACTCGTCGGTCTTGCCCTTGAAGGTGAACGAATTGAGCTTCTGGAGCTGCTTCCGCAGGATGCTGTCGAGGACGCCTTGATGGAGCTTGCCGTTGCGCAGTTCCAGCGCCTCCTCGGGGCTCGCGTACTCGTAGCCCAGGTTGATCAGCTGTTTGAGGGCGGGAATGACGGATATGAAGTCTTCCTGATATTCTGACATCGCGGCAAGCTCCTTGTGTTTTACTGTCCGTGCTTAACCCTTACTTCACCCGATAGAAGTTTTTGCATGAGAGCTTGTTTTTGTTTATTGTGTGTATTTAATATTTGTTTACTTGTATTGATCATTTCTTCAGTTGATTGCAGTATTTCCCCTATTCTGCTTTGTTCTTCTACGGATGGTAATAATACCTCAATATTTTGTAATGAACTCGAATAGATATGAACGATAGAATGTCCTTGGCCCGTAAGTGACTTTTGCTTTCTTACTGGATGACTTTCCAATGCAAAACCTAAAAAAATAGGATCCTGATCGTGATTTGACAGAATTATAATGTCTCCACCGATTATTATTGGATCTTTCGATAGTATTACTGCTGATTTTCCTATTTCTTCAGCAGTTTCACCAGATCCTGCAAATAAAACATCTCCATATCTGACAATAGCATCAACGTTGTATGTTTCTGTTTCAAGATAGCTCTGGATTTTGTTGATAGTGTAGTTATATTTTGTATATAGATCCCCATAAAGAATGCAGGGTATCCCGCTATTTTGCAGCTTGTCTTTCAACACGGCAGTACCTTTTGAAAAATTTCCAAGCTCAATTAGAGCCTTTTTTGACCATCCTGCAGGTATTGAATTTTTGTTACTGGTAGCTTTCCCAAATCCCGGCAACCTCTTCTTCCCCGTCAGAAGCTGCTGCATCAATCCCCGTTTCCTTTTTTCCTGTAGCGCTATCAGCTTTTCCAGTTTTTCTATCGCCGCGTCCCAGGTGGAAAGAATCTCGGCGATTTTTTTTTGTTCGGGGATGGAAGGCTTCACGAGCGGTATCATTGAAAAGTCTTTAGGATATAAGCGAAGGCGATCGTTCGTAAGCCCATACGAATATGACTTGAAAAGATACAGGTATAATGGAGTCTTGAAAAGATAATATAGGAACTTGGGGAACGTTTGCTTGCCAGGCTTGATGACGACGTACGCGGGACTGACGGTGCAGTCCTCTTCCGCCAGACCAATGGCGCCTTGCCACAAGCGCATGGTGTTATAGGTTAGATCGCCCTTTTTAACCAAGAGGCAATCCTCGCCTTCCAGTTCTGAATCGATTTTTCTGTCTAGAGAGTCGCGCCTGATCAAGCCCGAATCGAGGGTTACAGAATATAGCGGTAATTCATTGTCTCCCTTTTTGTTGCTGCAGGAAACCGATGAGTCAGCCCGTTCGCAACTCCAATCCGCCGGTATCCAGCCGACTCTCGTATTCCTGTAGCCGGTTTCCTTCGCTTTTCTGTTCAGCACATTAGTACCCCAATTCCTTCAGGTACCCGGCCATTTTCTTCCGTAGTGCCGCCAATTCAGATTCCAGCGACTCTATATCGGCCTGCACGGCGGGAATGTCGATGTCTTCTTCCTCTTCGAAGGTGTCGACGTAGCGCGGGATATTCAGGTTGTAGTCGTTGCCCTGTATGTCCGTGAGGGAGGCAAGGTAACTGTACTTGTCGATGACCTTCCGTTTCCGGTAGGTGTCGACGATCTTGTCCAGGTTGTCCTGGCTGAGCTTGACCTGGTTCTTGAAGTCCTGGAATTCCCGGCTCGCGTCGATGAACAGCACGTCGGTATCCTTGCGGTTCCGTTTGAACACCAGGATGGCCGTGGGGATGCCGGTGCCGTAGAAGAGGTTGGCGGGCAGGCCGACCACGGCGTCGAGGAGGTTCTCCTCGATAAGCTTCTGCCTGATCTTGCCTTCGCCGCCGCCGCGGAACAGGACGCCGTGCGGTACGACGACGCCTACCCGGCCGTTTTCCAGGGTTATGGTCTCGATCATGTGGCTGATGAACGCGTAGTCGCCCTTGGACTTGGGAGGCATGCCGCGGTGAAAGCGGTTGTAGGCATCGGCGCCCGCCTCTTCGGCGCCCCACTTATCGAGGGAGAAGGGTGGATTGGCCGTCACCACCTCGAACTTCATGGTGGTATCTTTTTCGAGCAGCTTGGGACTCCTGATGGTGTCGCCCCATTCGATGCGCGCCGAGTCCATGCCGTGCAGGAACATGTTCATCTTGGCCAGAGCCCAGGTGGAACCGTTTATCTCCTGGCCGTAGAGCGCGAAGTCGTTGGATCCCTTTTTTTTGACCTGGTTGCCGCACTTGATCAAGAGGGAGCCAGAGCCGCACGCGGGGTCGCATATTCGCTCGCCGGGTTTGGGGTCGAGCAATTCAGCCAGCAATTCAGATACTTCCGCGGGGGTGTAGAACTCGCCCGCCTTCTTGCCCGCCCCGGCGGCGAAGCGGGAAATCAGGTACTCGTAGACATTGCCGATGACGTCGAGCTTGCCGGTACGCGACGGTCGCAGGTTGAGTTTCGGGTTGTTGAAGTCCTCGAGGAGGTTCTTGAGCCGGGCGTTCCTGTCCTTGGTCTGACCGAGCGCGGATTCCGAATTGAAGTCGATGTTGCGGAATACGCCCTGCAGCTTCTCCTTGTTGGTATCCTCGATCTGTTCCAGCGCGACGTTGATGAGCTCGCCCAGGTTGTTGGCCTGGCGCTGGGCGTAGAGTTCGTTGAAGCCGCAGCCTTTGGGGAGCTTGAAGCGCTCGCGGTCGAGGCGGCGGCGGATGCGTTCCTCGTCGTCGCCGAACTGCTCCATCAGCTTTTCGTAGTGCTCGGACCAGACGTCGGAAATGTACTTGAGAAACAGCATCACGAGGATGTAGTTCTTGTATTCCGCGGCGTCGACGAGGCCCCTGAACGTGTCGCACGCCGCCCAGATGACCGAGTCTATCTCTTGTTGCGTCGTCTGCTCTGACTGATTCATACTATCCCCCGTGCCTGTAGCCATAGAGTCGATTGTTCCCACCGCTCGGGAAGGCTGTGCCTGACCGTCTCGATATCCACGTAGTGCCTCAATACATCCCTGGCGCGGCTCTTCCAGTCGCTCGACGTGTCGATCCGGTCCATGAGGTACGCGCAAATTGAAAGCGCCGAAAACGTGGAGTTGTTGGGAATCCTGACTGGACGATGCCAATGCGGGTATTTCCTCTCGTTGGGGAGCAGGAACTGGTAGCCGAGCCTTCGGTTGTACAGCCTTCCGTGGTGGGCGCAGACGTTGCGGACGCCGTTCAGTCCGACTATCCATGATGTCAGGACCACGTCCGGCACGCCATAGCGTCTAGCCACTGCCTGCTTCTCGCCATTGCCCAATCCTCGGTACAGACTGACGAGCGTACCGAAGGACAGTATTTCCACGGCCATCCAGAGAGGAAGCATGGGGTGGGTGTCTCCGTATCTCGCGAAGAAATGTTCTACGAATTCTTCCCTGCTTCGCCTGGATTCCGTATCGACACTATCGAGCAGTTTCCGATGGGCTTGGATGTCTATTCCCGGAAGGTTGGATTGTTCCACATACCCGAACGGGCCGTGACCAAGCGTAAACGTGTAACATATGGTCGTTCGGATGGACACTTCGATTGTGTCCATGGCGAGGAGGATCAGGTTTCTGAGCTTGCGGTCCAGGTCGTAGATTCGCGTGAGGAGGGACAGGGAGGTTCCCGGCCTGAACGAGTCATCCTGGTTCCGGAATGGAAAGAGGTATCCGCTTGCCCTGTAATAATTGACGTGTTCCAAAGATGCCAGGAGTTCTGCCTTGTCGGCTTGCAGACCTCTTGAAATAAGCAGTTCCGCCTGTTGGTCCAAGGAGAGCGGGGGCTTAGCATACTCCATGCAAACCCTCCGGGCAAAAAAACACCCACCGGATTACGCATGCAAGCAGAGGCGCGGCGGGTTCGCTTATACAAGCATACCTCATGCGTGCGGGTATGGCAAGGACTTCCGTGGGTGGAGCATCGTTTTTTTGGCGGGCGTCGAGCTTCATAGCTTAATTCCCCATCCTTTGAAGGATGATTTTCTCGATCATAGTTTGCCGCTTCATATATAATTCCAAAGCAAGCTGCTTTTCTGTCCTCGTCGCGAGATCGAGACTGGAAATACTGGCTTGGTCCCGAAGGGATGGAAGGTAGACAGGGCAGTTTTCCAATACTTCCCTGGTCACGTTGACCAGGATGCTGGATCCGGCAAAGGTCCAGAAGTATTTCTGGCCATGGACTGAGTTGATATACCACGCCAAGTATTCTGGTAGTATTCCGTGTATAAGGGTCAGGACGAAGAATTGAGGCCCGGCGGCTACATTCTCGGGAGTTGCGGTGATTGCATGCGCCTTTATGTGTGTGCCTTTCCCCAGAAATATGACGTCGCCCTTTTTCAAGAAATATGGGTTTCGCTTATTGAGCGGGTTCATGGTGAGCAGGTTTTGCCAATCGATTCCTGCTGAACCCAGGTCTTTCGTTTGAAGAAGCGACATGGTGCCGTTTGGAGTTTCCGGAGCCTTGCTTCGCAGGGCATATCCGGATTGGATTGTCGCGATGTTTTTCAGCAAATATGTCTTGCAGTAAACCATACACTGCATAATATCATAGCTGGGTTGAAAAATCAAGAGCAGTATTACATTTACTGCAAAATATTCTAAAGCCCTCTGCATTACTTCTCCGTGACAATTTCCCCGCTCTTTGCTATACTCTGCCGACGCGTTCCCGGCCGGGGAGCGCGTCCCGCCATACCATCCCGCCGCGCCAGCGGCAACCAGGAGATACCATGCCCGAGACCAGGGTCCTCATCAATCTGTCCAACCATCACATGCACCTGTGCGCCGCCGATGTCGAGGCCCTGTTCGGCCCCGGCCACAAGCTGACCAGGACCAAGGACCTGATGCAGCCCGGCCAGTTCGCCTGCGACGAGACCGTCACGATCAAGGGGCCGAAGGGCTCGATTGACAAGGTCCGCATCCTCGGGCCGGAGCGCAAGGAAACCCAGTGCGAGATCCTGGCCAGCGAGATGTTCAGGCTCGGCGTGCCCGGATGCCCGACGCGCGAGTCAGGCAGGCTCGACGGTTCCACCCCGTTCGAGATAGTCGGTCCCAAGGGAAGCGTAAAGAAAAGCCAAGGACTGATCGTGGCCAAGCGCCACATCCACTTCGACCCGGTCAGCGCCGCCAAGTTCGGCGTCAAGGACAACGAGATCGTCGACCTCAAAGTCCCCGGGGAGCGCGGTGCGATTTTCCTCAACGTGATCTGCCGCGTCAATCCGAGCTACGCGCTCGAATGCCACCTGGACTTCGACGAGGGCAACGCGGTCGGCATAGGCAACGGCGCGATGGGCGAAGTAATCCGCAGGGCCTGAGGGCCGTCGACGAGACGGCCGCTACGCGCGGCGCTGGAGGGAAGCGATGAACAGGATAGTGCTCAAGGCCCAGGATCTCGACGGTTACCTGACCGACGTCGATAGGGAAATGATAGAGAAGATGAACGGCCTCTACCGCAAGGCCATGTTTTCGTTCAGCATACTCTCGGCCGCCCGCGGCGAGGGCGAGCGCAAGAAGGAAGAAACCAGCCTCATCGCGCTGTACAACGAGATGGGCGGCCTGATGCAGGAAATATGCAAGGCCGAGCCGCGCATCAAGGTCTACTCGTTCGAGACGGCTCCCGAGCATCACGGCGAGGCCTCGAGGCTGATAGCCAAGCTCCGCGACATCAACACGCAGCGTCAGGAATTCACCTACTATACCCAGCGCGCGTACGAGCTGCTGTTCGGCCTGGCCTTCGGCGGCGCCAAGAGCGAAAACAAGAATTACCTGATACCGCGGACGCCTGTCACGGTGCCGGTGCAGAACTACGCGGTGCACAAGATTCCCAACATCGACGACCGCATCGAGAACACCGTGATGTGCGTGATGCTCCGCGGAGCGCTGCTGCCGTCGATGATACTCTCGAAGGAAATCCAGGAGTTTTCGTCAAAGGGCTACGTGACGCCCTTCGCCTTGTTCAAGATAAAGCGCGACGACACGAAGAACGAGTCGACGATGGAGTACGTCCTCGACCTGGACCGCTCGTATTTCCGCCCCGAGGAACTAGACGGCAAGGACCTGATATTCGCCGACCCGATGAACGCGACCGGCGGCAGCTTGGTGACCGTGGTCAAGTACATCCTCGACCTCGGGGTCAAGCCCCGCTCCGTCAAGTTCCTGACGATCATATCGGCGCTCAAGGGGGCCCTGCGCGCCGTGCGGGCGGTCGAGAACATGACGGTCTACACGCTGTGGATGGATCCCGCCCTCAACGAGATGGCCTATATCATGCCGGGCCTGGGCGATGCGGGCGACCGCATCAACGGCAAGGACATCGACGATACGCCGCGCGACATGATACAGCTGATAGCCGACTACGGCTCGAGCATCGCCAGCCTCTACCGGGCGCAGATACGGACGATAGAAGAGACGGTGCTCAGGCGATGACCGCAAGTGGTCAGGCGGTTCGTCGTCATTCAATAGTTTTTTCCATGGCGCTGCTCGCGCTGATGGCGGCCGTGACTTCCTGCGCCACCGACCAGTCGCGCAGGCAGGCGACAGGCTGGACGGAGCTGGGCAACTCCTGGGCCGAAATCGGCCGATGGGACAAGGCGGGCGACGCCTGGTCGCGGGCCATCGCCCTCGATCCCGGCCAGGGCGTCGCCAGCTACAACCTCTCGCGCGCCCTGGCGGAAGCCGGCAAATACGACGAGGCCGTAGCCAGGAGCGACGACTACCTTGCCTCCGACCCTGACAACGCCGCGGTTCTGTCCATCAAGGCCTACGCCCTGCACAAGGCCGGCCGCGACGACGAGGCGATAGCCGTCTACGAGCGCGTCGTCGTCCTCAACGGAGGAGACGCGGCGAGCGCCTTCAACCTGGCCGTCCTCCTCGACGCCGCCGGCCGCCGCTCCGAGGCCATGGCCCGCTACGACGCCATCCTCGCCGTCAGGCCCGACGACCTGGCTGCTTCGTTCCGCAAGGGCCTGCTGCTGGCGGCCGGGGGCGAGAGCGAGGCTGCCCTGCCGTACATAGAGCGTCATGTCGCGGCCAACCCCGATTCGGTGGAAGCCCTGAGGATCCTGGCCGCGGCGCGCGAGCGGGCCGGCCGCTTCGCGGACGCCATCGACTCGTACACGGCGATTACCGCCAAAGCGCCGGACGACCCGTCAGCCTTCTTCGCCCTGGCCCGCCTGAAGCTGACAGTCGCGGCGGATGCCAAAGGCGGGCTTGAGTCCCTGAAATTGGCAATCCAGCACGGTTTCGCCGACATGGCGCTTGCCGCGGAGCTGCTCGCCGATCCTGACCTCGTCTCGATTGACGAGGTCCGTGCCGTCCTCGACACGGCCGGCCTGCTCGGCAAGAAAGCCGATACCGTACAGGCTAAGACTCCGTAGGGTCTTTCCTCGCAATCAACCCCTTGCGTTCCGGCCAAAGCCGTGTATCCTTATTGCCATCAGGTAATGTGGAGGTAGACAATGCGTCTTAACCCGGCAAGGCCGTGTTTCGTCGCCCTGCTCGCCCTCGCCGTCCTCGCGCCCCTGTGGGCCCAGGCCCCGGCGACCGTCGCGCTCAGCGATTTCGTCGTCAATTCAGCCAACCCGTCGTATGCCTATCTCGGCAAGGGTTTCGTCGAGATCGTGGCCTTCGAGATCAGGAAGGCTCCGCAGGTCAAGCTCGTCGACCGCGAGCAGCGCAACAGGATTCTCGAGGAGATGGAGTTCTCCATGAGCGGCCTGACCGACCCCGCTGCCCAGTTGGAGATGGGCAGGCTCCTGTCGGTGCAGTTCCTCGTGTCCGGCTCGATAACCGACATGGGCGGCCCCTTGCTCGTGAGCCTCTCGATGGTCGACGTGGAGACGGGCGTTGTCGTCTGGAACGACCAGCTGACAGAGTCGGGCGGCAAGTACGCGTACATAGGCGCCTACTTCGGCAAGTCGCTTCTCAAACATTTCAAGGCGACGGTTTCAAAGCAGACAGAACAGACGCTTGCCGCCGCGAAAGAGGGTGACGCCGCCTCGGTGGTCGCCCTGTCCAAGGGCATCGCGGCGTTGGACAAAGGCAACAAGGACGAGGCCAAGAAGGAGCTCGCGGCGGCCAAGCGCATAGACCCGAAAAACGCGGTCGCGCAGGCATTTTTGGACAAGCTGGCCTCCGCGTCGGCCAAGTTCAAGGTGGTGCCGGAACGTTACGTGAGCTACTACAACCCCGCCTACCTCGGGGGAATGGAGAAGGACAGGGTGTACTATTCCCAGTCTAGAGGCTGGCACACCGATGGATTTTCTGACGAGAACAACAGCGGCCAGCTCATCGAGCGGACTACTGACCTGCTTTGGGGCGTCAACGAGAAGCGGGAAGGCAAGAGCCAGGGATATCTGTACCCGATCGGGCAACGCTTGGGACTCGGAGCGGAGATGACGACGGCATCGTGGGGCGATTCGGTCGTCCAGGATACCGCCTTGCCTGGCCTCTTGTACGCGCAGGAAGGCAACCAATTCTCGAAGTACACAGGCGGTAGCCTGCAGGCCGGCCTCGCTCTCTCTCCGACCGCCGCTCTCGGGCTCGGCGTGTCCGTGGCACAGCTCGAGCGCGAGTATTACACGCAATTCACGAACCCTGATTACTTCAAGGAGTCCGCGATGGCCTTCGGGGGCTTCCTCGGAGCGGTGTTGCGGAACCGAACCGGCACCCTGGTCTGGGACGGACTGGCTTCCTGGTCGACCGAGCCTCAGTACTGGTTCGACCGTGATACCATGGATTTCACCCGCTTCGCGGCCCCGATCTACATCGAGCAGACCCTGACCGCATCGTTCCTCGGGGGTAAGGCCTTCGTCGCCCTCAAGCAAGTGAACGACGTGTTCCCCGACCGGGCGACATTGTATGCCCGTTTGATGCCGGTGGCCGAGGTCTGGCTGTTCAACCTCGTCGCGCTCAGGGCGGGGGCCGAGGGAAGCGTAGTGCTTCGCGACGGAACCTCCGAGCTGGGCTGGGGCGCGACCGGCGGGCTTTCGCTTAAAATCTGGAAGATAACCACTGATGTCAACTACACACTCAGGCAGAGACCTTCCCGATCGCTGGCGGAGGTGGTGATTCCCGAGTCGATCTTCTTCGTCACGGTCTCGATGGACGGGCTGCTCAGGAACTGAGGCGGGGAGCATGGCCTCCGTATTGTCTTTCATCCTGCTTGGTTGTAAAATCGGGCCACATTTGGATTATGGAGGATACACAGGGTGAAAAAAATCGATCTGTCCGGTTATGGAATTACCGATGTGGCGGCTTGTTATCATAACCTCAGCTTCGAGGAGCTGTTCGCTCACGAAACAGCCGGGGACCTGAGCGGCTACGACAAGGCTTTCGTGACGAACCTGGGAGCGGTCACTGTCGATACCGGCGTCTTTACCGGGCGCTCGCCCAAGGACAAGTACATCGTCGACGAGCCTCAGAACAGGGGCAACATCTGGTGGGCAGGCCCGGGCCGCAAGGGCTCGGACAACAAGCCGATTTCCGAGGCCGTCTGGGCGGATCTGTACAAGAATTCCACCAAGCAGCTTTCCGGCAAGAAAGTCTACGTGCAGGACGCTTTCTGCGGCGCGAACCCCGATACCCGGATAGCCATACGCATCATAACCGAGGTAGCCTGGTTCGCGCACTTCGTGAAGAACATGTTCATCCGACCCTCCGCCGAGGAGCTGGAAAACTTCAAGCCCGATTTCGTGACCGTACACGCCTGCAAGACCACCGACCCCGCGTGGAAGGAGCACAAGCTCAATTCCGAGGTCTACGTGGCGTTTAACCTCAAGGAAAAGGTCTGCGTGATAGGCGGCACCTGGTACGGCGGGGAGGTCAAGAAGGGCTTCTTCTCCATCAT